>NZ_NUEU01000002.1:0-355709 GCF_002556365.1 Bacillus sp. AFS002410
ATTCCTATTGAAATCATTTCATTATAATCTCTCCAGAAATCATCTGTACCTAAAAATAGAAAAACTCTCCCACCAGCTTGATTGCCGATGAATGGCTCTTGCTCAGTTTTAGATGCTTTTGCTAGTAAAATAGTTGTTCCATTTGAACCGGGTGGAGATATTACTACCCATCTTTTATCCTGTTCAGGTTGATACGTATCCTCAATTAAATTAAAGTGTAATTTCTTTGTATAAAACTCGATTGCTTCATCATAATCTTTTACGACAAGAGCAATATGAACAATTGATTGGATCATATTCTTAACTCCTAACTTGAATTATATTAAAAAAATCTAGAGCGATTTTTATACATCTGACAACTGGTCAAGTTTTAAAATATGTAAAAGGCTGGTGATGTACGTTGATTGAAGCCTTGATTTTGATACTATTCGGAATACTATTTTCTCTTCTAGGATGGGTCTTTAACAACAATAATGACTCATACAACTTAGAAGTAGGATTACTTTTTTGGATCATCGGTTTTATTATTGAAACATTCGGTATTTTTTCTATATTTAGCCATAAATTTTTAGTCTTTATTTATCATATTTTCTTTCATTAATAATTGAATTTGAAAGAATTAGTACATCAAGTTAATTTTAAACTAATCCGACAACATAATAAATAGATGCTGACATTAAACTCTGATTTATAATTATCCTCTATGAAAATAGTTTTTTTACAAAACAAAAAGACTGTCGAAACAGTCTTTTTATTATTCATTTAATTTAGAAGCAAAAATCGGAATGAAAATGATTGTAATAAACACTAACAACAAAACAATTAACTCATTTTTCCATCTAAAATCATTGTCGCCATCATTTATATGTTTTTTTGTAAATTCATCAAATGATTTCGACGAGACAAGATTACTTGAATTCAGGATTTCACCTGTTTTTTCATCCAGTAAAAAAGTATTATAATTTGCAGTTTTAAAGAAATCATCTCTTACTGTGTTGTATTTTACAGCAATCGCCATTGCTTTCTCGTCTGTCGTTTGGCCTTTAATTGTTACATTCAATTCCTTTTGTTCGACGATCGAAGTTGAATTTTTAACATAATAATTAACTTCCTTACGATTATTTTTCTCTATTTGATCTAAATAGCGAGATGCTGCATTTGATGTTGATACACTCGATAAAAACAACAAAAAGAAACAAACGAAGCAAAATGCAATTCTTTTCAGGTTACATCCCCCCAGCTCTATTTAAATCTTCTAAATTATATTCAAAAGATTTTAAAATAGTCCTAGTGAGTATTTCTAGTTTGTCACTTTAATAAAGACATTGCTTTCTTCCACACTTTTACCAACTCTATAATTTTTCTGCATAATTTTTTATAAATGTATTTCTTTTCCATAATAACCGTTCCATATATGATTTTAAAAACAGTATATCCGCCAACTTGCCTAGTGCTCCTATTGGTGAAGTGTAATTGAATACATCCGTCATCAAAGTTCCATCATCCTTTAGTTCAAATATATGTTCATGCCTAAACCTTTTAAATGCTCCACTAACCATTTCATCTACAAATCTATTCGGTGGATCAAACTCTGTAATAATTGACGTTAACTGCTGACGAATGCCGAAATGAGTAGCTTCCCAAGTCACTGATTCTCCTAGTTCAATTAAGCCACTTGTTCGTCCCTTAACTGCTATTTCATTTGTATGGGATGTTGATTCCATATGAATATCAATATTTCGCGCTAAATCAAAGCATAGTTCAATTGGAGCATTAATTAACATAGATACTTTTATGATCGGCATTAGGCACACTCCTAGATCCAACATCTTTATCCAAAGATTCCGTTGTTTTAGAAATTCCTATATATAAACAAAATTAATAAAAGACCAATAATAAAGATTAAATATTTTATACTAGAACGAAATTGACGTTTTTCTAAAAAATAATAACTAACTGGCCAATATATTATAACTAAAAGAAAAAAGAGCAAATATGAGAGGTGAAAAAAGATATCAAAAGAAAAGAGAATCAATAGTATGACAATTCGTTCTTGAATTTCCATCGCTGTCTTTATTCCCATTAAAAGCTCTCCTTTATTTTGTGATCGTATTAATAGTTTATTTCTACTACTCTTACATAAGTCCTTTTCAATTTAACTACACTCAAAGGTTATAAAAAAAAGACTGTAAAAACAGTCCAATAGTTCCTACCATATAAATCAATTGTTAAATAGATTAGTTAATTTTCTCATATTATATACTTTTTATAAATTTAGCCGGATTGCCAGCCACTACTGTATTAGCAGGAACATCCTTCGTAACTACTGAACCAGCAGCAACGATTGAATTATCCTCAATCGTGATACCAGGTAAAATAGTGCAACTTCCCCCAATCCACACATCATCACCAATCGTAATCGGTATCGCATAACCACTTTTATTACGATCGTTTGGTTCAATAGAATGGCCAGCTGTATAGATTCCAACATTCGGGCCAATCATGCAGTTTTTTCCTATTCTCACTTCTGCCATATCTAAGATAGTACAGTTATAACCAGCATAGAAATTATCACCTACATGAATGTTATAACCTAAATCACAATGAAAGTTATGTTCAATACTCGGATTTTCTCCTACAGTTCCAAACAGCTCTTTTATAATTTCTTCTTTTCTTTCGAACGATTCTACACTAATGTTATTAAACTCTTGAACAAGCTTATGGGCACGAATATTTTTCATTTTTAATTCTTCTGTTCCGCGTTTATAATAAATTTTCTCTCTATTTTCCATTTTAGTCTCCTTTTTAATCATTCATTTCTTTCCACTAAAAATCATCGCATTTCCTAATACTTTTTTATGTAATAGAAGCTTTGGCAATTTCATCTCATTATCAATTGTAGAGCTGTTCAATACGGATACACTATGTTTCTGTAATTCATTTAATAGCTCATTTTCGTCACCAAATATTTTTTCGTCCATAAATAAATCTAAGAAAACAAATTTCCCACCAGGTTTCAATACTCTTAATGCCTCTTTCATTACATCCGTTTTATTACTTCGATCCTTTACTTCATGAATTGTTAGACAACTTACAATTAGATCGAATTCATCGTCATTAAAAGGGAGCTCAGAAGCACTTGCTTTCTGAAAATCAATTTGGTTTGCGACACCTTCTATTTCTGCATTTTGCTGGCATTGTGCTTTTGAATATTCCCAATTACCACCCCAATAATCAATTCCAGTTAAAGTGGACTTAGGAAAAGCCTTTGCGAGTTTAATAATCAAAGAACCGCTACCCGTTCCAATATCTAGAATTTTGCCATTTCCATCCCAATTCACTTTCGAAACAATTAAATCATGTATTTTTGATTGATAATTCCCTCCATTCGCTGCAAATTGATAAATCGAATAGGAAAGTATAAATGTTATATAAATAAAAGGCAGTGCTATAATACCTGAGAGGATTCGCACGTATGTATTGATCGGTAATAGTGCTATTAAAAGTAGAACGAGTGAAATTACTAAGAATATGATCAGTTTATAAATTCGGATCCACGTTTGATATTTTGTTTTTGATTTCAAGAGTTCACCTACCTTAAAGTTTTTTTATTCATTATACATCTACTAACGTATATCAGTAATTCCTTTTTAAGCTAAACTTTGAGAATATTTTATAATAATATAAAACCTCTAATGCAAAATGCATTAGAGGTTTTTCAAGTAAGTATTAAACCGTAACTAATTCTTTCTCTTTACTTCCAATTTTCGTAATGATATCACGGGCGATCCATACGCCACATGCACTTGCTTGAGCTAAACCACGAGTTACGCCAGCTCCATCTCCACCTAGATATAATCCAGAGATTTCACTTTCAAAGTGTTCATTTAATTTTGGACGAGCTGAGTAGAATTTTGCTTCTACGCCATAGAAAAGTGTGTGTTCTGCAGCGATACCTGGTGTAACGTGATTTAATGCTTCAACCATTTCAATTAAACTTTTCATTGTATTGTATGGTAACACTAATCCTAAATCTCCTGGCACTGCTTCTTTTAAAGTTGGTTCTAAAAACCCTTCTTTAATACGTTTTTCAGTTGAACGGCGACCTCTTAAGATATCTCCGTATTTTTGTACAATTACACCACCATGTGAAAGCATGTTAGCAAGGCGTGAAACTTCATGTGCATATTCATTTGGTTTATCAAATGGTTCTGCGAATTGATGTGATACTAATAATGCAAAGTTTGTGTTTGGACTTCCTAATTTAGGGTCTTTATAAGCGTGACCATTAGCAGTCATAATACCAGAATGGTTTTCAACTACTACGTGACCAGATGGATTACTACAGAATGTTCTGACTTTAGTACCCACGCTAGTGTTAAATACAAATTTACCTTCGTATAAGTGCTTGTTGATTTCTTCCATAACAACATTTGAAGTTTCTACACGTACACCAATATCTACTTGGTTCGTTGACATTTTTAAACGACGTTTTTTCATCACATCAGTTAACCATTTTGATCCATCACGACCTGGTACAATGACAACTTTCTCAGCTAGTAATTCTTCACCATTTTTTAATTTAATACCTCTAACATTATGAATACCCTCAACTTTTTCAGTTAATAAGTCCTCTACTTCAGTTTTATATCTCATTTCAATTTTCGTTTTTAAATATTCATATATACTTTTTAGAATTTCTAAGTTTTGCTCAGTTCCTAAATGACGAACTTGTGCACGTAATAATTTTAGTCCTGCAGCATAACCACGACGTTCAATGTCTCTTACTTCTTCAGTTAATGGATCAGTGATCGATTCAGTCGCTCCATGTTGTAAATTAATTTCATCAACATATTTTATTAATTCTACTACATGTGAGTCTGATAAGTAATCTGTCATCCATCCACCAAATTCACTTGTAATATTAAATTTCCCATCTGAATATGCTCCTGCACCACCAAAACCATTTGTAATTGAACATGCTGGTAAGCATCCTGAAAATTCTTTTTTACCTGCAGCAGGCGGACATTTTTCAATTTTCTTTTGTAAAATCGGGCAATGTCTTGCGAATATATCATGTCCTTTATCAACAAGTATTACTTTAGCATTCGGCATTTTTAAAGTTAATTCATAGCAAGTAAAGATTCCAGCAGGACCTGCTCCAACAACGATTACATCATACATTTATATTTACCCCCAAAAGGTTTAAGTTATTTCATTTATTCAACCTAAGATAGAATACCATCAATATGAAAGGGTTTCAAGTAAAAATACGAACAATCACATTATTTTTTTAAAAAATTATTCGTTTATTATTACAAGTGAAACCTTTTCATCATCTTCCATCAACAGTCAACTGGTTTTTTTGTCCAAAATTAGACAATTCAAATTTAAAAATTAATTAATTTTAGTCATAGTATTTTATCTCATTTTAAGTAAAGTTTAACGTTTGAAATAGAAAAATAACAAATCGAATAGAAACACAATTAGATGAACTTGAATAGTTATATAAATAATAGATTTTTCATATTGGAGTTGGAATAGATGCTAGAAGAAAATTTCAAGGAAAAGGAAGGTAAAGACCAAGAACAGAAAACTAATATAGATGATGACAGTTTACAAGCAAGTCTTGAAAGACAAATCGTGGCTGCCTCATGGGTTAAAGCAGTGGCACAATTGTATGAAACGATTACATTATCCAAATTATATTCAATCGACAAAGATCCAATCTTTCAAGGGAAAAGAGATATCATATCAGGAATGTGGATTGGTACAGCTGGTCAATTATCCGTAGCTTTTTTCGTTTCTAAGCAATTGTTCACTTCAGATAAAATAAATTTACTTGATTTACAAAGAAAAATTGTGCTTTCTGACTCAATTCAAATAGTTGGTAATGCATTGGCACTAATTGGTGCAGCTGAAGTAATTCAAGAGGAAGTTGGTGATGGGGAAATATTCCTTTCATAGTCAGATCTATATGAAATTAAAATACATTTAACTCTTTATTAAAAAAGTGCAAAATCAAAAAACATGTATAAATCCCACAAGAAACCTTGTGGGATTTTGTGTAACATCTTTATTTGGAAGTATATTCTTCTCGTTCCAACTAATTATCGTTCGGTTTTTGCAATTATAGAACTGATTTCATCTCGAAAAATCATTTTCTAGAATTAACATATCAACCTGATTTGGTATTATATCAACGAGATTTAATGATTTATCAACGAATAATCGTCATATATCAACGAGGCTTTATGATTTATCAACGAGTAAACGTCATTTATCAACGAGATTTAATGATTTATCAACGAGTAAACGTCATTTATCAACGAAGTTCACAACTTTATCAATATTGTTCAATTTATGTTCGCATTTTGAAATTGTACTTTTAATTATTAGATTTCCCCGTGCCGTGTACTGCTTGCTTTTCTCTTGCTCCTTCGTTTAAAGCTTTTCGGAAACTTTCAATTAAGTCTTCAAGATCCTCTAATCCAACAGATACTCGAATTAGTGTATCTTTAACACCTAATCTTTCACGTACATCAACAGGTATTGCTGCATGAGACATCTTCACAGGATATGAAACGATTGTCTCTACACCGCCAAGTGAAACAGCAACTGCTACATTTTCGACTGTTTGAAGGAATTTCGTCGTTTGTTCAATTGTTTTTAATGTAAATGAAAGGACTGCTCCTCCTCCCGAAGCCTGCTCAAAGTGAATATCGTGACCAGGATGATTTTTTAATCCTGGGTAATAGACATCCTCAACTTCTTCTTGTTCTAAAAGCCAATTCGCTAATTTTGAAGCAGTTTGTTCATACGCATCCATACGAACCTTTAGTGTCTTTAATCCTCTAAGTGTTAACCAACAATCTTGCGGGCCTAAAATTGCACCGAATGAATTTTGGATTGTGTATAATTCTTGTGCAAGTTCTTCAGAATTTACGACTGCTAAACCTCCAATTACATCACTATGGCCTGCTATAAATTTTGTTGCACTATGAACGACAATATCTGCGCCTAAGTCTAGTGGTTTTTGTAAATATGGTGATAAAAAGCTATTATCTACAATTACTAGAATGTCATTTTTTTTCGCAAGTTTAATCGCACCACTTAAGTCAGTAATTTTCAAAAGTGGGTTAGATGGGGTCTCTAAATAAAGTCCCTTTGTATTTGGCTTTATTCCTGCTTCAATCTCTTGTAAATTTGAGGCGTCTACAAATGTGAACTCGATTCCAAAGCGATTTAATACTTTCGTCGCTATTCTGAAAGTCCCTCCATAAACATCCTCACAAATAACAATATGATCTCCTGCTGAGAACAGTGATAAAACAGATGAAATAGCAGCCATCCCTGATGAGAACGCAAAGCCGCGCACACCGTTTTCTAATTTTGCAATTGTATTTTCTAATGCTTCTCTTGTTGGGTTCCCACTTCTTGCATAGTCATATTTCCCAAAATTCTCAATATCAAATTGATGAAATGTTGAAGTCTGATAGATCGGAATACTTAATGCACCTGTCGTCGGATCCACTTCATTTCCATTATGAATTAATTTAGTTCCAAATTTCAATTTTATCACCCCAATGCATTTTCTAAGTCATTTAATAAATCATCGATATGTTCAATTCCTACTGACAATCGTAGTGTATGGTCATCTAGACCAAGCTTTCGTTTAAATTCCTCAGGCATTTCAGAATGAGTTTGAGTATGAGGATACGTTATTAGCGATTCAACTCCACCTAAACTTTCTGCAAATGTAATGACGTTTACACTTCCTAAAACTTGTTCAACTAAACTTAAATCTTTCACTTTAAATGAAATCATTGCCCCAAATCCAGTTGCTTGTTCTTTAATAATTGAATACCCTTTATGTGTTGGTAGTCCTACATAGTACACTTCAGTAACATTCGGATGATTTTCTAAATAATTTGCAAGTACGATTGCATTTTTTTGACTATATTCCATACGTAAGTGCAATGTTTTAATTCCTCTTAAAATTAACCAAGAGTCAAATGGAGCTAAAGTTGCACCCGTTGATTTTTGATAGTAGCGTATACGCTCATTCGTAGATTCTGAGTTTGTCACAACAAAGCCGGCAAGTGTATCATTATGGCCACCTAAATACTTCGTTCCACTATGAACAACAACATCTGCGCCTAATTCGATTGGTTTGAAGAAATAAGGTGTTAAAAATGTATTATCGACAATCACTAGAATGTCTCGTTCTTTTGCAATCTCAACAACTCTTTTTAAATCCGTTACTTTCATCATTGGATTTGAAGGTGTTTCAATAAAAATTCCTTTTGTGTTCGGTTTAAGTGAAGCCAGAATTTCTTCAATTTCAGTTGTATCAATAAAATTATGCTCAATTCCATACGGTGAATAGATTTCTTCAAACAGACGATATGTTCCACCGTATAAATCATCTGACACAATTACGTGATCTCCTTTTTTAAATAAACTTAATACTGCTGTAACGGCTGCATTTCCAGTTGCAAATGCAACACCAAAATTTGCGTTTTCTAATTTTGCCACAGTATTTTCTACTTCTTCTCGAGTTGGATTTTGTAATCTTGCATAATCATATCCAGTCGATTGGTTTAATCCTGCATGCTTAAATGTTGCAGATTGATAAATAGGATAACTGATTGCACCAGTTAGTGGATCAAATCCTTTACTTCCATGTACAGCAATTGTTTCGATTGATTTTTCCTTCGTATTTAAAGCTACTTTTGTCTTAGTCATTATTAAATCCCCCATTTTAGTCAAAATAAAAAACCACTTCTTAAAAAATAAGAAGTGGTTATGTTCGATAACATATCGCTCTTATCTTCCAGGTTATATACCTGCAGGATTTAGCACTTTCTAGTTTTCACTAGAGTTGCCGGGTTTCGTCGGGCCAGTCCCTCCACCGCTCTTGATAAGATTATTTAATTATATTGATTAGTATATTAAAAACTCTGATAATTATCAATTGTTTTTTTCGAATTATTTAATTATTAACATTTCATTTCCATTCTACCGGTAGTAAATTTTGATAAAGTGCACTCTTATATCGATCATCTATTAGTAACAAAGTCCCTTTATCCGTTTCTGATCGGATAACTCTTCCACCTGCTTGCATGACTTTATTCATCCCTGGAAAGACATATGCATAATAATACCCATTTTTCCCAACCGAATTAAAATGATCTTTTAAAATATTTCTTTCTAAACAGATTTGTGGCAATCCTACACCAATTACTACGACACCATTTAATCGATCGCCCTTTAAATCGATCCCCTCGGAGAAAATTCCACCTAATACAGCAAATCCAACTAAAGTCTCTTCATTAAGACTATTAAATTGTAATAGAAAATCTTCTCTCTCAAATTCTGACATTCCATTTTCTTGAACAATCGTTTTAATAGTCGGATACTTAGTTTGAAATAATTCGATACTTTGAATGAGATATTGATAAGAAGGATAGAAAACTAAATAATTCCCTTTACTTTTCGAAATTTCTTTATAAATCGTATCGACTAATCTTTCTAAATTTTTTTCACGATCTTGATATCGGGTCGATAAAGAGTCAATTGTTACTTGAAGTTGCTCTTTACTAAAAGGCGAATCAATAGAAATCGTATAATCACGTTCTTGATCGCCAAGCATATCTTGAAAATACTGTACTGGCGTTAAGGTTGCTGAGAAATAAATAGTAGAGCGAAATTTTTTTATAACATCATTTACTACTTTAGATGGATCAAGGCAAAATAGTTTTACGTGAACCTCACTTTTATAAAGCTCATAGTAGCAAATATACTGTTCATCAAAAAACTCTGCGATTTTAACAAAGTTGAGTGATTCAAAATACGTATCTAGTAGAATTTGTTTATTATCATCCTCGTCCAATTCCTGCAATTTAATTTCTGCTATTTCATTAAATTTGTGAAGAAGCTCTATTAAATCCTCATCAAATTCCTTTGAAACAGGAGCAACAGTATCCTTCCAAATTTTTCTTAATTCTATAAATCGTTTATTAATGTCATTTACAGATTCATATAAATCATCTTTAATACTTTTATATCTATTTTTTAACTCTAAAAATTTAGATTTAAAAATACTTGCAGAATACATTTCTCTGGCACGATCGACAAGATTATGAGCTTCGTCAATTAGTAATACCGAACTACGTTTATGTTCATCGAATAATCGCTTTAATGATACTCTAGGGTCGAAAATATAATTAACATCACAAATAATGGCATCTGAAGAATTTAATAAATCTAACGAATATTCAAATGGACAGACTTTATGTTTACGTGCATATTCTTCAATTTTCTCTCGTGTAAAAGCCGTTTGAGACGAAAGAATATCAAGTACAGCCCCATTTATCCGATCGTAGTATCCATTAGCAAATTCACAATATTCCTTTTGACAAATAGTCTCTTCTTTAAAACAAATTTTATCTTTTGCCGTAATCGTTGTGCATGATATACATAATCCTTGATCTGTCATTCGCTTAAACGCTTCTTCAGCAACAGTCCTAGTAATCGTTTTCGATGTTAAGTAAAACATACGATTTATACTATTCTCACCCATACTTTTAATAGTCGGAAATATGGTTGAAACGGTTTTACCTATACCCGTCGGAGCGATAGCAAATAAATTATTACTTTCCTGGATTGTTTGATATACCGCTCCAGCTAGTTTCCTTTGTCCTTTTCGAAATGAAGGAAACGGGAAGCTTAAATCTTTAATCGTTTGATTACGTAATTCAATATGATCATACTTCCATTTTGCAAAAGGATAATAGCTCTCTAACATCTTATACAGATAATTCGTTAAATCATTTTTTGTAAACAAAAGATAAAAGCTCATTTTTTGTTCCGATAAAATATTAACGTAAGTAAGCTTGATGGTGATCTGTTCAAGCTGCAATTCTTCACAAATAAAATACCCATATACTTTTGCTTGAGCCCAATGAACCGGATAAGAATTTTCACTTATTTCATTCAAATCCTTCATTGTTGATTTAATTTCTTCTATTATGTATTGATCATCATTTAATAATAATCCGTCACATCTACCTTCAATTTGAAATTCCAATTGTTCATATGCGACGGTTCCAGAAATATGTCGTTCTTTTACATCAGATTCTCCGTATTCACTTTGAATTTTTTGATGTGCCTTTGTTCCTTCGATTAATGAAACCGAACTTTTAAATGTTAAATCAATACTTCCCGCTGTATGAGCATACTCAACTAGCGAACGTACTGAAACTTTTATACAATTTTCCACTTGAGCATCCCCTTTTTTGTTCATTTTACCATATTTCATATTACTTGATTAGGTGGTGGTGCTTTAAAATAAAAAAGTTCAAGTTAGGTAAATAACTTGAACTTACAGTGAAAATAAATATTAATTTCAAAACACCAGGAATTACTAACTTTTAAGAATCAGCGTTACTTAAGATGATGTGTACTATTATTATTGAAAAAAAAAAGCCAACAATCATTAACAATACAAAACTTCAATATTATATTTTCGATAAAATTGCAATAACTTCTCCATATCATCTTTAATTGCTTCTAACGGCACTATAATCGCCTTCATACTTGTAACATAAATATAAAAGTATTTCTTCGTTCCTTTTACTTCAACGATATGATCCCATTTTATTTCATGAACACTTGATTGTGTAATTTCTTTAATGCCATTCTCATCAACTTTAAGTGAATGCTCGCCGAATAATGATTCGTTATTTTTATTATTTAGAAGTTTCAACATTTTATTTTTACTTGCTCTGTAATATAACTTTGGAAAATAAACGTAAATAACAATCGCTACTAACGAAAAGGCAAGTAAATAGCCGATTATAGGTTGCTCTAGTAGAAAAGAAATTAGAAATGGTATTACTAAATAAATTAAACTTACAGCAATTCGATTATTAGTTAATGATTTTTGGACAGTTTTTGAGTTTTTCAATTCATGTAAATTAAATTCAATATAATCATCCAAATTTATTTCATAATTAAGTTTCATACTTTACCTCCATTTTCTAATTAATATTTAATTACTAATATTCTAACATTAGTAAAACACAGAAAATATAGATATTTCATCTACAAATATTAAGATGACTTTTCAAGATTCATAGAATTAATTCTTATATTAAGAGTTCGTAATAATTCATTGCAAAAGTTCTATTTTATCTTTCATAAAGAAACTTGTCTTAAAGTAATTAAACCTAAATGAACGTCAACTTATAATAAATAAGGGTAGATTCAACTTATATAAGCTGAATCTACCCTTATTCGTTAAACAACTAAAACGACCCTCAATTTATACAAAATAATTCATTAAGCTCCATCATTGATAAAGCTATATTGCGCCATGTATAAATTATAATAATGTCCTTTTAATCTTAATAACTCTTCATGTGTTCCACTTTCTTCAACATTACCATTACCAATTACCATGATTTTGTCACAATCACGGATTGTCGATAAGCGGTGGGCAATTACAAATGAAGTACGACCCTCTAATAGCTTCTCGATTCCGTTTTGGACTAATTTTTCTGTATGTGTATCGATATTAGACGTTGCCTCATCTAAGATTAAAATACGAGGATTAGCAAGTAACGCACGTGCAAAAGAGATTAATTGTCTTTGACCTAATGAAAGTCTTGAGCCCCTCTCATTAACGTCCGTATCATAACCATCCTCCATTTTAATGATAAAGTCATGTGCATGGACTGCTTTTGCTGCAGCGATTACTTCTTCATCTGTTGCATTCAATTTACCGTATCGAATATTTTCCATGATTGAAGTTGAGAATAGGAACGTGTCTTGTAGCATGATTCCCATTTGACTTCTATAAGATTCCAAATCTACTTTTTTAATATCTTTTCCATCAACTAAAATTCTACCTTTAGTCGGGTCATAAAAACGACTTATTAGAGAAACAATCGTCGTTTTACCTGCACCAGTTGCACCTACTAAGGCAATTTTTTCACCCGGATTTATTGTGAAATTTACATTTTTTAATACTGTTGATTTTTCATCATAACCAAACGTTAAATTATCAAATCGAATTTCTCCTTTGATTCGTCCGATTGCTGGTGCATTTTCTTCACTAATTATTTCAGGATCAATATCCATAATGTCAAAAATGCGGTCAGCTGCGGAGAAATTTGATATTAATGTATTATAAAAGTTTGATAAGTTCATAATTGGGCGCCAGAACATTCCAATATACATAGAAAATGCGATTAATGTACCGACTTCTATTTCTTGCGTAGTTACAAGCTTATACCCAGCATAAAAAACAATTACCGTACCAACACCCCAAGATAGCTCAACTAATGGCCAAAAGAAATCATTCATTTTTACTGCTTTCATGAATGAACCCATTAGTTCCGAAACCTTCTCTTTAAAGTCTTTTTCTTTATCTTTTTCTTTCGCAAAAGACTGCACAACTTTTATACCTGAAAAATCTTCATGTATAAATGCAATTAGATTTGAACGTTTCTTTCGATAATCGTCCCATCTTTTACGTGCTCTTGTTTCAATATAAAACATAGCGGCTGCCAAAAATGGGAGAATAGATACAGATGCGATTGCTAGTTTAACATTTAAAACAAACATTACAACTGTAACACAGACTAAGCTTAATAATTCTGGTATTAATGTTTGAATACTTTGGTTGAATAAATTTTGAAGCGCACTAATATCCCCCATTACACGAGCCAAAATTTTCCCAACCGGACGGTTATCAAAAAATGTAAATGACAATTTTTGAATATGTTTATACAGCTCGTGACGAATATTTACTAAAATATTATTCGTAACTGAGCTGATTAATGTCCAGCGAGTTTTAGAAGCGATCATAGCTAGGAAATTCAGCACTAATAATATTGCCCCGATTATTAAGAGACCTTTTACATCATGGTTTTTAATATTTGTATCGATTGCTATCTTTAATAAATACGGGTTTAATATACCAACTACCATTACGAATAACATTAAACAAATAACGGTAAAGGTTTTTAGTTTAAAAGGTTTTAAATACGTCCCGAGCCTATAAATCAGCTCGGTTTTACTACGGTTTAGCTGGTCTTCATCGCGATTAATCGTATTTTGCGCCATTAGATCACCCCACTTTCGACTGTTTCAAAATCTTTGAATTGTTCTTCATAAACTTCAAAGTATTTTCCTTTTTTATCAAGTAATTGCTTATGATTTCCTTTTTCAACTATTTCTCCATTTTCAACAAATAATATTAAATCGGCATTTTTCACCGCTGAAATACGGTGCGCAATAATAAATGTTGTACTATGTGAGAATCGTCTATTTAAGTTGTGTAATAATTCATACTCCGTTTCCATATCTAACGCAGAAGTTGCATCGTCTAAAATTAGGATTGGAGCTTTACGTAATAAGGCACGTGCAATTGAAATACGTTGTTTTTGTCCTCCAGATAAACCAATACCTCGCTCACCAATTTCGGTATTGAATCCATCTTCTAACTCTTCGATAAAGTCTAGACAACAAGCAATTCGGCATGCATCGCGGATTTCATCCATAGTAGCTTCAGGATTTCCTAGTTTAATATTATTTTCAATCGTATCTGAGAATAGGAATGTATCCTGTGAAACTAGAGACATATTTTGACGTAAAGAAGTTAAATTAAAATCTTTAACATTAATGCCATCTACTAAAACTTCTCCGCTTGCCACATCGTATGAGCGACCAATTAAATGAAGAATTGAAGATTTCCCTGCGCCAGTCGTCCCCATAATTGCTACTTTACTACCACTTGGAATATATAGATTAATATCTTTTAAGACAATTTCATCGTTGTATTTAAAGTTAACATTTTTATATTCCACTGAACCGTCAACAAGATTTGGCGTATATGCCCCCTCTTTATTCTCGATTGCTGTTTTACGATCTAAAATATCAAAAATCTTTTTCGCAGAAGCTTGGTTTTTAGAAAGTACATCCGTTAACCAGCCTAACATTCTCATCGGCCAAATTAAGTTCCAAATGTATCCACTAAACGCAACAAGTTCACCTAACGTCATGCTTTCTTGCAAAACAAAATATCCACCAATAATGATCATCGCTACAAGTGCAATATTTGTTAAAAATTCAATATTAGGAAAATATTTTCGCATTGTTTTAGCTTGAGCCATATTTAAATCATAGTAACCACGATTCATTTTTAAAAATTTCAACGTCTCGTGTTTTTCTCTAGCAAACGCTTTAACTAATCTTACACCTGCAATATTTTGTTGTGCTGTAGTATTAATTTCAGCAGTGTGGTCACTTATTTTACCGTAACCTTTATTTAATAAGCGATTTAAACGTGTACCCATATATCCAATTGGAATCATAATTGCTAAACAAATTAGAGCTAATTTCCAATTAATCACAAATAAGATAACTGTGCTGAGAGTAAAATAAATAATATTTTCAACAAATAATCTTAGTCCAAATGCAATTGTTTGCCATATATTTTCCACATCTTCATTAATCCTTGAAAGTAATTCACCAGTATTCATTGAGTCAAAATACTTAAACTCAAAGCTTTGAATATGCTTGAACATATCATTTTTAATATCTTCATGTACTTTCGAGCTTACTAAATCATACAGATATTCTTTTACATAACCAAAAATAGATTTAATAATTGTGACACCAATAATCCCCCCAATTACTGGAAGAACGACTGATGATTTTCCTTTTGTAATTCCATCATCAATTAAAATCATTTGTAAATACGGAATTAAATGATCTACACCAATAACCAAGACCATTGAAATTGAACCAATAATAAATGTTAGCTTATGTCTATAGACATATTTTAATATTCGAGACACTCTTTTACCTCCTTTGTATCAATCAACCTATCTCTACGCAACCCTCCACTTTTTTTGACAACAAAAAGCCATGGGATAATTTTCCATACCCCATGGCCATAAAGAAACGTTTCGACCAAAAACAAACAAAAATGTTTCGTTCTTTTTGGAACAAAAAAGCCATGGGGAATATAAACCCATGGCTAGATCGTCAATTGAAATCTAAATTTCAACGTGGTCCGTCCTGCGTAGAGATAGGGTTCATAATCAGTATGAAATTATTTGTTGCTGTCGCGTTTAATTTTCTTACAATCATCATGTTAACCTACCTCCTTCTTATTTGATAATCTTATCATATACGAGTACAGTTTAAAATGTCAAACTATTTTTAATAAATTTAAAATTTAATTTTAAATATTACAGCTTCATACGGTCTTAAGCTTAGCTTCTCAATCGTTAAACTTGAATCTTTGTAATTACTTAATAATATACTTACTTCATCATAACGAGCAATATAACTAAATGTTGATTCATCTTTCGTAAAATTTGCAACAATTAACAGTTTTTCATCTTGGTCCTGGCGTAAATACGCAAATATTTTTTCATCCTTTTCAGCGAGCATTTCAAATGAACCATAAACAATAGCAGGAATTTCTTTTCTAAATTGAATTAATTGACGATAATGATGAAAAATTGAATCTGGATCGTTTATCGATTTCTCAACATTAATATTCGTATAATTTGGATTTACTGTTAACCAAGGATTTCCACTCGTAAAACCACCATTCTGATCCCCATTCCACTGCATTGGGGTGCGAGCATTATCTCTACCTTTTGTATAAATTGATTCCATTATTTCTTCATGCTTGTACCCATTTGAAATTCGTTCGTTATACATATTCTTCGTTTCAATATCGTCATATTCCTCAATACTTTCAAAACGAATATTTGTCATTCCAATTTCTTCACCTTGATAAATATAAGGTGTACCTTGCATTAAATGTAGTATGGTTGCAAGCATTTTTGCACTTTCAATTCGATATTCCTCATCATTACCCCATCTTGAAACAATTCGTGGTAAATCGTGATTATTCCAAAATAAGCTATTCCAAGCCTTCCCATCAAGCTGTGTTTGCCATTTATTAAATACTTCTTTAAGCTCCAATAAATTCAATGGCTTTAAATCCCACTTTTCTTTTCCTTCTTGTTGATCTAGACCTATATGCTCAAATTGAAAGATCATACTTAATTCATTTCGAGCTGGATCCGAATAAAGTTTTGCAATTTCAGGGGTTGCTCCCCAAGTTTCACCTACTGTTAAAACGTCACGATTTCCAAACGTTTTTTGATTCATCTCTTGTAAATAATCGTGTAGCTTCGGTCCGTTTGCAGTAATCTCTTGGTCAGGAAGCTTCCCGATTAAATCAATTACATCCATACGGAACCCGCCAATACCTTTATCAAGCCAAAAATTCATCATATTATATACTTCATCATGTACTTTTGGATTCTCCCAATTTAAATCAGGCTGCCTTTTACTAAATAAATGTAAGAAATATTGACCAGTTTGCTCATCATATTTCCAAGCACTACCACTGAATACAGAAGGAAGATCATTTGGTTCACTTCCGTTTACAGGATCTCTCCATACATAATAATCTCGATAAGGATTATCTTTACTTTTTCGTGATTCAATGAACCATGGATGCTCATCAGAAGTATGGTTTACGACTAAATCCATTACTATTTTAATTCCATGTTTATTTGCTTCAGAAATTAAATGATCCATATCTTCCATCGTACCGAACTCTTCCATAATGTCACAATAGTCGCTAATATCGTAACCGTTATCATCATTAGGAGATTTATATACAGGACTCAACCAAATTACATCTATACCTAATAGCTTTAAATAATCAAGCTTCTCAATAATTCCTTTAATATCGCCGATTCCATCAGCATTACTATCCATAAAACTTCTAGGATAAATTTGATATACTACGCTATTATGCCACCATTTTTTCTCCATTTTAATTGCCTCCTAGATTATGTATCAATTTAAATCTTAAAAACTCTATTTCCATTCTAGTTAAAACCTGTTTGTCCAAAACTTTTTGAACAAGTAATTTAAAATATAAAACATAGGTCAAAAAAGATTAAAACAATTACGGTAAGTGAAATTTCAAAGAATTGAATCCTCTTCCGAAATTTGTGCAACCGTGTGCATTTTTTCTGTTAAAATAATAGCAAAGTTTTAGAAGACTGGTCCACACTCTTTTTAACCGCTTACATTTACTATTTTAACAAGATTGATTCGTAATGCAACCATTTACATTTTTTAAATAGATTTCGAACTCCTTAGATAAATTTTCCGGATAAGAAATTAATCTATTTTTTATTAATTTGAAATTTTTATTAGATAGGACAAGCCATCTCTACATAGTATATAAAGCTACGGACTTTTAAATATTGTTGGGGGGAAAAAATTGTTTAAGCGCTGTTTTATTTTTTTCTTAGTACTTCTTTTATTTTTGAGCACTTCTTTTGTTCGGTCTTATGCAGAAACGAAACCAGTTTCTCAATTTATCATTATTAACAAATCGATTAATAGATTAGCATTTTATGAAGATGGTAAATTAGTAAAAGTTTTTAAAGTTGCTACTGGTAAGAGCCAAGATTTAACTCCTGAAGGGAAGTTTAAAATCGTCGTTAAAATTGTAAACCGTCCTTACTATAAGGAAAATATTCCTGGTGGTGACCCGAATAACCCTCTTGGAAACAGGTGGTTAGGTTTAAATGCAAGAGGGACATGGGGTACAACCTATGCAATCCACGGAAATAACAACCCAAGTTCGATTGGGACTTACGCTAGTCACGGTTGTGTACGGATGTATGATGAGGAAGTAGAGTGGTTATTCGATCGTGTTCAAAAAGGGGCTACTGTTTTAATCACATCTTCTAACCAGTCATTCCAAGACATCGCCGTTGCAAATCATTTATTTGATGAAGATTCAGGAAGTGTCGTTGTAACAAAGCCAACTGATATTCCTACTAGTTTACAGCTTGGAAGCGTGGGTTCAGAAGTTGAATGGCTACAGGATACTTTAACAAAACTAGGCTACTCAACAAACGGAGTTGATGGCTATTTTGCTAAAGGTACAGATGAAGCAGTAAAGGCATTCCAAATAGATAATGGTTTAACTGCTGATGGTGTCGTTGGCGCAGGTACAAAAAAGATATTAATAGACAAACTCCAAGAAAAAACCCGTGAGTCATTATCCGCTTATTTTTATACGTATACAATAAAGAAAAATATTAATGTACTTGGGGAAGATCGATTTGATAGTACTTTAAATGGGGTTCAAAAATTATATTACTAAGCAACAGTAAAAGCCATTAGCTACTGACTAATGGCTTGTTTTTTTGCGGTGCCAAACTTTATCAACAAAAAAGACTGATTTATCAATAAAAATTAGCGTTTATCAATAAAAAACCATATTTTATCAATAAAGTTCACAGCTTTATCAACAATGTACACAAAGTGTTCGTATTTTCAACTAGCTATCTTTACAAACTAAAAGCTGTTGAATGAATCAACAGCTTTTTTACATAATTATTTCGTTAAATATAAATACAATAATTTCATCGTATTTTCCATCGCACTATAATGAGTTCTTTCCATACCGTGAGAAGCATGTACACCAGGTCCAATTAGTGCTCCACGAATATCCTGTCCTCCACGTAATGCAGCAACTGTATCAGATCCGTACATTGGATAAATATCGACCGCATAGCTAAGCTCATTTTCTTTCGCTAAATTGACTAAATCAGTTGTTATGTTGAAGTCATATGGTCCGCCAGAGTCTTTTGCACAAATAGAAACATCATATTCAGTACAGCTTAAATCATCACCAATACAGCCCATATCGACTGAGATTAATTCAGTAATATCAGATGGAATATAAGATGATCCATGACCAACTTCTTCATACGTTGAAATAAATAATTTCGTTGTATATGTAGGAACAATGTTTTCCCTTTTAAATAATTCAAGTAAACCAATTAAACAAGCAACACTTGCTTTATCGTCAATAAATCTCGATTTAATGAATCCGCTATCAGTAATTGTCGTTTTTGGGTCGAAGAAAATGAAATCTCCTGGGCAAATTCCAAGATTTAATACGTCCTCTTTTGACTTAACACATTCATCAATGCGAACTTCCATGTTTTCTGGATCACGTTTTTTTGTTTTACTATCTTCGAATACGTGAATCGATGGACTAGTAGATAAAAATGTACCTGTATAAATCTTTCCATCACGAGTTCTAATTTGACAATATTCACTATCAAGAGTTGGTACGATTGGCCCACCAATAATAGTGAATTTTAAAGTACCTTTACTTGTAATTGACCGAACCATCGCCCCTAATGTATCAACATGTGCAGATAATCCGATGACTTGCTCATTGCTTTTCCCTGGAATAGTAATGACTCCGCAACCTTTATTAGTTGTTTCGAACTCGTAACCAAGACTATTTGACCAAGACTGGATTAACTCCATAATGTCAAAACAGAAACCACTTGGACTATTAAACTCAAGTAATTGTTTAGCGGTATTTAACACATAATCTTTATCAATTTTAATATTCATAGTTCTCCCCTTCAATTTTTAAATTTTCATGCAATTCTCAACGTATTTATCATACATTTATTTATGTTTGTTATCAATAATATAGGAAAATTACTATGTTGATCGTTAGAGACCATCAAATATTAAAATGATTGTAAAAAATAAACTAAATCTTATCTACTATTTTCAATGTCTAGAAAACTGTCTGAGGTTGAAGTTAAATTCCGATTTTATCTGCTTCTAAAAAGTAAGAATGTATTACACTATATTCTATTTCATATAAATTATATAGATCTTAAATCGAAACTAAGCTTAAAAACGAGGTGAAAAAGTGTATTTTTTCAAGCCCATTTCTGATGAAATTCATTTATTTCAACTAAAGTTCAATAAACAGAGTAAAACGATGAAATTCATTTTAGTTGCTATTTTTGCTTGTATTGCTGCATTTTTTCAAGCTGCAGGTGGCTTTTTACCTGTTGTAGGATTATTTTTAAGTCCACTTGCCACTGCACCTATTCTAATTTGCTCCATGTTCTCCATTACAAATGGATTAAAGTCCTATTTTCTAACAATCATGTTATTACTCATCCTACAACCAACCGAACTTATTATATTTCCGTTTACAACAGGCTTATTAGGAATTGGAATAGGCACTTCTTTTTACTTTTTTAAAAAGAGATTAAGTATCATTCTAGCTGGAGCAATTCTATTAGTGTTAGGAATCATGAATCTATTATTTATTTTTCACTTTCCTGTTTTAGGTCCAGCCTTCTCTGATTCTTTTTCAACATTAACCGTTCTAATCATATTTATTTTTTCTTTTTTTTATTGCTGGTTATGGGTTGAAATTGCTTTAATTATTTCTAAGAGATTGGCTTTGTTAAATTAAAAGATATAATCGTACTCATGGAATTGTTATGAGTACGATTTTTCTTTTCCTTACTCTATATCGATAATAGATTCGACATAACCAACTATTGTTTAGTACATAGTTCCAGTTCCTTTGAGATGAACTTCCGCTTTTACTCTAAATTCAAGTTTTGGATAAATTTCTTTCCATTTATTGATTTCTTTTTTCATCATTCAGTATTTTGCTTGAAAACTCAAGAATTGTGATTATTTCTGCCTCTTTTGCATTGCCTGTGTCTCCATATAATTACGCATTTTTTTCATATTCTCTGGTGCGTCCCATGGATCTTCTACAATCATTTCAATCATACATAGTCTCTCGGAACATTCAATTTCCGCTTGGCTTATAGCCTGTTCAAGTTCTCCATATGTCCGAACAATTGCAGTAAACGCATTGCCTCCAAAAGCTTCAGCCAGTTTCGTATATGACCAACGTGGGATTTTATTGTATTTTTGATTTTTTGTTTTGACATTTAAATATTTTTCGATCGTATAACCATCATTGTTTAAGACGAAAATGATTGGTTTACAACCATAGTAGAGCATGGAGCTGATTTCTTGGGCCGTTAGCTGCAGTGAGCCATCACCTGTAAACAGCAACACCCGTCGTTCAGGCGCTGCGATACAAGCACCGAGCGTCGAGGGGGTTGCATATCCAATTGACCCCCAGCCTCCTTGTCCAATATATGTAACATTACTCTGCAGCCTTACCTCCGACATACCATTGTAGAACGTACCGATCTCAACGATCAAAATGTCGTCCTTTTTTAGTATGCGCTGTAAAATTGGATAATAGCCAGCCGCTTTCAAAGATTCATCTGTACTTAATGTGAACTGATTATAGGGAAATGACACTTTTCTTTGAAATCCAGTACCTTTGAAACCGAAATTTTGAAATGCATGAATCATATCTGTAGCAAAAACGTTCTGATAAACTGCCTCAGCGACTTTAACAAAGTCAGATTGAATATTAATAGTCACAAGTGAATTCAGTTTTGCGGTAAAGTTAGCTGTGTTAGTGTCTGCCATTACCATTCCGATAGCGATTATACAGTCTGCATTTTCTACTATACGTTGGACTTCTGAACAACCGAAAGAGCCTATATACATTCCGACATAACTAGGATGAGTTTCATCGAATGCTCCTTTGCCGAACATCATAGCGGCAACAGGTATATTCATAGCTTCTGCCAGTTGTAAAACTTCAGCCTGGAGGCCAAAACGCATAGTTTTTACATCCACTAAGATAACTGGCTGGTTAGCACGTTCGAGCAGTTGACGAGCATGATCAGTCGCAGCCTGTAGAGTTTTTGGATTAGACGTACGTAAAGGCGCTTTCGGCATTTCCCGTACTACAATCGGTTTGCTCACTAAATCATTAGCCACAACAAGGTAAACAGGTTGTTTCTTTTCTTTAGCAATGCGAATAGCAGTTGGAATTTCGATCATAGCATTCTCCGGTGTCAACACTGCAGAATAAGCCGTTATTTGCTCATACATATTACGAAAAACATGAAAATTTCCATCCATTAAAGTATGGTGCATCAGTTTGTGTTCATTTTGATCTTTTGTTGGAGGCGAACCAACAATATGGATTACAGGAATATTCTCGCTATATGACCCAGCTATCGGATTAGATGCGTTTAACTCTCCAACCCCAAATGTTGTAATAAGTGCTGATATCCCCTTAACTCTTGCATAGCCATCTGCAGCATAACCCGAGTTTAGTTCGTTCCGTCCTTCTATAAACTGGATTCCATTATATTGCTCTAAAGTATCGAGCAGTGAAAAATTATAGTCCCCTGCAACGCCAAAAATTTCTGTAATGCCCTCAAATTTCAAACAATCGAACAAATACTGACCAACAGTTTTTTGAGCTTTTCCAGTATGAGTGACGGGACTTTCTGTTTTATTCATTTTATCCATTACACGCTCACTCCATATTCCAATTGAGTTTTCCCATTTTTTTAATACCTTTTTATTCGTCCCCTTTCATTGAACAGGCTATTCGATATTTGTTTAATAATCTATCAAGTTTAAAATCCTTTTCGAATAGTAAATGTAACAATTAAACTTCACTCCACGCTAAAAAACCACAGAAGAATCTGCGGTTTTTTAAGTTCTGTATAAACTATTAACTAGATTCATGGAACGATTTCAAAAATAGTACCTTGATTATAATCAGTCACTTTTGTAGAACCATAAACACCTAAATACATTTTTGATTGATTTAAATTCGTACCTAGCCCAACATAGTAAGCTGGTTTGGACCCAAAATTATAATCGGTTTGAATGATACTGAAATCGCTTTGTTTACCATCAGGTCTTACTTTCGTATAAGCTAAAACACCTTTAATTTCTCCTTGTGTACCTTTCCGTGCTATATCAGTAAACACCACACTACCAGACAGACTAGGTATTTCATTCCCCATATATGCTTGGACTCCTGTAAGTGCAGTTCCTTCAAATTTATTCGTTCTTGGATCTTTGTGATAATAGCAAGTTAAAGGTTGTAGACGGCTAGCTGAAAGTTCTACTGATTCATTGTAATAAGCAATTGCATTCTCTTCCAAATTTGAAGTTTCATTACATGCGTTTATGATCGAAGTAGGGAAATTACCTTCCCAGCCTCGCCAACCAAAGTTAATAAACCCTTCCAAATTAGGTTCAGCATTTATATTAGCTTGAATCAGCTGAATAACAGGTATTGGTTTATATTGAATAAATGAATAAATTGACTCAACCATATCCTGACCAACATTACCTATATATTTAATAAATTGATTAGATATTCTTTGATATGAAATACCTGTTATGTTGCGAATCCCTTTTGCTATAACTGTGAGAGTTTCTTGAATAGTTGTTGGTAGTTCATTAAAACGAGTAACAACTGGGAGATGATCGACGATTGTATTTTTTCCTACATCAATTTCAATAATTTTGCCCGCGATTTCTAAATTGTTCTGGCTTAAGTTAAAAGGATCATAGCCTGAACCGCCATCTCCTGTCGTTAAAACAAGCTTTCCTGTTTCCGGTGAAAAGTTTAATGTATTAACACCATTATGATTTAAGAATGGTCTTCTAAATTTAAGTAATGTTCTCCGTATTTGGGGCTTGCCATTGGATTGCAAAACCCACTCCTCAACTGTATCGATATGATCAAAATGATTTTCCCTATCTTCCCATTTTAAGTTTAGTGTATTTGGCTCACATGGATTAGGTTTAAACGGTTCTGAGAGTGTACCCGGACCTTGAGAATCTGCTACTGAATAATGAAGATAAAACAATCCATTATGATAAAAATAAGGATGAAATGCTAGTCCTAACAGCCCACGTTCATCATAGCCACCTGAAGCACCTAGTTTTAATACCCGTGGCCGTAAATCTAAAAATGTCCTGATTTCTCCATTTCCTATGTAAAAAATCTCCCCTAGTTGAGTTGCAATAAATAATCTTTCAATGGAATCCCCTGGAAGAAATGTTGTCTTCATTACAGTCGGCAAATTAATATTACTAACAATAGGGCGTAAACCAACCTTTGCATCTACCATCTATTCTCCACCTACTTTTATCTGTTTTCTTCTATTAAAAATATGATTAGAACAGTTTCACTAGTACCGAAATTCAATTTAAGAGGAACGCTAAAGTTAGAAAAATAGTTTACCTTAGTTTTTATTGTTAAAATATGGTTATGTTCATTGAGCGTAAATTTCAACGAATTAGAGAGGAATGAGTATTTTTGATAACTGCAATATTTATTTTCTTATTAGCCGGTTTGGCAGAAATAGGTGGTGGATACCTTATTTGGTTATGGCTAAGAGAAGGACAATCAGCTTATTTAGGATTAATCGGGGGGATTATTTTAGCCGTTTACGGTGTCATTGCAACGTTTCAAATTTTCCCTACATTTGGTAGAGTATATGCTGCATACGGGGGCGTGTTTATCGTTCTTTCTATTTTATGGGGCTGGGGTATTGATAAAAAATCACCCGATTTATACGATTGGATCGGTGCTGCAATCTGTTTAGTCGGTGTGTCTGTCATTTTATGGGCACCTCGGAATTAAATTCCTATTCAAGCAGGATAGTACAATTGGAAATTGAACTATATAGTTAAGAAAATTAAAGCATTTTTTGATTATAGTTTAGGGAGTGGTAAAATTGGCTTTAAAAGTAGGCGATATTATTTCGTTTGAGCGAACTTTTACAGTAGAAGATGTTGAATTATTTACAAAGGTTTCTGGCGATGCAGGTGCTCATCATGTGACCCCTGATGAACAAGGTAGACTTGTCGTTCAAGGGTTATTGACAGCAACTTTACCAACCAAAATTGGTGGAGATCACAATGTACTGGCACGTTCAGTGAATTTTGACTTTTTAAGACCAGTCTTTACAGGAGATACAATTATTTGTGAAGTAACGATTGAAAAGTATGAAAAACAAGAGAATAGACTTTCGATCTTAGCCTCATTCCTATGTACGAATCAAAATGAGAAAAAAGTGTTGAGCGGAAGTTTTTCAGGAGTAATATTATAACCTCGTTTAACGGAAATCAATTTGATGTACCAATAGTTAACCGAAAAGACGATTACATGAATTTCAATTATTTCACAATGATTATACCAACACTTTGAGACTGTCTAACTAACAGTCTCTTAATTTTTAAGTTTGATATAGTGACTGTAATGCTTCATGTTCTGAATCTTTTTTTACATATATATCATATTGAGTATTCTCATCAAATTGCCTCCTATTTCTTAAATTCATCGGTACTTTCGTCTTATACTCAATGCCATTCTTTTTCAATTTACCAATAATAAGAAAATAGTTTTGGTAACCAAAAGTAGTATAAATTAACTTCCACTTTCGAATTAAATATAATTGAATAAAACTATAAAGAACAATTATTATAAATAAATAGATTACTAGATATAGCATACTAGTCCCTCCAATTAACATGTTTTATTAAGCATATTTAACTGCTACTAGTTTTTATGTATGTATTTTCGAAAATTATTATATTTATTGCAGCTTTTCTATTAGAACAAAAAACACTCCAGTAAATGCTTACCGGAGTGTTAGATTAATTAAAAGAATCCTAGTTTACTTGGAGAATAACTAACTAGCATATTCTTTGTATTTTGGTAGTGATCCAACATCATCTTATGATTTTCACGACCTACACCTGAGTTTTTATATCCACCAAAAGCAGCATGTGCAGGATATGCATGGTAGCAGTTTACCCATACTCGACCTGCTTCTATGTTGCGACCGAATCGATAAGCAGTGTCCATATCACGAGTCCAAACACCCGCTCCTAATCCGTATAATGTATCGTTTGCAATTTCCAACGCTTCTTCTTTTGTTTTAAATGTAGTAACCGATACTACAGGACCAAAAATTTCTTCTTGGAATACTCGCATTTTATTGTTCCCTTTAAAAATCGTCGGGTTTACATAGAAACCATCTTTTAATTCTCCATCAAGAACATTACGGCTACCACCAACTAAAACTTCTGCTCCTTCATTCTTTCCAATTTCAAAATAAGATAAAATCTTATTCAATTGCTCATGGGAAGCTTGCGAGCCGATCATTGTTTGAGGGTCTAATGGATTTCCTTGTTTAATCGCTTTAACACGTTTTACCGCGCGATCCATAAATTCTTCATAAATCGATTCGTGTATTAACGCCCTAGATGGACAAGTACATACTTCTCCTTGATTTAAAGCAAACATTGTAAATCCTTCAAGTGCTTTATCGAAGAATTCTTCATTCTCAACTACATCTTCAAAGAATATATTTGGTGATTTACCACCTAATTCTAATGTAACAGGAATTAAATTTTTTGAAGCATATTCCATAATTAAACGTCCAGTTGAAGTTTCACCAGTAAACGCAACTTTAGCAATTCGATTACTAGAAGCTAATGGTTTACCCGCTTCTAGACCAAAACCATTTACGACGTTGACAACTCCTGCTGGTAATAAATCTTGAATTAGTTCCATTAATACTAACACAGAAGTAGGAGTTTGCTCTGCTGGTTTAAGAACTACACAATTCCCCGCAGCTAAAGCAGGTGCAAGCTTCCATACAGCCATTAAGATCGGAAAATTCCATGGTATGATTTGACCTACAACTCCTAGTGGCTCCTTATAATGATAAGCAACTGTATCACCATCAAGTTCACCTAGTGATCCTTCCTGGGATCTGATACAGCCTGCAAAATAACGGAAATGGTCGATTGCTAATGGAATATCGGCTGCTAAAGTTTCACGAACAGGTTTCCCGTTTTCCCAAGTTTCAGCAACAGCAAGATATTCTTTATTCGCTTCCATACGATCAGCTATCTTATGTAAAATATTTGATCTCTCTGTGACTGACATCCTACCCCATTTTCCTTTTGCACGATGTGCAGCGTCAAGAGCTAGTTCAACATCCTCAGAAGTCGATCTAGCTACCTCACAAAAGACTTGTCCAGTTACAGGCGAAACATTTCCAAAGTACTGCTCTCTTACCGGTCTTACCCAATCCCCACCAATAAAATTGTCATAACGATTTTTAAACGTAATTAATGAACCAGATTTTCCAGGTGTTGCAAATACCATAATGATTCCCCCTTAATAGCTTGTCTATATAAACTATGAGATTCTACCTAAAACTATGACTATTAATCTATCTTTTATTTAATAGAAATATTTTGATTCAAATCTAATAATTAGGTAGAATGATAGAAGTGTTAAAAATCTGTTAGAAAATGAGGGGTAACTGTGCGTAAAAACTTCGTAGATATTATATATCTCCTTGTTGGATCAGCAATATTTGCAGTCGGTGTTAACTTCTTTGCAATACCGAATAAATTAGCTGAAGGTGGCTTTACCGGCATTACAATGATTACTTATTATCTTTTTAACTGGTCACCTGATGTCGTATATTTTGTTTTAAATGCTTCGTTGTTAATAGTTGGATATAGGTATTTGAAGAAGCAATTAGTTTTATATACAGTTATTTCAATTGTAGCTATTTCATTTTTCCTACGTATTACTGACGGTTACGGTGTACCAACAAGCGAGACATTATTAGGTACTATTTTTGCTGGTGTATTAATTGGGCTAGGGTTAGGAATTGTCTTCCGCGCAGGAGGTACAACAGGTGGTTCCACTGTTCTTGCACAAATGGTCCATCAATCGTTTGGCTGGAGTATTAGTATATCTTTACTTGCCTTTGATTTAGTTGTCGTATTAGGTGGCTATTTTGTAATCGGTTTTGAAAAAACACTGTATACCGTCATTTCAATTTATATTGGTATTAAAGTAATGGATTATGTTATGGAGGGAATAAATCCGAAAAAAGCAATTACGATTATTTCTGACCAAGCAAATGAAATTGCACAGATCGTATCAAATGAATTGAATCGTGGGGTAACAATCTATCCAGCAAAAGGACATTTCTCAGGTTTAAGAAAAGAGTCATTATACATAATTGTGAGCAATAAGGAATTGTTTGAACTAAAAAAAATAATTCACACAATCGACCCAAAAGCATTTGTCGTTATTCATGATGTAAATGATGTATTAAAAGCGAGCTAAAACGATTATGTATAGTTAAACAAAAAAACAAATCACTTTAGTCATTTACCTAAAGTGATTTGTTTTTTTACTTACACCTCTTGTTTCCCGTTTATTCCTGATTCTAAAATTTGATTTATGTTTTCTAATTCTTTTTGTAACATTACGATTTTTGTAATTTGAGCTTTCTTTTCTTCATCGGTTTCGATTTCTTCCGCACTCAATGCAGCAATTTCTAGTTGTAACCTAATTCGTTCATTTAATAGAGATTGTTGATTGTTTGAAATGCTTTGTCTACCGTTCCATTCCGCAAAAGAACCTTTGAATTCATAAAGATTACCATTTTCGATATGAATTACACGATTTGAAACTTTTTTTAGTAAATAAGAATCATGAGAAACAACTACAACGGCTCCAGGATACGCAGCTAATGCTTCCTCAATTCGTTCTCTCGTGTGAATGTCTAAATAGTTTGTCGGTTCGTCAAGAACAAGTAGATTTGAGTCTGAAAAATATAGTTTTACGAAAGCAACTCTACACTTTTCCCCCATACTTAATTGAGCAATATTTTTATAAACATCCTCTCTTCTAAAAAGGAAGCAAGCCAGTATTGTCCTCGCCTCTGTTTCAGTCATATTTGGAAGAGATAAAATTTCATTTAAAATCGTAGAATCTTCATTTAACGCTTCGAGCTCTTGCATAAAATAACCTATTTTTAATTGAGGATTATGTCGTACGGACCCATTACTCGGAATCAATAATCCCGTTAATAATTTTAAAAATGTAGATTTTCCAGAACCATTTTTACCTATTACAGCTAATCGATCTTCTCGACCTAACAGAAAGTCAACTTGGCTAAATAATGATTTTTCAGCGTATGAGAAATCTACTTTTTCAAAGGTAATCATTTGCTTTGCAGTGAACGTTTCATTTTCAAAGCTAGCTGCGATTGTCTTAACTTCTTTCGGTTTCTCTACTTTTCTTTTTTCTAATCGTTCTAAATCCTTTTCCTTTGATTTAAATCTTAATGCGTTTTTTGCAGCTTGTTTCTTGGCAAAAGGATCACGTTCACTCGCTGCATTATGCGAGGTTGTAAACCATTGTTTATATTGATTGATCGTTTCGATTAACTTTTTCTTTTCCGCTTCTTGTTTTTCATATTGAGCTTGCTGGGTTTTTCGCTCATGTTCTTTTTGTATTTTATACGCTGAATAGCCACCATTATACTTAAATGTGCCAGCGTGCGTTAATTCAACTGTAACGAGCGCAACATCATCAATGAATTGTCGCTCATGTGATATAAAAAGCACACTACCTTTAAAGTTTTTTAACCACTCAGTTAACCATTGAATCGACTCTGTATCTAGATGATTTGTTGGTTCATCTAAAATTAATAGCTTTGGTTGTTTCATCATCACTTTCGCTAATTTAACTTTTGTTTTTTGTCCACCACTTAAATGACTGAACGAAATATTCCATAACTCTTGCGGTAATTGAAATTTCTTTAATACTTGATCTATATTATTTTCAAAGTCATATCCATCTAATTCTAAATACTTACTTAAATATTCATTATATTTATCAAGATTTTTTTCATTAGATAGGTCAAGCGATAGCTTTTCTAAATTCTTCTTTATTAAATAACGTTCTTGATCAAATGATTCGATTACTTCCCTTGCTGTAAGTAATTCCTGGTCTTCTTCATCTGTTAGAAGCCAACCTATATCATCTTTTGAATATTGAATTTGCAATAACCCTTTATTAAGTGGAATATTTCCTAAAATTGCATTTATAAATGTTGATTTCCCAACTCCATTTTCACCAATCAAAGCAACTCGTTCGCCTTCTTTTAGTTCTAAATTTCCATTTTTAAAAATTGTCATTCCGTTTAACTCTATCTCAATGTTCGATGCTTTTATAATAAACATATACTTCACTCCATCCGATTTAAAAATATTCCTCTGTTTTTAGCCCAGAGAAAATAAAAACACACAAGCAGTATCTGCCTGTGTGTAAATTGGATGTAATTTAATAAGCCTAGTACATACTAAAAAGTATATACAAAGTTTAGTTAGTATTAAATAAACCATTTTTTTAATTGAATGGATTTACTTAATATTCATTATGGGCTCAAAAAATAGACATACTTATCCAATTTCTCTGTTTTCAGGCAGAGTACTTTTTTGCTATATAATTCTTTAGCTTTAAAAGTTATCGGATATTGTACATAGTGTCTAAATTTGATGCCTCCTTAAAAATATTAATTTAATCTTAGCTTACTTTTAGTATGATTTCAATCATTACTTTTATTCTTTCCAAATTAATGCCAATTCCTTACTTAGTTTTTTTCTTAATTGGCGACTTTCTAAACGCTTAAATGCTAATTGCTGTAATTTAATTTCTTCTTCAGTTTCTGGTATTGCCTCTACTACTTTATGAGGTTTTCCATCTTTTAGTGCAACAAAAGTTACAAAACATGTTGCCGCCACTCTTTTTTCACCTGAAAGAAGGTCTTCTGCAGTAGCTCGTACAAATACTTCCATTGAGCTTGAGCCTGTTAAGATGACAAATGATTCATAATAAATGCAATCACTTTCGCGAACTGGACATAGAAACTCGACTGAATCCATCGATGCGGTTACACATTCCATTCTCGAATGCTTTGTTGCTGAAATAGAAGCAATTAAGTCCATTGCTGCAAGCATCTTTCCACCGAATAATGTACCATGGTTATTTAAATCAGTTGGAAATATTCTACTACTATCAAATACTCTGGATTCTTTAACGTATCTACTGTTCATCGGTTTCTCCCTACTTTTAATTAATTGAATTATGTATTTCTCTAATTTTTTTGATTTTACCCAAGTTAAAATTCATCTTTTTTTGTCTCATGGCGAGTCTTTATTTCAAATTCAGGCTTGACCCAATTTCATCAATTCTTTCAACTTTGCTGTCTTACATGTTTAATTTCCATCGTTTTTTGCATATAAAATTGGAAGTTTCATAAATTCCCCTAAAAAAATAAAAAGCATTTTCATCTCAAAAAAGATAAAAATGCCTTAAGATCGTTGGAAAACATAAAATAATGACAATACTTTAAATTAAGCTTTCTTTCAAAAGGCACCTCCCTATCTCTCGTAGGTCAAACAGCGTCGTTAGAATAGGCAGGTCTCCTGACTTTAGAATTTTCATCTATTACAGTGGCGGGACCGCGTTGGAATTTCACCAATCTTCCCTTTTAAGTAAATGAATTAATAAGAATTTCATTTACACCTATTCCCTACTATTTAGTTTTCATTATTTTGTCATAAAATACAAAAATAGTCAAAATATTTATTTCTTTTCCAAAAATATTAATATTCATTCATTATATCTTAATAACTTTTCTATTAAACAAAAGTAACTAACCATAGAATTGCATGTGGTTTTTCATACTAATAAATATACTTAAAATGTTCAAAAAATGGTTTAAATACCACATTTTCCCTTACTTCTATTTATGGTATAGTAGGTTAAATTAGAAATTTTTAACAAATATAAAATCTGCAACTAAAAAATAATTACTATCGCAATCGAATGTTTGATGAAAGATTAGGAAATAAAGGGAAGGAATACAAACAAAAATTAAACAACTAACCAAACTAATTACGGATCTTTCCAACCCTTAAATTCGACCTACATATGAGGTGATTAATTTCATGTTAATTTATCGTCGTTTTTTTAAAAACTTATTTTTAATACTACTTGTATGTTTATTCGTTTCTGCATGTTCAAATCCTGACTCAAAAAAAGAAATAAGTAGTATGTCATCAAAATCGTTAAAACAAGATCAGAGGGGCTTTGTAAATAACACTGATGCTTCGGTCAGAGATCAAAAAAAGCAACCTTTCGAACAACTTGAAGCTAGTAATCGCAAATTAGTAAAAACAGCTGAATTACAGCTCGAAACAAAGAAATTTGATAAAACCATTTCAGCTCTTGAAAAATCAGTTAGTAGTTCGAGCGGCTATATCGAATCGAATCATATTAGCGGAACATCCATATTGGAAAAGTACTCTAGAAACAACTCTGAGCAATCTCCATCAAGAACTGCAAATTATACAGTAAGGGTTCCATCAACAAATTTAAATGAATTCCTAAATAATTTAAATAAGATTGGAAACGTAATTTCAAAAACGGTTTCAACTGATGATATATCCAATCAATACTTTGACACAGAAACGCGTATGAAATCATTAAAAATTCAAGAAGACCGTTTATTGAATTTATTAAAAAAAGCTGGCTCTTTAAAAGACATTTTAGAAATTGAAAAGCAATTAACTGATGTTAGATACGAAATTGAAAGTTTAACAACAACTTTAAAAAGTTATGATTCAGCTGTAAACTACAGTACAATCAATCTTTTTATTAATGAAGTTTCATCGATTACTGATACAACTCCTCCAAAAACGATAGGAGACCGGATTGGTGTAACATTTAAACAAAATGTTGATGCAATCGTAAGTGGATTTAAAAATACGACAGTTTTCTTGATTGGTAATTCTCTTATGATTATTATTTGGTTTGCGATCATTGCAGTTGGTTATTTTATAACGCGGAAAGCCATAAAAAAATATCAATTATAAAACATACCTAAATAGTTTTAAGATAGCATTCTTAAGAATAGAATTTAGTTAGATAGAATAAACCTTTTACCATTTCTCAATATTAGTATCTATTTTACTAATCAGTTTAATAAGTTAGTTTAAAAAACAACTTATAGAAGGAGAACTATTATATGAGTCATCTCTTATTAAGTAGACTAGGTAATTGGAAAATACAAATTCATTGCCACGCTGGTATTCGAACTGTAGGAAATGAGAGAGAAGTTCTTTTACTTGATGAAGAACATGAAAAAATTGCACACTTTTCAATTGATTCAAAAGGAGCCTTTATAATCCTTCAAATCCCTTGGGGTGGCTATGTGAAAATTAAAGAGGGCTATCAAACAATTGTTGTACATATTCCTTATGAAGAAGTTGCGGAAGAATAATTGTCTTTATTATTGATTTAATAACTTGAAAAAAGAGTGTGCCATTTTGATATTGGCACACTCTTTTATTATTTACGTAATGTTAAAAACTCTAATTGTCTTAAACGCACTGTGAAGAATGTAATCGGATCAAAGTAAATACTTGGATTTGATTTCATGTCATCTAAAGTACGGTTATAGTTAGAAATTGCTAATCTTATTTCATCAACTAGCTCATGAATTTGCTCAAATGGAGCATTTAAGAACATAGCTAAATCTCTTGGTAAAGTCTTTTCAAACATTTCAAATTGAAGGAAAAACTTAGTTGATAGGTCAGATGTAACATCATCGTAGTTTACATTATCAACATATTTTTGGTATTGAGCAACAAGCTTCGATTTATTTTGAGGTAATAAACCTAATAAGATTCCTGAGCTCTTTAAAATAAATTGAGATGGTGATGAGTTTAATAATATATTCATCTCATCTAATTGAGTCATACTAGTCATTCGATCAGCATCACGGCGCCAGTCATCTAATACTTTAAAGTCACACTCAAGGCTTAAATATTCATTTCCAATATACTCATTTAAAGAATTACTCATTTCTGCTAAATAGCTTTGAGTACCTTCTAGTAATACACCAGATTCTTTAATCCAATTTTGAAGTGCTTCATTTAATTTTGGTAAAGTAGTCGCTCTGACATACTCACCAATTCGTTGATTCATCTCTTCATTTACAGTTTCAAGAATAGTACTGAAATCACTATCTTCTTTAATTAAATCTTTACATTCCTTTAATAGGCCAGGAACACTTAATTTTAAATCATATTTTAATTCGTCTTTTAGCTCACGATATGAGTTTTTAATTGTATTTAAATGTTCCATTTCTTTATCTTTTAAAGAATGTAATAAACCGTTTAACTTTTCATCAAGAACTTCATTCCATTCTACAGTTGCACGTAACTCGTCTTCTTTTTCAACTCGTTTTTCAAGTAAGAAATTGATTAGTTTTCGAATTGCTAATAATAATTTCTCAGTTTGCTTTGAATTAGCCTCAGTTGATAGCACATTCTTCTCAATAAATAGTTCTAAGTCTTTAAACTGATCTTGATTATTATAAATAGATGAGTATGGTAATACTTTAGCACCTGGGAAGTCTACCGTAATTTTTGATTGTATTTCATTACGAACACGTTCAATCTCTTCTTTACTATAAATCGAATCCATTTTATTTAAAATAAAGTGAATCGGCAGAGTTGGTAGTTCTTTTTGAATAGTAATTAGTAATTTACGTTCATTCTCTGTATAAGGTGCAGTAGCATTTAGTACAAATACAAGTCGATCTGCTAATTTAACAGATTGTAATAATGCTTTTGTATTAATTGTGTCTCCATCAATTCCTGGAGTGTCAATTATTGAAAGGTTATGTTTTTCTAAAAATGAATTTGGCAATTTATAGTAAACTAGTTCATCACCTTTTAACAGATTATTTTCAACTGTTGTTAAATCATAAAAATCAGAGTATTCAGCAAGCTGCGTATTTCCTTCGTTCGAGAATACAATTATTTCTGACTCATTATTTTGCTCAAATAATACAGGCATTGTCGTAGAAGATCCCATCATCTTCTCACCTAAAAGTGAGTTAACAAATGAAGATTTTCCGTTTCCAGCTGTTCCTGCTACTAGCATAGTTGTATTTTCAAATTGAGTTAATTTGTTTGTCCACCATTCAAAGCTGTCGCCAACTTCAATTTCATTAATAACAGACCATTGTAGAATGTTTTCAAATAACTCTTTTCCAATTTCAAAGCAATCAGGTGTTTGCATAAGTTGTTCAAATGCTTTCTCTGCATCAACAACTATTTGCTGATCGATACGACCCGGGAATATACGATCCCATGCTAAAGTTGCAGTTGTTGCTAAAACCGCACCTTTCAAATCAGTAATGCGCAACCAATTTGTTAAGAAACTTGGCATCATCTCTTCAAGCTGTGCTACAAAATATTCACCTTCAACTAATGCCTCGTAAGTCATTGTATAAATTAAAGGCAAACGATTCCATTTAACACCTGTTTCAACGTTGATTTGGAATAACATATCGTTAAATGTTTGTAACCAATTTACATAAACTGATTGTTCACGATAACTGTTCCATAATGCTTCTACCATTAATTCAAAATGCTCTAGATTTACTTTACTTAATGAAAGTAACGTTTGCACGAAATAACTTGGTGCCATTTCTCTTGTTACACCATTTATGATATATTCCTTCAAAATGATAAACCATTTTAAATCTTCTGTTCGGATTGATTCGTCTGAAGCTAATGCTACAGCACTGTTCCAATCGTGGTTTTTCTCATAAAAATTACGAGCAATTTTTGTTACATTAGGATAATCAGGATCATATTTCACTGCTTCTTTAATAATACGATCTGCTTCCTCATATTTCGCAACATCAATATAAAGTGAAAATAATTGTAAGTAGATCTCAGATGTTAGAGTTCTACTTTCTGTTTTAACTTCTTTATAAAGTTTCTCTGCTGTTTCATATGAACCAATCTCATAATAAGAATCAGCTATATTTTTCTTTGCCCAATCACTTAACTGGTTTCCAACCTTTTCCCATTTGAAAACTGCAGATTCAAAATCTTTATTTTCAAAATAAACTTCACCTTGTGCAAATCGGATCGAAGAAAGATCCATCTCTTCATCTTGCTCTCTGTAAAGGTCTGCTAAAACCGCAATCGGATGATTTTCGTTATGATTTTCATTTAAATATGATTTATAAAATTCTTTTTTAATAAATTGTTGTTTTACTGCCATTTCATCACCTACTATGTATAATTAAATCTAAAAATAAGCCAAAGGAATGTGTTAATTTAATACAGCATTATTATTCTACCAAATTAGAGTAACACAAATTGTGACAATTAGATGTCATTTTCTATAGAATTTTGTTATATTTGTTACGTTACAAACAAAACATAGGAAAAATAATAACTATTTGGAGGCATTATGCTTACTTACGAAGAAAAAATTAAGATCATCGAATCATTTCCAGAATTAACTCAAAAACCTGTTTCACTTGGGCGTACAAACTTCCAATTTGAAGAAAGTTTAAAAGAAAAAAAGAACGTTGTTTTTCATTTACATCCCAATGGTAATGGATTTGTATATGCTGAAGGAATTAAAGGATATAAAACAAATGACAAAGGCATGGTAAATATAAGAGACTTTTCTGAAAACGAACTTCGCACAATTTTATCGAAGTCGATTGAAAGCCTTTCTGTTGAACCAACCTTTGATGAATATGAAGAAGAAGTAGAAGAAATTTGGATAAATGAAAATGGACAAACTCTTATATTAGTCTCAGAAATGGACATGTGGAATGTATATGCAGGAGAAAATCTTGACGGTACCTTCAATAGTTACGGTGAAGCTTGTGAATATTTAGATGAAGAAGGTTTTCAAATAAAATAGTTCAAAATTAAGGGTTAAATAAAAGAGCTTGAAATTTCCAAGCTCTTTTTTTTATTCCTTTTTTAGTGTAGTTCTGTTTGAGATTTGCTTCCTTTTTTAGAACGATACTCGTTCCCTTTTGTGTTGTCGCCGCTCGCTGGTGCTTGGCCATGAAGTTCTGGTGCATTTTGATTTTTACTACCTTTGCTGCCATTTTTGCTTGTCATCATTCTTCCTCCTAATACCATTTATCATAAATAGATTCCCATAATAAATAAGAGATTATTCAAGGAATTTAAGCACATAATAACAAAAAAGGAGGGTTAAACATGGCAAAAGGACATACAAACAAAGGACCACAGAAAAGTTCTGTCGATCAATTTGGACATTCAGAAGAATCAGCATACTCAAAGAGCAAAAAAATGGAAGAATTTCATAAGAAAAATACCGAAAAAGAAAATTAACTTGAACACTTATTTGACTTGCTTATTTTCCTTCAACAAGTCATTATATAGGTAAGATGAAATTGGAGGAAAACTAAATTTATGAGCGAAAATAATGAAGTGAAAAATGAACAAAAAAAAGTAAGTCTTCAAGACTTAATGAGACAAAAATTAGCAAATAAAAAACAGCAAAATTCTAACTCAAATATGGGTTTAAATGCTGTTAAGGATACGACTAAAAAGAATCAAATTGCTAAGAAACCTAACAATCAACGTAAACGTATGGGTGTTTAAAAAATAATGAGGATGTCCTATTTAAGGGCATCCTCATTTTATATAGTTATACTGTTTATTAATAAAAATGCGAAGCGCAAGGCGTTGTTCGTGCAAATAATACTGTAAAATTTGCAATTAAGAAACTAGAAACTGCAAATAAACGTTGAAGTGCAAATAAAAATAGAGAATCCGCAAATAAAATTGGAAAATCTGCAATTAAAATGACCAAATCTGCAAAATAGAAATCCTCCACCAATATACCCCTCATTTTGCTTCTAGTCAGACTTAGATCAATAATTTTTCTCAATATAAAAAGGCCTGCCCAAGTATCAGTTTACACTAACCTTTAGGAAGGCCCCTTTTATTTTGTAAATTTTCAAATGTCTTCTAAAAGGTTTGGATTCGTTTTATTTTCACCAAATGTAAGTACTTCTTCTACAGGTTGATAAGCTTCCCCATAAAAATGTGTATCCCTATATGTATGGATCATATTATATGTTTTTTTCATCGCTTTAAAAATCATCTCTTCACTCTCGTTATTTGGTGACCAGTACAAGATTTCCATCGAATTTATTTCTTGAGTAGCAAGTGAACGTCTATTGTATCCAATTGATTGGGCATGCTCAAACCCTTCTCTTTTATAAAAACGAAGCCTTTTTTCTGTATCCGTATCTTCATAATTTACAGGTTCAACTTCTAAAATAATTGGTTTTCCCTTCTTTTTAAGCATATTAAGCAGTTTATTACCAAGTCCTTGACCGCGCGCATCTTTAGAAACAAATAAGTAATCTATAAATACAAAGTCTTCCAGTTCAACATACATCAACACATGATGAGGTCCTTCTTCTTTATGATAAATATTTGAACGCTCTTTTAATAATGTTTCCATGTGCTCTTTTGATTTCATTTCTTCAACAGGAAAATACTGATTCAGTTTTTCATACCAATGCATCCAAAATCTCCTTTTCATACATGCTATTTTAAAGGAAGTATTTGAAGTATTTAACATTTTCATGCAAGTAAAGTATTAATTATTAAAAAGATCATGTAAAAACTTTCCACTACTTCAAAATAATCTTTTCCCCTTTCTTAAGTGACTACCCTGTAAACATTTTAATAGCCACTTAAATTCAATCATTGGATAACCCAAGTAAGTATGTATTACCAGTTTTGAAAGGTTTTATACTACTTTTTCATTACTAGTTTTCTTTTTACTTTTCTAACAATCCTTCAAAAATTCAATAATTTCATTCCCACTTCATAATTATTAAGCAACAAATTAATTTATTTAATACTCAAATTAACTTATTGAATTAAATTATAAAAAAATATAAATATTTTTAAAGTTTTTGTTTGAAAATTTAAATATATGGTGTATTATATGATTAAATAAAAGAAAGGAGAATTGTATGGCGTATCCTTTACTTACAAATTGTCCTGTTTGCCAGAAGACGCTTAAAATTACTAAGCTACAGTGTAACCATTGCCACACAACGGTTGAAAATGAATTTGAAGTTTCAAAACTAGCGGCTCTTGGCCAGGAACAGCTTCATTTTATTGAGATTTTTCTTAAATGCCGAGGTAATATTAAAGAGGTCGAAAAGGAGCTAGGAATTTCCTATCCGACTGTGAGAGGAAAATTAGATGAGATTATCTCAGCTCTAGGCTACTCCTCTCAAAAGAAACCAGAAGTAGATAAAACAAAAATTGTAACATTATTAGAAAAAGGCGAAATTACGGCGGAGAAGGCCATTCAATTATTAAAAGAGGGGGAATTATAATGGATGAAATTTCTAGAATCTTAACATTGGTAGAAGAAGGTAAAATTGATAAAGACAAAGCGAGTGAATTAATTAATATTTTACAAGTTAAAGATCAACCTGAGTTTGTAGCAGCAAAAAAAGAAGTACCTTATGGAAATAAAATGTTAAAGATTCGTGTGACTTCTGATGTTGGCGATAATGTAAATGTGAATTTACCAATTAATCTAGTAAAGGCTGTTTTAAAAGTAGGTACAAATATCGCTGAAAAAATACCGGAAGCAGAAAAATATGTAAAAGATATTAATGTTGACCTTCTAATTGAAGCAATCGAAAACGAATTAGTAGGACAGATCATTGATATTACTTCAGCTAATGGTGATAAAGTTTTTGTGGTTATTGAGTAGATTATGTTAAGAGTCAAGTTGAAAGTTAACGAAAAGCGTTTCTCCATCCCTGTTCCCTATTCTGTTTTAAATTTGGCTTGTTTAATTATTACATCAAAAAAGATTAATCATTTAATTAATAAAGCAATCGAAAAAGAAGGTAGTAAATTCATCTTCCCGAAAATTGAAAGAAGTGATTTGAAGCCATTGTTGCAGGGTCTTTCTAAAAATCGTGGAGTTACCCTTGTCGAAACGAAATTGAAGGATGGAACTGAGGTCGTAGTAAAACTTTAAGATCACATTTTTAGTATTTGACTTTTTGACCATCTTTTAGCACTTGAGCTCATGGTCGTTCCAACTTGAAAAGTCTAATTTCTAGTAAGAAGTGGAGAAATTAGACTTTTTATAAAAAAATAGATCTTCAACATAGTAACGCATAAAAACCAAAGGAACTTTAGGCAAAGTTCCTTTTTTCAATTTTATTTTTTAGATTGGTTCATTCTATATTTTCAAGTAAATCTTTATAATATTGTCGTAAACTTTCTTTTAAAATAATGGGTTCAATGATTTTGACCGTATTGCCTAATTTGGCAAGATATTTAATGATAAAACCTAGTTCGTTTTGCTCATATGTACCAATTAAATATGTTTTTTCAAGCTCATTGATCATTTTCATAGATGGGTAGTGTTCCTTTTGAAATAATTCGATCCCCTCTTCATTAATCAACCATTTAAATTTAACAGCGTTTTCTGATGGTTTCCAAAGCGAATGTGAATTTAACTTCGTAATTTCCTTTAATTCCTCTAACGGCTGAATATTCGTTATCTCAGCTGAAGAAATGCGATCGCAACGGAAAACACGGTACGCCATTTTATCCATATCATAAGCTTGACAATACCAGTACTCCTTTAAAACGTATATAGCAATTGGATGAATAGTACGAGAAATATTTTTATAAACAATTTTAAGGACAATATTTTGAACAGCTGCCATTAATAAGATTTCTAAATGTTTACATTCTTCGATTTGTACGGCATTTTGAAAAGATACTCGATTTTGCATCCGCGCTATTTCCTGCTTTTGACTTTCCGACAGTTCATTGATAAATTTTTCATGTATTGTTCGGTAGGATACTTGAAATGGCAAATTCGAATAGCTTCCAAGTGCCTGCATAGCAAAGTAAAGCGCAATAATTTCTTGAGTATTAAAAGAAATAGGTGGGAGCTTCATTTGATTAAGTATTCGATAGCCTCCATAACGACCATATTCTGCATAAAGCGGTACGCCAATTTCCTCTAAGGAAGATACATCTCTTAAAGCTGTCCTTTTTGAAATCTGAAATTCCTGCATTAAATCCTGAAGTGTAAAATGCTGTTTTTGATTAATAAAGCGAAGAATTTGATTTATTCTTTCTGATTTTTTCATAAAAACACCTCTTAATGGTGCCTAAAATTGTCACCTTTAGACAGTATACTTGTAAGTGTAATCAATATTGTTTAAGAAAACAATATGAACTTATTTATAAATTGGAATACTACCAATGATCTCAATAAGGAAAAATTCACAATAACTAAAGGAGCTAATACGATGACTGTACAATTAAACTCATTTTTAATGATGGATGGAAATGCAAAGGAAGCAATTGAATTTTACAAAGAAGCTCTTGATGCAAAACTTTTATTTAGTCAAACTTTTGGAGATGCACCAGAAGACCCCAACTCCCCACTTCCAGAAAACTTAAAGGATTTAATCGCACACGCAATCTTAAAAATTGGTGAAACAAATATTATGATTGCAGATCTATTTCCCACTATGATTTATCGAAATGGGAACAATGTTAATATTTGTATTACTACTAATGAAATAGAGAAAACCAACTCTTTTTACAATTTGTTGAAGGAAGATGGCCAGGTAGTTATGCCATTGCAACAAGTCCATTTTAGTCCAGCTTATGGCATAGTAACTGACAAATACGGGATTACTTTTCAAATTTTCACGGCAAAATCAGAAGATGCAGTAAAAAGAGGACATCAAAAAGAAATTTAAGTAATTAATACCTCAATCTTTTACCTATCAAAACGTTACGTTATCTTTAAATTAGAAGGAACTTCATTCATTGCGAAGAAGTTCCTTTTCATTGTAAACTACCTCATTCGATAATCTTTCACCCTTTATTTTGATGATTAAAAAATAAACTGATTTTCTCAAAACTAAAAATAACAAATCAATTTTTATTAAAGAATAACTAAAAATTCTATGAATAAAATGGTTTGACGGGATAATGGTGTAACATTGTTGGCAGGCATATAGATTGGTGCGCATCAGGAAATTAAGCAACTGTCGAATCTATATTGGAAAGGTGGAGTTGAATGAAAAAGAAAGCGCTTTTTTCCATTCCAATTAGTTTGCTACTAATCGCCATGATTGTCACTTCGTTTTTCTTAATTCACATGAAACCAAACACAAAAAATGTATCACAAGCACACAAATTAGCCGTTTACACAAAATCTTCTGTTGTACGAATTTTAGATTATGCAACAGTCAAATGGTCTTTCGACTTATCCGATCAGCGTGTGATTAATGTTCTTCAAAAAGATGATTTCAAAACATCAGTATCCGATTTAGGATCCGGTGTCATTATTAGTTCAAATGGATACATCATCACAAATTCTCATGTGCTAGAAAGTTCACATATTATGACAGATGAAGATATTGGGACTAATGCTTTTGATATAATTGTGAATGAAGTAGCATCTGCAAACAATTGGGACTATGATCAGACTTACGATTATATGTATAAAAATACAACATATAAAGTAATCGAAAAAGGAACATCTGTCTATTTACCTGATGTAAATGAAGCAATTAAAGCAGAAGTTAAAATGAATACTTCCTTAACTAATGCAGCACAAGATGTAGCTGTATTAAAAATTGATGGAAAAGGCTTTCCAACCATCCCTCTAGGTGATTCTGATTCCCTTCAAAGTCAAGATCGAATTTGGGTGATTGGTTACCCAGCCGCAGCAGATTCTAATTTATTTTCAGATGATTCATTACTTGTCCCAACGATGAACGAAGGGCAGATTTCAGCCATTTCAAAAACAACCAAGCAAGGCACACCAGTAATACAAATCAATGCTGCTGCAACACACGGAAATAGTGGCGGACCGGTCATCGATCAGAATGGAAAAATCATCGGATTGCTCACATTTCGTGGTGACACCGTAAACGGTCAAGAAATACAAGGGTTCAATTTTGCTATCCCAGTCAATACAATTAAAAAATACATTGATTTATTAAATATACCCCATTCACGCAGTAACACTGATCGATTATTTAAAGAAGGAGCGGAGTTGTTTTGGGGTGGTTATTATAAAGATGCTCTACTAAAATTTCGTGCTGTCCAAGAAATCTATCCAAAGTACGCTGATATCAACCAATTCATCAGTGATTCTGCACAAAAATCTGATAGTAGTAAAATACTGTGGACTAATTATAAGGAGGCTTTTCTCCAATTTTATGTAATTTCTATTTTAATCATCATCGCTTTACTTATTTATACATTTACTTCTAATTCAAAACAAAATGTAAAAAATCCAACATTAACTGATCAAGATAAGGACGGTTGACTTTATTGAAAACACTGATATTCGTCATTAAAAAAAGGACTGTCAATATTTCGACAGTCCTTTTGCATTTTAATTTTTTTGTTTAAGCAAATCTCTAATCTCAGTTAATTGATTCTCTATATTGGTTAGTCGACTTTGCATATCATCAATCTCTTGTTCTGCCTTATAATTTATTGCAAAATCGATAACCGATTCATGTTTATCTCTTACTGCTTGACGGTTTTGACTCATCATAATGACTGGTGCTTGAAATGCTGCAATAAATGATAGACATAAGTTCAGCAAGATAAAAGGCTCAGAGTCAAAATGAAATGATTTCGTAAACGATAAGCTATTCCATATCATCCAGGCAGCAAGTGTACCACTAAACCATATAATAAATTTCCAACTGCCACCAAATTGCGCTATTTTATCTGCAATCCGATCAGACAATTTTGTTTTTTGTGTGTAATCACTATCTAAATGATGCAGAATTTCTGACTCATAACGATCCACAAGTCGATCAATTCGTGTTAAGTTTTCTTGGTTTAAATCAATATCAAAACCTTGTATTTTTTTTGGTTGTTTTTTAAAGTTAATTTGCTTCCAAATGTTTTGTACCATGCTTTAAAACCTCCTCTTTTATTAGAGGAAGCCATGTTTCAAAAGCTTATTAAAGGCGGACTACATTTTTATAAAGTAATCCTCCTCGGATATTCAATTGTATGACTTCCTCTGACGTCGGTAAATTATCCGACTCACCTATACTGGGACTACCCATAAAAATGTTCCACCTCACTTTTTTTAGTAAAATTACTCTTCTTATTATATGACGACTTATCCATTTGGACTATACTAATTTACCAAAAAATTGGTATATTCCTATATATATTTATTCCAAATTTTCGATATTCCTTATATAAGTCGCAAACGTGATCATAATTTTAACCACTATCATATACGATATCATACATTCACTAAATTTTTCATAAAAATGCTTGATTTCTCTAGTACTTTTTAAATCTACAACATTTCCAAATTTTTATAATAAAAAGATCCTCAATCTAGAAAAAATCCGTATAGATTCGGCAGTACTACTACTTAAACACATAAAAAAATCCCACTATTCGTTAGTCGGATTGTTCTAGTAATTTATTAACGTTTTTTAGTTCAGTTGTTAAAAAGTTTTTACCTATTACTTCAATACACCAAAAGATGATTTATTAAGTTCATCCAAATAAATTAAGGATGTAAAAGAAATCTTAAATTTGATCGTACGCCAAGTACTATAAATCCAATCCCTAACAAAAACCATAGTGATCTCACTAACCAAACTGGCAAAAATCTTAAAAATCCACCAAGAACCAATGTTAGTATTAGACCAATGCAACCTAAAACTTCATTTCCATAAATGGTGATCTCTTCAGCATTACTTAAGTATTCTTTATTATTTTCATTTGTGTATATTCCCTGTAAAATTAGTAGTAAGCCTGCTATACACAATCCTACTCGAATTACCCAGTTAATCGACCACATAAATCCTCCTGATTGATAAAATTAACCCGCTTTTATTACTAAAAGTTTTAACGTTACTAAAATCTCTTGGATCATAAATTTTACATTTTCTTTTTGTTTATATCTATCCTAATAAGCAAATGTGGGAGAAAACACGTGCTTCTATTTTTCTGCTTTTTTAAAACTGAACCACAATAGTGGAATAATAGTCGTGAAAGCTATAAGTATATCTACAAATTTTACAGAGAAAATTGTTTTGTATTTTACTAAAGAAAGACTAATCGTAATTACAACTCCAATCATAAAGAATGGAAATATTTTTTTATAAGTAATTTTAATAGCCAAACATTTTTCACCAGAAAAGATGACGCAACCAGAATGTTTAAAGCAATTGTTACTAATGTAATTAATAAAATAACTAAATAAATTATGAAAAACCATTTCAAATAGGTTCGAGTTGCGTTTAAGAAACTTGCGCTACTTAATATTACTATTGAAAATACAAGCATCAATCCGGTTAATATATAAAATAGCTTATAAATTTTTCCGGTCATAGATAAATAGGTTTTCATTTTTAAATCTTTAACTCCTCAACTTTGAAATATGATTCTAAACTAAGCGTTTGACAAACCATTAAATCAGTACTCAAAACTGTGAATGTCAGGATTATTAGTACTTTCGTGGTAGTTGTAATAACGTTTTACTAACATTCGCCCTGAAATATGTACGGTGTTGAGGATTTTAATAAACTCTCTACACCTCCTGAATGATAAGGCATTAAACTATTAGCGGTATTTATGTCTACCCATTTTACTTCTTCAATTTCGTTCTGATCTTTAATAGTAATTTCTCCTCCAATTATTTTCGCTGAGAATGTAAACATTATACCGTGATGCCCTTGCTTATTAAAAAATGCTTCATTAATTGCATTTATATTTAATACTTCAACAACTAAACCAGTTTCTTCATTTGTCTCACGTATAACTGCCTGTTCTATGGTTTCTCCTTTTTCTACTGCTCCACCTGGTAGTGACCAAGTAGAATTTTGATTTTTAACCATTAATACTTTCTCCGCTGTTTCGTCATAAATAAAAGCATATACTACATCTACTCTCTTCATTAACAACACCTCTTGCTATTCTTCTATATATATATATTAGCATTTTATTTCCTTAAACTATGCTCTCTAAAAGTATAATAGGAACTAATATTATCGTATATATTTTTTAACCTGTTAACGTGTGTGAAACACAGTACATATTTTTCCTACTACAAACTTTTCATGATATTGGATAATTCGTTAAATACTTGTTATTTCCTTTTTGGAACAACTCTGCTATTTACTTCAATACAAAACAATATACAATACACCTATTGTCAAATGGTTAAATTAATGGTAGGATTGGTTCTATCAAAATAAATTTTAATGAGGTGAGGATAACAATGAAAACAAAAAATTATATGTCTTATCCTCATATTACTATTTAGTTATTTTTTTATGAATACATTAGATCAAGCTCTGAGGATAGGATTCACTCTCAGGGCTTTTATATTTTTAGGCAAATGATCGTTTAATCGTTCTTGCCGACCTATTTTATGACAGCCACTTACTGAGTGGCTGTTATTTTTTTGGAAAAAAATTACTCAAGACAACAATACTGGTAAGGATTTAATCGTTTGTCTTACAAATTAATTTGAAATCTATTAGGGGGAATATGTATTGAAATTGATTTACTTAGATTGGAATTTTTGTCATGGAAAATTTCAAACAGTGCCTGTTTATGTTTAAGCAGGCTAATACATGGAGATTAGGGGTCAACTCGTTTTATCGTTACTTTGCTCCAAAGGATAAAGGGCCCCCATCTCGAGGAAAGGTTTCCGTTATTCACTGCTTTCCAAATATGAAAGGATGATGCTTTATTAAAAGACTCGCTCAATATTTTCGCTCATTACAATCAGGACAATCATCTTACAGTATGATTTATGAAGACCCAATCTATTGGAATAATGATGTTGCTTATTACATTGAAAAGACACATAAACTCACACCGGATAAGCCATGTATCACCATAAAAATTCCTTTTGATCGTCTTGGCTTAGATGAAAAGATGGATCAAGTTGTTCTCGCAGATTTTGCTTTAAGAGAATGGGTTGATCAAATTAATACATTAAATGAATTGATCTATAACCGCTCACGAACCGATAAAGAAAATGGTGCATTTTATTGTTTTCGTCCAACAAATGTGCTGTTGAAACGCAATGTATCCTTTGTCGAAGTCATCTCGGAAAAATGGTATTTATGCATAATGATTACAGTACAACTTCCATTCAAGGATAATAATAAAGCTATGCGAATGCTATGCAAAATGCTTCCAAAAGAAGTGGAGAAGTTTATTACAAGTTTTGATCTCATAAAATTAAATACTGCCTTGAAATTGGTAAAAAAACAACATATGATTCGCGAATGGCTAAAAACCAATGGTTATTGTGCATTTATTGGAAATGGTAGCATTTTGCCAAGAAATAAAGAAAAAAATGGTCCACTAGAGGGTGCTTTGCCTTTTACATCCCCAGAAGATGTTGAAGTTGAAATTTATGGTATGCGCGGAATGGGTATAAAACGTGGTGTCACTGTCATCACCGGTGGTGGTTATTCGGGTAAAAGTACAATGTTGGACGCACTAAATTCTGGGATTTACAACCATATTATAGGAGACGGACGAGAATTTGTAGTTACAGATCAAAGTGCAATGGAAATTTCTGCAGAGGAAGGCCGTTCCATAAAAAATATCAATATTACACCGTTCATAAAGTGGATCCCAAATAGCTCGGCAGAACAGTTTTCTACTGACTATGCCTCTGGTTCTACATCTCAAGCTGCAAATATTATGGAAGCAATCAATTATGGATGTAAGCTTCTTCTTATTGATGAAGATAGAAGTGCGACCAACTTTATGATTCAAGACATCAAAATGCGTTCATTAATTAAGCATGAGCCGATTACACCTTTTACGGAACGTGTTAGGGAACTTTATGAGGCTGTTGGCGTATCTTCTGTTCTTGTTATTGGTGGAAGCGGGGAATTTTTATCCGTAGCCGATCAAATTATCTTAATGGATAACGTTGTGCCAAAAAACGTAACGCAAGAAGCAAAAAATTTATGTGAAAATGACAAACCACATGAACGTATCCCCCATACAAACTGGGAGAGAGAAAGAAAAATAAACACCGATCACTTTTCGAGCTATCCACAAGGTAGCGGTACAGAAAAGCTGATTGTTTCAACGATGGGATACATGATGATAGGCGATGAACAAATTGATATCAGAGGACTATACAATATCACATCACACGCCCAGCTTGCAGCTATTGCCTTTTTAATTCGAAAAATAGCCATAAATAAACAAGATCGCCACATCTTACTTCATGAAAAGATCAAAAAAGCTCTCGAAGACATGGAAAGAGATGGAGTGGATATTGTATTTTCTTCCTTTTTTCCTGGTTTCGAAAGATGGCTTGAATTACCTAGAATTAATGAAGTATTATCTGTCATAAACCGAATGAAACATTTAACTTTTATTCAGCCAGAGCCATCTGAACAACTCTAAGCATGTCATAATTATTTGATTGTCTTATAGGAACTTAGAAAACTATCAAACTAAAAAAAGATATATGATAAATAAAGAACCCGTTTTGATCAATTTAACGCTAGAGCTTGTGTACTTCGTTGATAGGCTTGTGATTTGTGCATAAAGTGGAGGTTTTTGTTCATATTGTTGTGTGTTTTGTGCATAAGGCGTCTGCTCTATTTTGAAAAGGCGCTTCCATGTCTAAATCGTGCTCAATCAATGAATGCACTTCTATCAATTCATCATTTAGTTTAAAAAAATTCGATATTTTCTTTTTTAAATCCTTAATTTCTAGTGCAAAAAAGAGAATGATTTAATAAAATCATTCTCTGTAAGTCTACTTATTAATTTGTTTGCTCCGCATACTTTTTGAAATTGTCTAGAATAGATTGCCATCCTTGTTTTTGAAACTCAGGTGGATTCGTTGTTTCAGGATCGAATGTTTCAATTACTTCTGTTTGGTTTTCTTTTTCTCTAAAGGTGATATCTACTTTTCTTCCATCACCTAGCGTATAGGCAATGAGTTCATACGTTTTTACATCATCATAGATTCCTCCAAAATCGAAACCAAAACTGCCATCCTTTGCTTCCATTCTTGAACAGAATTCTCCGCCAACTCGTAAATCATTCTCGGCTTTTGGTGTGTGCCAGTCCTCTGAAGGAGTGTTCCATTTTTTGATATGTGTTGGTTCCGTCCAAAATTCCCAAACTTTTTCTACTGGTGCATTAATAATTGTTTCAACTGTTACTTTTTTAGTTGTATCCATTTTATTACCTGCCTCTCTTTGATATAAAAAAATTTAAAGAAAACTTCCACTTGTCAGGCCTATTGTATAAGCTTTCTGAAAGTCACAATTACTTAATCCCCTAACGAGTTAAGTATAACCAATTAGTAACGGAAATAGTTTAAGTACTCTGTAATTCAACTATAACTATGCAAAAGTTGAATAAAATTACTCATTAATACCTTTCTTTATGAAATTAATACCTATAAAAAAGAATATCAAACTAATAACCAATGGAATTAGTCCAATAGTAAATAAAACAGAACCAAATGGACCTAAACGCCAATTATAATGTGCACCATATGGTTTAGCTACATACAAAGAATAAACTGCAGCTGTAATAAGTGTCATTCCTAACAAAAGAATGCTTGATAAAATTCCTATACCGCCAATAAAAAGGTTCTTCATTTTTGTTTCTCCCTGAAATTATGTTTAATTTATTAAATTCGAGTTGGAGAAGAGGAATCCTTTTTATTAAACTATATTGTCAATTAGTGCAAAAAAAATAGGTAGCCTTTGTAGACGATCATTGTATACCTAACGCAATGCGTTTAGTTTCAAAAGTAGATTTTATGGATTTCGATTCTCCGTTGAAACATTTTTATTCCCAAGTTTGTGTTCGATAACCTTTAACAAAATCCCAATGGCCAGTCCAAGTAAGATGAAGCTCATAAATAATAAAGTTAATAATGAAGCGTTCTTTGACAAAGGTTCGATATGGGTTCGAGTAACGTAATAATTTGTAGCAAACCTACTACTTCCAATCATTATGAAAACTGCCATTAAACAAATAACAAAGTTTTTTATTTTTTTGTTCATTCATTGACATCCTTTTGTTTTTTATATTAATAATATCAACTTAACTATTTTTTAATTTGGGGTAATCTCGTTTTACTCGTTAAAGTTCACAAACGAACCAATTAAAGCCCCTATTCCAGCAAACAGTACTGTTGATGAGCCTTTTAGAAATGAACTTTCAAAAAATGCAATATTTAATACTCCATTATAAAGAAAAATAAATAAGAAGCAGATGACAATAAAATACCATTTTGAAGTAAAGCTACGACTCAAACCATGTTCTTTCATCTTCTTTTTAAACAAATGTTGCGTGTAGTAAAAGAAAACACAAAACAGAGCCACAAAAACTGACACGATACCAATCGGAAATTCCATTTTTATAATTGCATAAATTATCATAAATATAATTCCAGTAGTTACTGATTCAATCACTACATACCTATTCATAAATACTCCTTCTTATCCATTAGTTTTCTATCTGTTATTTTTACAACGGTAGCTGAATTACACATTCATTATTTTAGTAATTTCAGCATATACGTATTTTGCCAAGAAGATAGGTACTTTCTGATAATGGATTAAATCCTTACACATAACGATTTCGCCATTTTGTGTCATGGTTGTTTTTGTGTTACTAATACAGCATATAATGGTTATAGTATTTTTTACGAGTCAATTAAATCACTCTTTCTGATTGATTTAAAAGTAGTTTAGAAAATTATACCTACACACAGGTGATTTGTAACTTAGACGAATTTCCCATTTTTGATTGAAATTTGATTATCCTTAAGCATTTAAACTGCCATTATGTTACATAAAAAGCCCTATAACAAAACGACAAAAAAGACAAATTCGAATTAACGAACTTGCCCTTTTTTTAATTATTTTTTTCTCCAGATTTAAGTATCCAATCAACATAAACTTAACTTAAAAACTTTTTGAGTCTAAAGATGATTATAAAATTGTATTTTTCAAAGCATTGTACATATTTTCAACGTGCTCATCGACTTTATCGCGTGACATACGTAGTCTTTCAACGGAAGATCCATATCCAATTTCTTGTTTGCCATCTTCTAATCCTTTAAAAATTCCATCTGCGAATTCATCTAAAGGTTCGCCATGAGTATGCAATCCTGCCCCGCCTAAATCTGTATTAACTGCAGGAGGAGCGATTTCAATTACTTCTACAGTTGAATCAGATAGTTGGTGTCTCAAGCCAACTGTAAATGAGTGGAGTGCAGCTTTTGTTGCCGAATAAATTGGAGCAATTGCCAAAGGAGTAAATGCTAATCCAGATGTAACATTAATAATAGCCGCTTCTTGTTTTGTAGCAAAAAATGGAGCAAACAGCATGGAAAGGTGAATTGGAGCTTCGATGTTTGTTGTGATTTCATTATTGAAATATTTCCAATCGTTTTTCGCATCTGCTTTTAAGACATTAAAACGTTGTTGAATCCCTGCATTATTTACTAATACATTCACTTCTGGATAGTTATTTGTTACCCAATCAAACAATAAAGCGCGGTCTGATTCAGTGCTTAAATCACTTACATGAGTAATAAGCTCTGGGAATTTTTCTTTTGCATCTTTAAGAACATTTTCACGTCGACCTATAATAATAACTTTATTTTCTAATTTTAAAAAGCGTTCTGCAATAGCCAATCCAATACCAGTACTTCCCCCTGTAATAAGGATTGTATTTCCTGTAAGTTTCATTTTATTTCCTCTTTTCCTTACGTTTTTAAAAGGAACTTATCCCTTTTCTTGTTCAGTACGTTTTAGATAACGATTAATTTTCAAATCAATACCCTCTAATGATTTTGTCATTAACGAAATTTCTTCTAGTACTGCCTGCTTATGATTTTTCATCATTTCAAGTCGTAATTCAGTCGTTTGATCACCTACCACTACCCAATCGATATATTGCTTTATACTACTTATAGACATGTGAGTATTCTTTAAACAAATCACTGTTTCAAGAAGTAACATTTGATTTTCTGAGAACAGCCGTCTACCTGCATGATCACGTTCAATTAGTGGCAGTAAGCCCTTTTTTTCATAATATCGTAATGTAGATTCTGTAATATTAAATTTTGCTGCCGCTTCACTAATTGAACAATATTTCATAAGTTGACCTCCAAAATGTTACTTTCATCGTCGACTTGATTATCATACGACTTAAACCATAGTTTAAGTCAACAAAAGAAATAAATTATTTGTCGCCCATGGAAATCATTTTTTTAGCATTAAGCAAATTTTTTAGTATGTAATATAACGCTAACCGATTAACAGAGTAATGAAAAAAAATAAACTTATAATTATTTATATGTATACATCATCCAAAATCCAATATCTTCAAACCCAATTCGCTTATAGATTGCACCGGCTTGAGGGTTATCATAGAACAAACACAATTCTTTCCCTTCTTGTAAAAGCGTATTACAAAGCTTGAGCATACACTTTGTTGCATATCCCTTTTTCTTATAGCTTTCTAGCGTTGCGACTCCTACAACCATTGCTGACAAAGTATTTTCCGCCGCAGTTGAAGCACTTGAAACCATTTTTCCATCTTCCTTAATAAAAAATGAACGTGAAGTACCATCAGTCAGAGTTCTACGTTTTCTTTCCACTGAAATAATCGAATCACTAAACTCTGGAACAGATGTCAATAATTCTACAAGTTCTTCTGCATCTTTGGGTGATGCTTGTTGTACATTTAAAAGTTCACCATGATTAGTTGAAATTAATCGTTTACACTTGGCGTAATATGTTTGTCTTTTTGTTTTAAGCTCTTTAGTTAAGTATGGCTCAATTTTTCCAGTAATCTCTTTGAGACCAGACATATACTTAAAGTCAGGATCATTCGAAATAATCTCTGCAAATTCTTTTGCATTAAATGAATCCGCTGCAAATGGGATATAGTTTTCTTGGTATTTTAACAATATGGCTACTAATTCTCCATGATCGTTAAACTCTCCCCAAACCTTTTGAAATTCTTGGTCATATCCATAAGCTTCAATGTCACCAATAATAAATAAGTTTTCAGCGCTTCTAGACTTTAATAAGTTAAAACAAACCACATGATCACTCTGATTAAGCCTTCTTATCATTGTTTTTCTCCCCCTACATAGTAAAAACAAACAAAAAATATTTTCATCATTTTACAGTAAAACGAACATATTGAAAAGGGAAAAATTAGTATTTTCTAAACTTTTAAAAATATTAAACTCTTGCATATCATCTTTATGATTACTAGCCTATTAATTATTTTCCTTCACTACTTCTGGATAATATTGAAAAATAAGATCATCTTTCGATAAATCCTTTGGCACTCTTATAAAGCGCGAATACAACTCAGTTCCCGTTTGAAGTTTTTTATCAAATAATTCAAAGCAATCTAGGATTTCAATGAATTTCCATTCTACTGTTTCACCAAATTGATTTAAATAATCAGTTTCATTTTTTAAAGCTTCTTTTTCACCAATTAAATAGGCTTGTTCCTCTGAAGGAGCCTTGATTAGTAGAATGGTTTCTTCAAATGTATTAAGATCATCGATTTCATAATTTATTTTTTCTGGTGAAGGATTTCCAGATATTTTACATTCATATATTACTTTTACTGCAAACCATTCCCATTCTTGTGTCACTTTTTTTCGTAATCTTTTCTTCATTTTCCCTCTCCTAAGTTATTACAGTTTATCTATAGAGTATTATCATGTTTTATACAAAAAAAAGACAACATTTAGCTGCCTTCATAATCTATTAATATTAAAATTTCACTTTATATTCATCGATGAGATGGCCACGATCCTTGCATTTTTCTAATTTGAATTATTTGACCTGTATGATAGGCTTCATGAAGAAGTATATCCATTAGCTTAATTTCGAAAGAATCTCTATTTAGATCCTCTTCCGTAATATTATTTAATTGTTGTCTTAAACTTAAATGGGCATTTTCCAATCGTTCAAATACTTTTTCCCATTCGTTTTTATGATTAGACTGTTCAGTAAAGTTAAAGGTTTCATCACCATCTAGTTTTTTTGTCCATTCTCTACCTTCTAAGTTTGCTACTAACCTCTCTTTATAATAAAGCAGATGATTAACGTTTTCCCAGATTGATTTCGTTGCTTCTCCAGTAGGTTTCCAATTAGCTTGTTCAGCACTAATTCCTTCGATTGAATCTTTTAATGGAGCAAACCAGCTTTCCTGATCATACGTTTTGTCTAATACATTTAAAATTAAATCTTTTCGATTCAAAATCTACTCCTCCTTAAACTCGATTAATTTAAGAAAATTACTTCTGTAGAGTCGCGGTAACCACTGTTAATTTATTCAACATAGAGTAGCCTTTTCCTTTTCTTATCTCGATTTTATATAGATATTTGTATTTTGTATCAACCCATTCTTTAAAAATAAAAAAAGAGCCAAAACAATGACTCTTTAAATAATAGTTAGATTTATAATAAAGTTAAAAAATTAAGAATGAAAACAACTAAAAGAACAGCAGAAAGCACGCCAATTTTTTGAATCTTGGTTCTTTTCCGAAACCATTTCCATCTATTATTCTCTTCATTTACATTTCCAAATTGAAAATGCATCAAATAATCAATTGTACTCATTATTAAAGCACCTAAAATGATCCATGCAATATGTGACATTCAATTTCTCCCTTAATATAAATAGTTTCTAACTCTTACTTAATTATACTTCAACGATTATTAGTTGTAATTTGGGGGAATTTCATGGTTTTTCAAAAAAAAACACTTCTACAAATATAAAAAAGACGATAAATTCATCAATTTATCGTCAGAACAAGATCATTTAATAGTTGAAGAATAAACCTCATATCCTCGTCCAATATCCTTTACACTATGAGAATCCGAACCATACATAAATGGGATATTTAATGAATTTGCAATTTCAACTACGTGTTTTGGTGGGTAGGTTTCACCACAATATTCTTTAAATAGTCCCGCTGTATTATAGTCTAAAATATAATTTTTTTCTTTTACTAGTTTTAATACTTCAATTTGTTTATTTATTATTTTTTCGGTATCTTCACACTTTAAAAATTGCATAAATTTATTACATAATGTCATATGGCCGATTCGTGTTGGTTTAAATGGACCCATTTCATCTAAAATTGATTGTTTCACAGCATCGTAATAGGCAAGTTGAAACGCTTCTACACTACCATAGTAATTTACTAAGCCACTCAGTGTGTCTTCAGCTTTATAATCTATACAATGCCAACCATCTTTCCCTTCCAAATAATGAACAGATAATAGACCCGTATCACAATATTTACCGTATTCTTTTAAAAATTGTTTAAACCATACCGATTCGCTAGGTAAATAATCGTATTCAAAGCCGATTTTGATTCGAATTCGATCTTTGTATTGATCTCTTACTATATTCATTTCCTTAATATAATCGTCTACATCATTTTCAGACATTGAAAGTGATGCAACTGCTTCATCTGGCTTTAAAACATTTTGAAATGATGACGGTATTGGAGTATGCTCGGTGATATGGTATTCATCGAAACCAAGTTCAATAGCTTTCTCAATCATTAATTGTACATCGTCTCCACTTCCGTGTGGACAATATTGTGTATGAGTGTGTCCATCAATCTTCAAGATTTTACTTTCTCCTTTCTGTTGATTAAACTATTGTTTATTTCTTCAAGTTTTATTCCCTTTTCTACCATTAAGACCATTGTGTGATAGACAAGATCACTAATCTCATAAATTAATTCCTCTGTTCCCTCATTTTTAGCTCCGATGATCACTTCACTTGTTTCTTCACCTATTTTTTTCAATATCTTATCAATTCCTTGATTAAATAAATATGTAGTGTAAGATCCTTCAATTGGATTCTTTTTTCGATCAAGAATTGTTTCATAGAGATTTGGTAAATAAGATGGCACTTCATTTTTTACATCATTCTCTTCATTTAATGATAATTTTTCTGAAAAACAACTATAGTTTCCTGTGTGGCATGCAACGCCTACTTGCTCAACTTGCAGTAAAATTGAATCTTGGTCGCAGTCATACGATACTGATTTTACATATTGTAAATTCCCTGATGTTTCACCTTTTTTCCATATTGCTTGGCGACTCCTACTATAAAAGGTTGCAAATCCTGTTTCAATTGTGAGATTAATTGATTCATAATTCATATACGCTAGCATTAATACTTCCTTTGTATCTACATCTTGAACGATTGCTGGTACTAATCCTTGTTCATTAAATCGAATCTTTTCTATATCAAACATGTTTGCTCCTCCTATAGTCGAACTGGAATATTTTTTTCATTTAAATAATTTTTCAAGTCGTTAATTTCGATTTCTCCAAAATGGAAGACTGAGGCAGCTAATACACCATCCACATTTGCGTATTCAATCGCGTCGTAAAAATGTTCTAATTTACCCGCTCCTCCAGATGCGATCACGGGTACATTCACTGCATTTGTCACTTTTTGAAGCAATCCGATATCAAATCCTCTTTTCATACCATCTTCATCAATACTATTTAGAACAATTTCACCCGCTCCGAGTTCTACACCCTTCTTAGCCCATTCAATCGCGTCCCACTCTGTTTCTTTGCGCCCGCCATTTATAAACACTTTATATTGACCATCACTATTTAACTTTGCATCAATTGAAAGGACAACACATTGTGAACCAAAGCGTTCTGAAGCTTCTTTGATTAAATTCGGATTTACGATTGCAGCAGAATTAACGGATACTTTATCTGCACCATTTCTTAAAAGTTTAGTAAAATCCTCTATTGAGCGAACCCCACCACCAACGCTAAAAGGAATGCGTAATTCTTTTGCTACCTCTGAAACAAATTGCAATGATATATCTCTTTCTTCATTTGATGCTGTAATATCATAAAATACTAATTCATCAGCACCATTTTCACTATAATATTTTCCAAGTTTAGTAGGTGAATCAACATCTTGAATGCTTGAAAATTGTTTTCCTTTTACGACACGTCCATTTCGAACATCTAAGCACGGTATAATTCTTCTTGCAAGCATTTAAGTGCCTCCTCTACAGTAAATTTTCCTTCATACAATGCTTTACCAGAGATCGCACCATAAATATTTAATTGACTAAGTGTTTCAAGATCATTTAACGTACTTACTCCACCTGAAGCAATTATGTTTAAATTCGTTTCTTCAGCTAATCTTTTATATGCTTCAATATTTGGTCCACTTAACATGCCATCCTTTGATATGTCAGTGTATACGACTGTTTTCACACCTAGTAGTTCTAACTGCTTGCAAAATTCAAAGCTGTCTTGATTAGTAGACTCTTCCCAACCATTTATTGCGACATAACTATTTTTTGCATCTACGCCTACAATGATTCGATCTCCGTATGTAGAGATAGCTTGTTCTAATAGCTGTCTATCTTTCATCGCAGCTGTTCCTAAAATAACACGTTCAACTCCTAGTTCTAACCAGAACGAAATTGATTCAAGCGATCTGATTCCTCCACCAATCTGAATTTTCAACTTCGTATTTTGAACGATTTCTTTTATAATTGAAGCATTTTTTCGTTCACCAGTTCTTGCTCCATCTAAATCAACTATATGTAATACTTTTGCGCCAGACTTTTCAAATTCTAACGCAACCTCTAAAGGTGAATTTTGATAGATTACTTGTTTATTAAAATCTCCTTGCTCGAGGCGAACGCAATTACCATCCTTTAAATCAATTGCTGGATATAGAATCATATAAACACAACTCCTTAAATGCTTTTAATAGATTAAGACCTGTTTCTGCGCTTTTTTCAGGATGAAATTGCATACCGTAAATATTACCGGATTTAATGATTGCTGGGATTTTGACCCCATATTCAGAGTAAGCTAGCAGTTCATTATTTGAAGAACTAACATAAAATGAGTGTACAAAATAGACATACTCACCTTCATTTACATACTTAACCAATGATTCTTCTTTTGTAAAATTTAATTTATTCCAACCCATATGGGGCACTTTTACAATATCCGGTATTTGTTTGACTTGGCCTTGAATTAGGCCAAGACCATTCGTTCCTAAGTTTTCTTCACTAAATTCATATAGTAATTGCATTCCTAAGCAAATTCCTAAAATCGGAGTACCACTTTTTGCTTTAGATTTTATTATCTCTATTAGACTAAGACGTTCTAATTCAATCATCGCCGCTTCAAATGCGCCAACGCCTGGAAGAATAATAGATGAAGCTTGCTTTATCACTTCAATTTCATTACTGATTATTACTGGAAAACCAATTTCTTCACATGCTCTTTTTAAAGAGTCCAAATTACCTACACCATAATCAATAATAATATTCACTTATAACATTCCTTTCGTGGAAGGTAACTTAGACGAGGTCACTTCTACCGCTTGTTTAACTGCTCTACCGAACGCTTTAAATAAAGCTTCAATTTTGTGATGATCATTTTCCCCGTATAAAACTTCCATATGGCAATTCATTCTAGCTTCAGAGCTCAGTGCCTTAAAAAATTCTTTGAAGTTTTGAGTATCAATCATTCCAATTCGCTCTCTTACTGTTCGATCATTATAAACAAGATATGGTCTATTACTAAAATCAACTACTACTCTTGCTAATGTCTCATCCATTGGAATATAGCAAGAACCGTAACGATTAATGCCAATTTTTTCTCCTAATGCATCTACCAATGCCTTACCTAAAGCAATTCCAACATCTTCTGTTGTGTGATGATCATCAACTTCCAGATCACCTTCACAAAATACTTCTAAATCGATTCCGCTATGGAATGAAAATAAAGTTAGCATATGGTCTAAAAATCCAATGCCAGTCTGAATATTACTTTCCCCATCACCATCTAAGTTTAATGTTAAACTAATTTTTGTTTCTTTTGTTTGTCTTGAAATTATTGCAGTTCTCACTTTGAATCCTCCTCAAATCGGATACTAATTGCTTTACCATGTCCAAAAAGACCTTCTTCTTCTGCAATCACTTCAATATGTTTTCTTGCTTCATTTAAAGCTTTCTTATTGTAATAAACGACCGATGTTTTCTTTTGAAAATCATTTACATTTAAAGGTGATGTAAATCTTGCAGTTCCACTTGTTGGTAAAGTATGATTCGTACCAGCAAAATAATCGCCAACTGGCTCAGGCGTGTAGTCACCTAAAAAAATAGCACCAGCGTTTTTAATATGATGAACGATTGATTCCGGGTTTTTGATCATGATTTCAAGATGTTCAGGAGCTAACTTATTAACTAGCTCAATTCCTTCTTCAATTGTTTTAACAACTAGTATTGCTCCATACTGTTCGAATGAACTTTTAATAATTTCTTTTCTTGGTTGTTCTTCTAATAAATTTGGTATTTGTTGCTGAATTTTTAGAGCAAACTCTTCTGAATTTGTAATGACAATACTAGATGCCATTTCATCATGCTCTGCTTGCGCCATTAAATCGGCTGCAATAAATCTTGGATTAGCTGTTTCATCTGCTAATATAACAACTTCTGTTGGACCTGCGACCATATCAATTCCAACTATTCCTGAAACACTTTTCTTAGCAAGTGCAACATAAAGATTTCCTGGTCCAACTATTTTGTCTACCTTTTCAATTGTTTCCGTTCCATATGCTAGTGCACCAATTGCTTGTGCTCCACCAACTTTATAAACTTTTGAAACGCCAGCTAATTTCGCAGCTACTAGAATTGACGGCTTGATTTTCCCTTCTTTATTCGGAGGAGTTACAATGACAATCTCTTTTACCCCTGCTATCTTTGCGGGAATTACATTCATTAAAACAGTAGATGGATACGCCGCTTTACCTGCTGGAATATACACGCCAACTCTTTCAATTGGATGAATTAATTGTTGTACATATGAATTTTTATCGTTTATTTTATAGCCATCTTGAAGTTGTTTTTCATGGTATCTTTCTATGTTCTTCTTAGCTTCAGCTAATGCAGTAACTAGTTTTTCATCAGTTTGTTCTAACGCTTCATTAAATTCTTCTTCACTTACTTCAAAGTCTTTTAGTTTGACTTCGTCGTAAATTAAAGAATATTGACGTACAGCTTCATCACCATTTTCTTTCACATTTAATAAAATTTTTTCTACGCTTTTCGTAGTCTCAACAGTAGGTAAATTAGTTCGGTTTATAATACTTTCAAGTTTATCGCTTTTTTGATTAATCGATAATATTTCCAGCATATACATTCTTTCCCTTCTTTATTTTTTCGAGAAACTCGGTAATTCGTAAGTGGTTAAATCTGTAACTTACACGATTTGAAATGACTCTAGCACTAATCGGAATCATTTCTTCTAAGATCACTAATCCATTCGCTTTTAAAGTACTCCCAGTTTCAACTAAATCAACTATGATATCTGACATTCCTACAATGGGTGCTAATTCAACTGACCCATTTAAGTAAATTAATTCTATATTTTGCCTCAACTGAAAATATTTTGAAGTAATATTTGGATACTTTGTTGCGATTCTTAAAGTTTCTTCACCTCGATCGAGTAGTGTTCCTGGAAAACCGGCTGCTGCAAAGACGCATTTTCCAAGTTCTAAATCCATTAGTTCATATACATCCTTTTCTTGTTCTAGCAAAATATCCTTTCCAACAAAACCAAGATCACAAACTCCTCGTTCAACATAAGTAGCAACATCTACTGGTTTAACTACTAAATATTTAATTTTATGTAATTCGTCTTCAAATATTAGCTTTCTAGTTTTAGAATCAATTACTTTTTGAAACCCTGCTTGATTTAATATATTTATAACCTCATCTTCAAGTCTTCCTTTTGCAACTGCAACGGTTAGCCAACTCATTGTTCATCCCCCATTTGACATGTTATCCAAGCGTTTGTATCAATCGAAAAGCCGATTGCATCAATTTCGTTTTCCGAATCTTCAGACACTAGAAGATAGCGTCCACCACTTAAAACCTCTTTATTTAACTGATCATAATATCCTTTAAAAACGATACCGTCATAATAATCAAATTCATTTACGATTGATAAATCAATCAATATATTTGGACTAATTTCTTGAAACTTGATTAACTTTTCAACAGCAATTTCCATTTCTTCGTTTAAGATTAAGCTTCTCAGTACTGAATGAAGTTTTTCTCCCTTACCTTGCAAACTAAATAATTGTTTGAAAACATTTCTAGCTTGCAACGGAAGATCGATTGACTGAATAAATCGTTCTAACTCATCTATGTTTTTTAAATAAATTAGCTTTATCAATTTTGTTTTTTGAGATTTTGTAAAGTTACATTCTTTAAATAATCCTTCTATAAAACCTGTATGGCCAATTTCTAAAATAAATGGAACATTACTTAGTAAATCAATTGCCATAATAACTACTTCAATTTCTGATGCTTCTGTAATTCGACCTAAATTTTCAATACCGAACTGCTTAATTTCATCAATTTCTACACCATTATTTCGATAAATTGTTGATTGATAAAATACTCTGCACTTCTCATCTTTTTGTGCAATCGGATAAATTTCTTTCATCAATGTACTTGTTATATCAGGCCTTAACAATAAAATTTGTTGCAGGCGAGTTAAAACGACAACTAAGTCTTCTTTTGCTAATCTTGGGTTTCGATTAGAAAATGAATCATACTCTTCAAATAGCTGAGGATGAAACGGGATATATCCCCGCTCTAGTGCATAATCTTCCATTTTTCTTTTATATCGATAATTAATTAAGGACTGCTTTAATTTCTGATCCAATCGAAATAACTCCCTTCTAGAAAAATAAAAAGGCCATACAGGTTAATGCCTGTATGGCCTTCTGGCACGACACAAGCACCTTCTTCGATACACGAATAGGGCTTGCATCTATGGTCAATTTTTGTCCATAGATTCAAACCCTGGGTGGATGATGATGTTGTAGCCCATTATTCGTGCGTGCAAAAAACATGTTCATGTCTCCTTTTTAAGTTTTATTTTTATTCATCTTAATGAATTTGGTATAAGTTGTCAATCCCTTTTGAATAATAATTTTTTTGGAAGGGTTTACATTACAAATTTTTAATTTTTGAATCTATTATACTAAAATGTATTTTCCCATACATTTTTCCTAATAATGAAGGATCATTTGATTATATCATTGAACTTTAAAACAAATTCGATTATTATCTAATTAGATAGATGTTTAATTAGTTAGTTTTATATATTGCCCTCTTGACTCTATTATTTTTTTGCCCACAAATTAGATACATATCAAATTAGATAGAAATAAAATCATTAACAATAACAAAGGGGATCTTTAAAAATGGAGACTTCATTTATTAAACAAGAAAAACAATATTTTAAATTATTTTTAGCAGGAATTGTAAATGGGATTGGTGACCGTTTTAGTTCTGTTGCTGTGTTGGCAATGCTCTTACAAATATCAGGTTCAGGACTTGCTGTAGGTATGACATTAGCAATTCGTTTGATACCTTTTTTATTGTTTGGTCCAATCGGAGGAAGACTCGCTGATCAATTTTCTAGAAAAACAATTTTAATAACTACTGACCTGATAAGAATCTTGTTTGCACTCTCCTTCTTATTAGTTCACGGTAAAAATGATATTTGGATTGTTTATTTTAGTTCATTTGTACTTGCAGCTGGAGAAGCAATCTATGCTCCGACTAGAAAATCTGCAATTCCTCAACTAGTTAACAATGAAAATCTTGTAAAAGTGAATAGCTTAGAGCAAGTTATGATTGGAATTGTCTTAGTAGTTGGAGCACTTTCAGGAGGACTAGTCTCTTCTATTTTTGGTCCGAGCGTGACATTTTGGTTTAATGCAGCTTCATTTTTAGGGGCCGCTGTTATCAATTCTACAATTAAATTTCCTGATCAAAATGTGATTAAAAAATTTGAGTCTCATATAAAAGAAAATGTCTTCTCCGCTTTTAAAAAGATTATTTTCATTTCTATGCCGGTTCAAATATTAATGCTATGTGAGATTTTAATTGCATCTATTAATGGAGTTGATAATGTATTAATTAGCGTTTATGCAATTTCAGAGTATCGACTAGGAGATTTTGGAGTTGGTCTCTTTTATAGTGCTTTAGGGATTGGGCTAATATTAAGTTTTTCGGTTGCAAACCGTCTACGAAATCATTTACTTATTTCAGGTTTCGCGTGTCTATTGCTTGAAGGAATTTTTCAACTGTTATTAAGTCGAACACATTTCGTGGTTTTTGCTCTTCTCATGTTTTGCGGCGCTGCATTTATGTCAGGTATTTGTAATGTTTGTTTTGATACGCTTCTCATGAATGAAATAGAACTCCAACATCAGGGTACAATATTTGGTCTATTAGCAACCATCACAAGCACTGTTTTAGGTATCTCTATGTTCATTTCTGGTTTAGCCCTCCAATATCTTTCTCCTCGATCGTTAGGATTGATTGGTGGAATCGCTTATATCCTTATTGCTATTTCCCTTATAAGTACAATTACAGTGAAAGAATATCGGAAAAAGGGTACTATTTGATTTATTTCATTGTTCAATATTTTATTAAAATTGACTAAAAAAAACGTTCATTTAGAATAAACAAACCACCCATTTAAACGGGTGGTTTGCACTTTTGAAAGCATTGGCTATATTACTTCATCCTTATACTTTTCCAGTGATCTCTTTTTAAGATCATCCCAGACAGGAGTTGAAATATTCGCTTCTTTTTGTAATTCATCAAATGTTCTATATACGGCTTCAATCTCACTAAAAGATCCCTCTATTAATTTATTCACTGAAAGTTTATGAAAAATTTTCATGCCGTAGTATCCAATCTTTCGATAATTCCGCACGATTTTCACTTGGAATGCTGGGTCAATTTTGTAACCCAATTTTTCTAAAATCATAAAGCCCTCATCCATTGCAGAAATCATCTGCGTTAATGATTCCTTATTCTTAGAGATTTTTTTAAACTCAAAGTTATTCAAGTAGTGAATCGAGTTCATCGCAACAATTGCAATGACATGACTTTTAAGCCAGCCATCAATGTGATCATTATAAATAAGTTTATACTTTGATTGCTTAAAAGCATTTTCCAAAGTAGATTTAAATGATATGTCACCATCAAGGCTTCCAATCACCATTTGTCCCCCTCCGCGAACCGAAATAATGCGACCACTTTCTTCCCGTTTCCCTCCACTCAGTTGGAACCCAAACGCAATATTCTTTTTAACTTCGCTATTTTCCACTAAGAAGTTTTGCATATTAGCTGAATCAGCATTATTTCCGACAATTACAATATTATTACTATTATTTTGAGCTAGTATCGGTAAAACTGAAGTGAATTGATTGTATTTCATAACAACAAATATAAGGTCATAATAATCATCTTGTTCAAGTCTATTAATAACATTAACTTGGTCAACAGTATTTTTTCGTTGGAAATGATGACGAATAACAATTCCATCTTTTTTCAGTTGCTCATACCTTCTACCCCTAGCTAAAACAGTAACCTCATTCCCTGCGCGAACTAATGTGTGTGCAAGATAACTTCCCAAAACGCCAGCGCCATATATTAATATTTTCATCATCATACTCCTATTCTATCGAATCTATCGTTACTATTTTTTGAATTGTTAATGGACATTCGTTCGTTATTCAACATTTGTCTATTATCTATAAAGTTTAACAACTGTCTATAGCCGTATCAATGGATAATAAATTCGGTTTTGTTTAATAATGAACAAATTAAAATGATTTGTTTAACAAATGTTTAATAAAAAACATTTCATGCTGTTGAAAAAAGAACTTGTCAATTAAGGGGTAATATTTTTCAAAGTAAAGGAAGCTGTATGATATTGATTTCCACTACAGGATTCTCGCTTTCCATGGGGCGAGACCTGAGCCTCCTCGGCGTGCGCCTGCGGGGTCTCAGCCTTCCCGCATTTCCCATAGGAGTCGAGAACCCCTCCGTTGCAATCAACTTCTTTTAATAAAAAAAGCACACAATAAAGAACTTAATTGATGTCCTTTTCTAAGAGAAAAATAGAAAGTAATTACTCAATATCTTTGCAAATCTCAATAGATCTACTTATAAACTAATAATTTGAATCTGTTCTTCAAACGTTTAGAATCTCAATATTTTTATATTTTGAAAAAAAATAAAAGCAATTACTAAAATTTGTTGGTACTTCATAAATAAACGATTACTAAAAACCTTTAATATAACATCATCAAAAGATTACCACTTAAACTTGAAACATTACGCGTAGTGTGCGTTTAAATATTGACTATTTTATATTTCAACATTCTGAAAAGTTTAATAAAAAACATTTGTTTATTTTTAGACTTTTGTTCATTATAATTAATCGACTAAACCTATTCCTAAATGAAACGATATTTGAGGGAGATTTTTTATGGATAAAAGAATTAGAAAATCTAAAAAAGCGATAGAAGACGCACTAATTAGTTTAATGGCAGAGGAGGATTTTGAGAGTATTACAATAAACTCAATTGCTGAAAAAGCAGACGTTAATAGAGGGACCATTTATTTACATTACAAAGATAAATACGATTTATTAGAGCAATGTATTGAGAGAGAAATAAATGAATTATTAATTTCTTGTTTACCAGAAGGTTCCGGCGTTTATCCATCTAAAAACCCTTTACTAAGGACATTTAAATACTTAGAAAAAAATTCTTTCTTTTACCACACATTGTTAACAAATAATGGAGTTCCGACTTTTAGAAATAAATTATTAAATGTGATGAAAGATGGAATGAGAGAACAATTAAATTTAAATGAATTGAATCAAAATATGAACAAAGAATTTTTAATTCAGTTTTGGTCATCTGCAGCAATTGGCGTCATAGAGTGGTGGATCATTCAGTCAATGCCATTTAGCGCAGAAGAAATCACTGAACAGTTATGGATTTTACTCGAGCGAAATCAAATTTTACCAACTATTGAATAATGGTACTGTTTTCGTACTGATGTCTGAATAAAATTCTTAGGCATCAGTATTTTTTTAAACGATGGCTCTTTTAAATTTAAATGTTTATTTTCGAACAAAAAAAAAGAATATCTAATTTGATATCCTTTAGGAACTCATATACATCTAATCATCAATCTTCAGATTCATAATCTTTCAGTTCAATCTCATTAGCAGCTTTAGTAATCATTTTCGTAATCATCTTAAACATTATGTTCATAACTATGGGAAACCTTAACATTAAATTACGTAACAATATTTTGAAGTTTGACTTTTCAATCATACCTCCAGCAGTTAAAAGTCCTATTTTTTGATTTTTCTCAACAAAATTTCTCATTTCATTTTCATAGGAGATAAAAGCCTTGTTGTAATCACCATGAGCTGCTTTAAGTTCCCCTGCTAATACATAAGCCCCGACTAGAGCTAGGCTGGTGCCTTGACCCGAAAGAGGAGACGGACAATATGCCGCATCACCTATCAATGAAATTCGACCTTTTGACCAAGTTGGCATATGAATCTGACAAATTTCATCAAAATAAAATTCTGTAGATTCCTTCAATTTTTCAAGTAATCTCGAAGTTTCCCAACCACTAAGTTCTTCAAAATCTTTATTAATTAGCTCCTTTTGTTCCTCCTGATTATTGCGGTCGAACTTAAGCGATTCTGATTTGAACAAAAACATAGCCTTTGCTTCAGCATGATCGTTTGAGCTATACATACCAACAGTTTTACCTGGTACCGTAAATAACATCTGGCTATGGTCGAGATTAAGGTAATTCTCAAGGTTAAAAATCGAGATATAACAGCCAAGTGTACGTTTAAACTGTTCTTCGACGCCAAATGTCAAGTTACGCACATTTGAATGTATCCCATCCGCTCCAATGATCAAATTGAATGTCCTTGGCTGACTATAAGTAAATTGGACTTCTACCCCTGTTTCTGTCTCATGTATTGATGTAATAGAATCGCCCCAAATATATTCAACATTATCTTTCGTTAACTCGTACAAAATGCTACTAAGGTCCTCTCTCATAATCTCGATGTCCATCCCTTGCTGATTACCTAAACTCGCTTCGCTTAATTTACCTAGGATTTTACCCTCATCGTTCACGAAATAAACACCCTTCATACGAGTATCAGCTGTACGAACTTGATCAAGAATACCCATCCGCTTTAGTACCGAAATCGCAGCTCCACGTATATCAACACCATAACCACCTGATCGTAATGCTGGCGCACGTTCAATGACAGTTACATCAAAACCAAAACGGTGAAGCCAGTGAGCGAGTGCCGGTCCAGCAATACTCGCACCAGAAATTAGGACGCTTAACTTTTGCTTCATAATTTATTTTCTCTCCTATACTAATTTAAGTTAACAAACATAAAAAAAGTATATTCGAGGCTTTTTTACTTATGTGTCGTATTAAAAATTCGCTTTATGGAGAAGTTAAGTAAAATTCTTCACTTTCTTTTATCAATCAGCTCCAAATATTGTGTATCCCCATATCCTATTGTTGGGAAAACCTCGAATAATCGTTTAAGTAATTCGGATGTAGGTAAATGTTTATTTTTTGAAATATATGTTGTGACGGCATTATTTTCTGTCTGCATTTCTAAAAATAAATCGATTGCCTGGTACATTACTGGAATTAGTTTAGTAGTTGGCTTCAAATGTTTGATCAATACTTCTTCATAAACAGAATAATAGCTACCTAAAGTAAGCTCCGTTTGGCTGACTTTAAATTCATCCTCTCTAAAGCTATTAAAAAATACTTTACCTTTATAATTAGATTGTTCAAGATACGCAAGGATCGTTAGCAGATTCATTTGACAAAACATATCTTCTCCAAACCATAAAACAATATAGTTATAGTTTTTCCTAACCAGATTATTTAAGGGCTTTATTACCATGTTGCTGTAATTTTCAACAGACACATTATGTCCTGATGCTCTTGTTTGAATAAATACCTCATCGAAAATGAATTCCGTAGTTGCATTTACACACATTGCCTCATTGAAGGGAACATAATCAGAATCTCCCATAAGTTTTTTATTACTAAACTCATCATACATTACTTGACCGTTTAAAATATTCAGTACATCTCGGTCAAATAATTCCATATTATTATTTTTTAATTGTTCAACCTCAGTTTCTCTAGATTTATTCATTCTGCTACCATCCTCACTCTGGTGAATAGTAAGTTTTGCAAATGATTGAACTGGCATTTGATTGAGTTGAAATTCTCTAGGACTAACACCAAAAACTGTTTTAAAAGCCCTACTGTAGGCTTCTTGCGAGGAATAATTATATTCAAAGGCAATATCAATTATCTTCCTATTATTTGCTAAATCCTTCGTAGATAAATAGACTCTTCTAAAAAGAATGTATCGTCTAATACTTATACCTGTTACCTGATGAAACTTAAAAGAACAATAATAAGGGGAATATCCCATATAATTAGCTAAGTCTTCTAATGAAAATTTATTTTTTATATTTTCCTCAATCCAATCAATCATCGGCTGTATATATTCATTCATTTGCATCACTCCTAAATAGAATTATAGATTACCTCAATTTTATTCTTTTGATAATTGTTGTGCTATAACATAATACTGTCAAAAAATAATTTCCATTTAGGCATAAATAAGACCTTTGCATATAGAAAAAAGCCTTATTGCACAATAAAATCAACAATCTTCTTTAACTGAGCCTATGAATGTACCAAGCAACAAAAAAAAACGACTAAAAAGCCGTTTTTAACAGACACTTAACCCAGTAAATGATTATCAAATAACATTTCATAGTTAAGAGTTTATATCTAGTTAATTCCTATCAAGAAAATAAACTAGTAAGATTTAACACGATCATGAATAAAGTCGAACTTCCTATTATTAGCGAACAATAAAAACTAGTTTTAGCTCTCTTTTTAGATTCTTGAACATCACTTTTTCGAAAAAAGGCATAGTTTTTCATCTGCTGGAATGTTAATACTGCAAAAATAATAGGATTTGCCCATTCTTTGTATTCGGTAAACATTAAATACAATCCTAACATGAGAAGGATTATTGAAAAAACGATTTCATATTTAGTCGGTTTTCTCATCGTTTAACTCCTAAAATATGGTGATTTGCTGCATATCAAAATAGTATTTTTAGAGGAATTTCCACTGATCGTCTCTTACATTCTTTCCTTAAATGACATTATTATAGGAAGTTCAGGTGGACTAATATCAGATGGAAGATTATTAAAATCAAAAAAGCGTAAATCTTTTACTTCGCTTTCTTGTTTCTCTAATACACCAGTGTACTCGGTACATATATAAGTCGTAATTACATTATATACTTCATCTCCATGAGGATACTTATAGTAGAATTCTTTTCCAGAAAAAATGTTAAAAAACTCAAGGTTTAATGCAGTTAATCCAGTTTCTTCTTTCAATTCTCTTTTTGCAACTTCTTCTAAATTTTCTCCTATTTCTAACGAACCACCAGGTAATCCCCAAGTATTATTGTCTTTTCTTAATTGTAATAGTACTCTTTTTTTTGAATCTAAAAGTACAACATTTGCGCCAGCCATTATGAGAGGACGACTTCCTACAATTTTTCTTAAGTCCATAATATATCCCATTCATATTCTCCTTAAAAAAGATGATCGTATATGATTCTATTGATTTGATTTAATAATTTTTGATTCTACTAAACTTACCAAAAGTTGAAACAAAAAATCGTCACTTTTTCAAATGACGATTTTTTAATGAATTAGATTGTAGAAATGTTTTTCGTTAATGTTGGCTTCAAATGTAATATTAGTCCTTCATTTTCAGCAGCTGTTCCGATTGTAATTCGGATTCCATTAGGGAAAGCACGGATAATATAACCTTTTGATTCAAGATCTTTAAAGATTTCTTGGCTATTTTCAGTTGGTACGAATATAAAGTTAGCTTGAGATGGATAGAATTCTACGCCATAACTATTGAAAAATTCTTCATATTGTTCCATACCTTTTTTATTTTGTTCAACACAGTTTTTAATAAATACTTGGTCATCAAGTGCTGCTAATGCTGCAACTTGAGATAGCATTGAAGTGTTGAAAGGAAGTCTTGCGATATTTAATTCTTCAATTAATTTACTATTTGCGATACCATAACCGATTCTAAACGATGCTAGACCGTATGCTTTTGAGAATGTTCTTAATACAATAAGATTATCAAATTTATTTAATAAAGAAATTGTATCAGGGAAATCTGATGCTGATACGTATTCAACGTAAGCTTCATCAACAACTACAAAAGTATTGCTTGGTACTTTTTCTAAAAATTCTGCTAGTTTACGACTACCAATATATGTACCTGTTGGGTTATTTGGATTACAAATCCAAACAATTTTAGTATTCGCATCTACTTCTGCAAGCATTGCATCTAAATCGTGTACACCATTCACTAAAGGAACAGCTCTAACTTCAGCTCCTTCAATAACTGCATGGTGAGCATATTGTGAGAATGTTTGAGAAGCTTGTACAATATTATGTTCATTCGTTAATAATGATCGACTAATGATTTGAATTACTTCGTCAGCACCACTTCCGAATATTAATTGATTTGGTTGTATATTTAAGAAATTTGCTAATTTCTTACTGATTTCTTCTGTTGCACCATCTGGATAGATTGCAAACTTACTAACTACATTACGTAGCTCTTCAAAAACTTTAGGAGAACATCCGAATGGATTTTCATTTGATGCAAGTTTTACTACTTTGTCTAGACCATATTCTCTCATGACTACTTCACTTGGTTTTCCTGGTGTGTATGCTTGAAGTGTCAAAATTTGCGGTTTCACGTACATGCTAATTTCTCCCTTTATTCAAATTTTTGTATAATGTTGTCAGTTTATCATATATTTAAGCTATTAATCTAGTATTATTTTTTAAGAATATTTCAAATTATCTAGTTCCGATGAAACTTAAACTTCACTCGAGACGGTAAACATTATAGCTTTCAAAATTCAAATAAAAAGTAGAATCAAAAGACTCTACTTTTCAATCCAGCTACCCATATAAGCCGGATCTTCATATTGATGTGCTTCTTTTACAACGTATAACGGTCTAAATGTATCAATCATAACTGCTAGTTCTAATGTTTCTTTTTTACCAATACTACCTTCTACTTTACCTGGATGTGGTCCATGTGGAATACCTGATGGGTGTAAAGTAATTGATTCTTGTTCAATTCCTTTTCTACTCATAAAGTTACCTTCAACATAGTAAAGTACTTCATCACTGTTTACATTACTGTGAACATATGGTGCAGGAATTGCTTCTGGGTGATAATCATACATTCTAGGAACAAATGAGCAAACTACAAAATTATGTCCTTCGAATGTTTGATGTACTGGTGGCGGCTGATGAATTCTACCCGTAATCGGTTCGAAATCTTCAATATTAAATGCCCATGGATATAAATACCCATCCCATCCTACTACATCAAAAGGATGATGTGTTAAAACATGTTTGTAAAGATTGCCTCTTGCTCTAGTTAGAACAGTAAACTCACCTTTTTCATCAAATGTTTCTAATGTTTCTGGCCCTCTAAAATCACGTTCACAAAATGGGCTATGCTCAAGCATTTGACCATATTCATTTCGATAACGCTTTGGAGTTGTTAATTGGCTATTTGACTCTACAATTAATAGCTTTGTTTCATCATTAGGAACTACTTTGTAGATCGTCCCAATAGGGATCATGATATAGTCCCCTTTACGATATGTGATTGTTCCAAACATTGTTTGAACTTCACCAGAGCCGTAATGGACGAAAAACATTTCATCGCCTTCACCATTTCGATAAAAATGACGACTTTCTTCAGTTACATTAGCAACTGAGATTAATAAGTCTGCGTTTCCTAGAACATAAACTCTACCTTCTAATGCATCACCTGTACGTTCTAAATTACTAGTTCGAATATGGCGATGCTGTAATGAAGACTGTTCTTCAAATTCAATTTGAATTGATTTATAAAAAGATGTTTCACTAACTGAAGTTGGCATATGGTTATGATATAAAATTGATTGGGTGCCTGAAAATCCTTTTGTACCCATCACTTGTTCTCTATATAATGTTCCATCTTCTTTTCGAAATTGAATATGCCTTTTCTTTGGAATCTTACCTAAACTACGATAATACACAAGCTCCCCCTCACTTTCTAACAGTATTTCGTAAAGTTCCTAATCCAGTAATACTTAACTCAACTTCGTCTCCATCTTCTAACCAACGATGCTTCTCTTCACCAAGTTCTAGAATACATCCTGTTCCGACAGTTCCTGAGCCGATGACATCACCAGGGTATAGCTTTACATTTTTTGAAGCATGAGCAATTAATTCTGGGATCGAATAATAAATTGTTGAAAAATTACCACTAGAAATAACGTTTCCATTTACTGAAGCAGTCATCCTCAAATCATAGCTTTTATCCGTTCTATATTGTTCTAATTCATCTTTTGTTACAATCCAAGGTCCAATTGAAGTTGCAAAATCTTTACCTTTAGAAGGACCTAATCCTACCTTGACTTCATGTGCTTGAATATCTCTTGCACTCCAGTCATTTAATATTGTATAGCCAAGAATGTAATCATCAGCTTCCTCAACTGAGATATCTTTTCCTTCTTTGCCGATGATACAAGCAATTTCAAGTTCAAAATCCATCTTTTTGCTATTAGCTGGAATGCTAACAAGATCATCTGGTCCAACGACTGCACGGTGATTTGTAAAATAGAAAACTGGTACTTCATACCATTCAGGTATCATTTCTAATCCTCTTCTACCGCGAGCAGTTTTAACATGCTCTTCAAAGGCATAAAAATCTCGAATACTTTGTGGTCTTGGTAATGGTGCTCGCAATTGAACAGAAGAAAGTGGAATACCTTCTCCTGTTAATTCTGCAATTTCATTTTTATATAAATCGTAGTTTTCTAGTATCGATAATAAATCAACAGGTATTCTTCCATTACTAGCTTGATTTAAATCGATTACTTGATCTTCAACTAATAATCCTGCTCGCTCTTTACCATCATATTGAAAAGTAATAAATTTCATGCCTTCACCTTTTTCTTTCAATTGCAAAAGTATCGGAAATAGCACGAGTGTATGAATGTCCAGCAAGGCGGCCTACTGGATTTAGCTTTTCGGAATTGATTTTGCCATTTTCATATAATTCATCATTTATATGAACATTAACAACTTTACCAATTACTAAACTTCCTGCGCCTTTGTTCTCACCAAAATGTAATAGCTCATGAAGCTCACATTCTAGTCCTACTAAACTTTCTTTTACTCGAGGAACTTGTACTGTTGTCCCTTCAACTTTTGTAAGTCCAACTTGTTCAAATTCATCTACACCATATGGAAAATCTACAGCAGCATTATTAACCTGCTCACAAATTTCTTCGCTTACAATATTAATAATGAACTTTTTTGTTAGTTCAATATTTTTTAAAGTGTCTTTTTTCTCGCCGTCTGTACCTCTAATCATTGGTGCAAAGCACACTAACATCGGGTCAGCACAAATCGCTGTAAAGAAACTAAAAGGTGCAACATTCGCTACACCTTCTGAGTTTACAGTTGAAACAAATGCAATCGGACGAGGCAACACTGAACCAATTAACAGCTTATAAGCATCTTGCCATGGTAAAGTATCTGGTCTAATTTCCATTGTTACAACTCCTTATAGATTTCCTCGAAGTTCTTGCTCACGCTCGATTGACTCGAATAATGCTTTGAAGTTACCATCACCGAAACCTCTTGCACCTTTACGTTGAATGATTTCAATAAATAAAGTTGGACGGTCTACGATTGGACGAGTAAAGATTTGTAATAAATATCCTTCATCATCACGGTCAACTAAAATCTTTAATTCTCTTAATTTCTCCATATCTTCATCAATTGTTCCAACGCGCTCTGCTAACATATCATAATACGTATCTGGTGTTTTTAAGAATTCTACACCTAACGCTTTAAGTTTAGTAACAGTATCAACAATATCCTCAGTTAATAAAGCAATATGTTGAACACCTGGTCCATTGTTAAAGTCTAAATACTCTTGAATTTGTGATTTCTTTTTACCTTCAGCAGGCTCATTGATTGGGAATTTAATTCTGCTACCATTTGTCATAACTTTTGACATTAAAGCAGAATACTCAGTGCTAATATCATCATCATCAAAGTGGATCATTGACTGGAAGCCCATTACTTTTTCATAATAAGAAACCCACTCATCCATACTTTCAACATTTCCAACTACATGGTCAAGTGCAATTAAACCAGTTTCATTTACTGGAATTGTGAAAGCACGATCTTTAAATCCTGGTAAGAAAGGACCATTGTAGTCGCCTTTTTCAATTAATGTATGAATTGTATCGCCATATGTTCCAATTACCGCTTTTTTAACTGTACCGTGTTCATCACTAATTTCAGTTGGAGGTAAAATTTTAATCGCTCCACGGCTTACTGCACCTTGGTATGCTATTTCAATATCATCAACTACTAAAGCGATATCTTTTACGCCATCGCCATGTTTTTTAATAAACTCAGCAATTTTAGTATCTTCTTTTAAAGATCCAGTAATTACTAAACGGATTGTTCCATTTTTTAACACGTAAGAAACTTTATCACGTACTTTTGTTTCTAAACCTGAGTAAGCTACTGGTGTAAATCCAAAAGTGTTTGCAAAGAAATACGCTGTTTGTTTCGCATTACCTACATATAATTCTAAATGATGTACATCTTGTACTGGAAAAACATCATAGCTAGTATTTGCTTGTTTTAATTCATCTTGTTTCATTTTAATTTCCCCCTATAAATTACGATATTTGTAAAGAAAAAAACTATGTAAGAGCGTTAAGTAAACGCTTACAAAACAAATAAACTACATAAAAAAAAATCTTAACAAGGATGACGATTCGCCAAGAAAATCATTTTAGAAATATATGAGAAATACCTTAACGAACACACAATCTTTACTACTATATTAATGGATCGACTGTTTTATGTATCGATTTCACATTTATATAGTAGTCTATAATTAATTATTTCTACACTTCTTTTTAAATTCCTTCATTAAATTTATAATTAAATAAATTTTTTGTTGTTTCTAAATTTTTTAACTATAACTTTAATTCGGTTTGTTTTTCATTAGATGATTTCCGCCCCACCCACATAAAAGGTCCAAAATCGGTTTCATTGATTTTCCATATTCATTTAATTCATATTCTACTTTTGGTGGAATTTGATCATAAGCAATACGATTAATCAGTCCATCCGCCTCTAATTCTCTTAATTGCTGCGTTAACATTTTCTGCGTTATTTTGGGCATTAATTTTCTTAATTCATTCGTTCTTTTCTTCCCAGTTTCTAAGTGACAAAGTATGATACATTTCCACTTACCACCTATTACTTCTATTGCTGCTTCAATTGGCATATTATATTCTTTCATATATCCTCCATAATTTCTAATTACTATTTAATTATAATTTAAGTTATTTTATTCAACTTATTTAGTTCAAATGAAAACTCAAAAATCCCCAAACTAGTTAGAATTCACAACTTTAGTCCTATCACTTATTTTGGAGTCAATAATAAATTGTTCATAAAATATAGCATATAAATATTTTATAGTTCAAATTTTTGTCAGTTTTAAAGAATTAAAACTAGTACAATCCGCTCGATTGACATTTCATTTTATAGGCACTTTTTAGTACGTACTTTATTTTAAGTTTGTTATCATTCATAATAACAATATTATTTTTGTATAAAAAGGAGTGTGTCAGTATGTTTATCATTCATGGAAGTTCAAGAGAAAATGGAAATACAGAGCAACTTACAAATCTAATGACAAAAGATATGAACAAGACGGAAGTCCATTTACGTCATAAAAATATTATGGCAATTAACGACCAAAGACATGAGCCATCTGGATTCCAAACAATTGATGACGATTACGAGGAAATCATAAAAGAAATGCTAGTGCATGATACGATTATTTTTTCAACTCCATTATATTGGTATGGTATGAGCGGATACATGAAAAACTTCATCGATCGCTGGTCTCAAAGTCTTCGTAATAAAGATCTACATTTCAGTGAAAAAATTAAAAATAAAAAAATGTATGTTGTCATTGTTGGTGGAGATCAGCCGAAAATAAAGGCTTTACCATTGATTTTACAATTTAAACATATCTTTGAATTTGTTGGAGCAACTTTTGAAGGATATATTATTGGCGAAGGAAGTTCACCAGGAGCAATTTTAGAAGACCATTTAGCAATTCAACAAGCGGAATTATTAAATAGTACATTAAAAAATAAGTAATTAGCATTAGAAGGAGTAAGGCATTGATTCCATTTTTACAACATAACCCAACTAAATTATGGTTTGGGAAAAATCAAATTGAACAACTAGCAAATGAAGTACGAAATTTTAATCGTATACTTGTCGTTTATGGTGGCGGAAGTATTAAAAGTAATGGTGTATACGATGATGTAATAAACCAACTAAGTAGTAAAACAATTTTTGAACTTTCTGGTGTTGAACCTAATCCGGGACTTACAACAGTCGAAAAAGGTATTCAAATTTGTCGTGATGAAGAAATTGATTTTATTTTAGCTGTGGGTGGCGGAAGTGTAATTGATTGTGTTAAAGCGATTGCAATTGGCGTTCCATATGAAGGGGATGTTTGGGATATCATTACAAGAAAGTCCCAACCAACTAGTGCAACTCCTTTTGGGACTGTTTTAACATTAGCTGCAACTGGTTCGGAAATGAACTGCACATCAGTAATTTCTAATATGGAAGTAAATGAAAAAAGAGGATGGAGTAATCCGTTAGTTTTTCCTAAATTTTCAATATTAGATCCTACTTATACATTCTCTGTCCCTTTGGACCAAACAATCTATGGCATTGTTGATATTATGTCGCATGCTTTAGAGCAATATTTCCACCGTGTCAGTAATACACCGATGATTGATCGTTTTATTGAAAGTTTATTAATCACAGTGATCGAAGCTGGCGGTAAGCTTGTAAATGATTTAGAAAACTATGATTTACGTGAAACGATTATGTATGCTGGTACAACAGCCTTCAATGATACTTTATTAAATGGTACAGATGGTGGCGACTGGGCTTCTCATCAAATCGAGCATGCAGTATCTGCCATTTACGATATTCCTCACGGCAGAGGATTAGCAATCATTTTCCCTAATTGGTTAAGTCACTGTCTAGACTACGATCCGAGCAGAATTAAAATGCTTGCTACAAATGTTCTTGGAATTTCTCAAGAAGGAAAGACAACAGAACAAATTGCAGAAGAAGGAATCCAAGCTCTAAGAAGTTTTTGGAATTCAATCGGTGCTCCAAGCCGTTTAGCAGATTATCAAATTGATGACTCACGTTTAGATGAACTAGTAGAAAAATCATTTGTAAAACCTGTAGTTGGCGGCTACAAAATTTTAGATAAGGAAAGTGCTAGAGATATTTTAGTACGATCTTTTTAATGTTGAAAAGAACCTTGCATTGAGCGAGGTTCTTTTTTTGTATTTGAGTGTTAGTTGATCCAATTTGTTGAGAAACATTACTTTTTTGGTTCGATTTAATGACTTTTTTGACTGATTTCAGCTTGTTTAATAGTAATACGAGGTTTATTTGCAGTTATATTGTTTTTATTTGCAGGCTAAATTGATCTCTATGCTCCACTGTCCATATTTACACTTCGCTAATTTCATTTCCAGCCTCACTTGCTTTTTTTATATTCACATTCATATCAAAAAAAAGAACCCATAAAAGGTTCTCATCTAAAATTGCATTTCTACCCAATTTATTTCATTAATATGATGTTCAACAACATTACAACACATATTCGGATTAATCGTATCTACATGTGAAATTGTAATAGTAGACATTGAAACAGAATATTTAACTGTATCGACAATACTCATATTATTCATATAGCCATATCCAATACCTGCTACTAATGCATCACCCGCTCCTGTTACATTAACAACGGATACTCCATCTGCTTGAACAATTCCTTCTTCTATTCCATTATTATAATAAATTCCTTCTGCATCTAAACTAATGAAAACATTTGTTACACCTAGTTCTCTAAAATATCTACCAGCTTTGCGTACATCTTCAACTGAAGTAATTTCAAATCCAGCCAATACTTCAGCTTCATGGCGATTTGGTTTAATTGTATGAAAATATTTAATATAATCTCTAATTTTTGAAGCTTTTGAGGCAGATACAGGATCTAAAATAAATTTTGTTTCATTATGGAAATTTGTTAATAAATAAGCTAAAGTACTTGGGTTATCTGCATCTACTACCATATATTCAGCATTTCGTATAACTTCTTCTTTAGTGTCGATAAACTCTTTTGTAAAATTGTTTGTTATATCTAAATCCACTACTGCAGAGACCATTTCTCCGCTTTCATTTAAAATAGCTAAATATGTTGGGGTAGATTCACCATTAATAATTAATGTATCTTCCATATCGATGTTCATATTTTTTGCATGGTTTAACATGTTCATACCATTTATGTCATCGCCAATTACTGATATAAATTTTGTATTTAAATTGACCTTTGCCATATTTTCTGCAATATTGCGGCAAACACCACCAAATGATACTTTTACACTACCCGGGTTTGAGTCATAGGGGCGATAGTTTTTTTTCGTAAAACCAATAATATCGCATATGGAAACACCAAATACTAATATATATGGGTTAGAAGGAATTGTCATGATGTCAGTCCTTTTCAGTTAAAGTTGAATTAAATATTTATACTCATTTCTAATTATATCAGTATAATAAATTTTATAAAGTATTTTTTTGAACTTCTTTCACAATTACTTTTTATTTATTATTGACTAAAAACAAATTTCGGTTTAATATTTATTCTTACGTGTAAAATTTACGTGGTTCGAAAACCTCCCACGGAAAAAAACTAAGGAGAAACAAAATGAAGTTAAAGACAATCACCGTTAATGGAGTATTTGCTGCACTTTATATTGCAGTTACATACTTTATTCAGCCATTCGGGTTTACGAATATTCAATTTCGTGTATCTGAAATGTTCAATCATTTAGTCGTTTTTAATAAAAAGTACATTTATGGGGTAGTTTTAGGCGTTATTTTAGCAAATTTTTTCTTTTCCCCAATGCCCGTATATGATTTAACTTTTGGTGTTGGCCAATCGATTATTTCTTTATTAATTACGATTGTCACAGCAAAATTTATTAAAGGTATTATTCCAAGAATGATTATTAATACGATTGTATTTACAGTGACTATGTTCATAATTGCATTCGAATTGAAGTTAGCACTTGGATTTCCGTTCCCAATGACTTATTTAACAACAGCAATTGGTGAATTTGTAGTGATGGTAATTGGTATACCAATTATGTACTATTTAAATAAACGAATTAAATTTGAGCGTTTAATTTAAGAAAAAAAGAGTTGTTTCCTTTTTGGAATCAACTCTTTTTCTATATTATGTATTATTTGTCTTCTCTTAATAAATAATCATTACCATCTTGATCGTAGAAATTAAACATTGAACCGTATGGCATTTTCATAAGATCATCAACTTTTACTCCGTTTTGTTTCATTTTTTCATAAGCAGCATCAATATCCGTTGTACTAAAAAGAACAGATGGATGAGATATTTTATCTGGTTTAAATTGTTCCATCGAAGATTTAGAGTATAGAACTAGTGTAGTAAATTCGCTTTCACTTGGACCTACTTCAATCCATTTTGCATCTGGCCCCATTGGCATTTCTATTTTTAGAACAAATCCCATTTTATTAATCCAAAAATCTTTTGCTTGCTCTTGATCTTCTACATAAACAGTAACTTTACCGATTTTATTAATCATTATAACATCTCCTCTACTGGATAATTTTACTACCAAATCAATTTTAGCAAACACAAATGTATAAAACAAACTGATTTCGCACTATTTAAATTGAATTGAATAAATCTTAATGACAATTAATTAGTGCTGATTAACGAATAAAAAGGATAGTTAGATTTTCTAACTATCCTTAAGTATTTCAAGGTATAAGTTATTTCATGTTTCACACTTCATTGACCAACATCTTACATTACACGTTTAAACATTTTTTCAAGTTCATACGAACTAAAATGGATGACGATTGGACGGCCATGTGGACATGTAAATGGATTGCTTGATTTTCTTAACGATTCTAATAAACTAAAAATTTCATCGTTTGTGATATAGTGATTTGCTTTTATTGAAGCTTTACAGCTCATCATGATGGCTTTTTCTTCACGTAGTTTTTTTATGTTAATTGTTCCGCGTTTTAATAATTCTTGAATCATTTCATCGATTAATGTATCTTCCTGTCCTTCTGGAAACCAATTTGGATGCTCTCGAATGACATAACTATTAGATCCGAATTTCTCGATAAACAGTCCAACTTCCATTAGTTCATCATGGTATTGGTCTAATAAAATAGCTTGCTCTGGTGAGACATCAAATGTAATTGGAATTAATAAAGTTTGTAGTTCTGATGCAACTTCGCCTATTTTTTCTTTAAAATATTCATAGTAAACACGTTCTTGGGCAGCATGCTGGTCGATTAAATATAAGCCTTTTTCATTTTGAGCAATTATATAAGTACCATGCATTTGTCCAATTGGATATAGAGGAGGTAATTGGTCAATATTTTGCTCATCATATACTTCTTCTTTAACGATTACGGTTTCTTCTATTTTTAATTTATCTTCTTGATTCACTAAATCCGAATAATTTTCGTCTTTATTAACGATTTGTTTTTCAAAATAAAGACTCTCGTAATCGATCGCTGTTGATGAATCAATTTCTTCGGTTGAATCGAATTCAATTGAACTTTCTTCAATCGTTGATTCGTTAGTTTCATTGGATCGATCTGAATTAAAACGTTCCTGAAGAGAAAATGGTAATTTCTTTTCTACGTCTTCTTTTATCGAAGAATGTTCAAAAGAAAATGTAGATTGTTCACTATATAATTTTTCCTTTGTTGCTGTTGGCTTTATTTCTGGAATTAGAGAACGCCCTCTAAAAACTTTTTTAATACTTTCACTAATTAATGTAAATAGTTGATCTTCTTTACTGAAACGAACTTCTTGTTTTGTAGGATGTACGTTTACATCTACTAATTGTGGGTCCATTTTAATAAATAGCGCTACGATTGGAAAACGACCAATTGGAAGCAATGTATGGTATCCTTCGCTTATTGATTTATTTACACCGTAATGTTTTACATATCTTCCATTTACATAAAGTGAAATATAATTTCTAGTTGCTCTTGTATATTCGGGCATTGATAAATAGCCTTCAACCTGAAAGTCTAGTGACTCCCCTTTAAAATGAACCATATTTTTAGCAATTTGTAGGCCGTATAATGAAGCAAGAATTTGTCTTGCATCACCATTCCCGTTGCTTCGGAACATTAGTTTATCATTATGTTTCAAATCAAATGCGATCTGAGGATTTGCTAATGCTAATCGATAGACGACGTCCGTCACATTGCTTAACTCCGTTTGAACAGTTCTCATATATTTTAATCTAGCTGGTGTATTAAAAAATAAATTTGAAACTTCTATACTAGTCCCTTGTGATTTGGCAATTTCTTTTTGAGATTGCAAAACGCCACCCTTTAAGATTGTTTCAATTCCGGGTCCATCTATGGTTGATGTTTTCACGGTAACATAACTAACAGATGCGATACTCGGCAATGCTTCACCACGGAAGCCTAATGTACGGATTCGAAATAAGTCATTCTCATCTTTTATTTTACTAGTTGCATGACGCTCAAATGCAAGGATACTATCTTCCTTCGTCATCCCCTCACCATTATCGCTTACAAAAATTCGTGAGAGTCCACCGTCGTTAATTTCAACTGTAATACGAGTACTAATAGCATCAATTGCATTCTCGAGCAATTCCTTAACAACTGATGCAGGACGTTCTACAACTTCACCTGCCGCTATTTGATTGGCTAAGATCTCATCTAACTTCTGTATCTTTGACATTAGTGAACCTCCTCTCTAATTAAATAAACTATACAATAAAAGGTATAGTACATTAAGCTATATTCATAATTTTAACTATTAATAAAAAGAAAGGCCAATTGGCCTTCTTTTATTTTTTCACTTGTTTTTGTAGTTCATATAATAAATTAAATGCTTCCATTGGATTTAACTCTAGAATATTTATTCCTTTTAATTGATCAATCACTGGATGGCTTTTAATTACTTCTTTAACTTTTGGTTGATTATCATCAAATAAGCTTAATTGAGATCCTAAATCTTCTTTGTCGGATGTTTGAACAATCTCTTTTTTAGTTTCTTGCTTTTTTATAATAACTTGTTCTGTATTTTGGATATCTTCTTTAACAAAAGAATGATTATTTGATTCTAAATCATTTAATAATTCTTTTGCTCGAATGATTACATCTTGCGGAAGATTTGCTAATTCAGCTACGTGAATACCATAACTTTGGTCAGCTGCTCCCTCAAAGATTTTATGAAGGAATAATACCTTTCCATCTTGTTCTTTTGCTGCTACATGAATGTTTTTCAAAAATTTAAGCTGATTAGCTAATACCGTCAATTCATGGTAGTGAGTAGAAAATAGCGTTTTTGCTCCTATATGATCATGTATATATTCGATCATCGCTTGTGCTAAAGCCATTCCATCGTATGTCGATGTACCCCTACCAATTTCATCAAATAAGATTAAACTCTTTTCAGTTGCATTCGTAATCGCATAATTAGCTTCTAACATTTCGACCATAAATGTACTCTGACCGGAGATTAAATCATCCGCTGCTCCAATTCGAGTAAATATTTGATCAAAAACAGGTAATTTTGCATATTCAGCAGGTACGTAGCATCCTATTTGAGCCAAGACACTTATTAAGGCTACTTGTTTCATATACGTACTTTTACCGGCCATATTCGGTCCAGTAATTAAAAATTGATGTGTATCAACCTCGAAATTTGTATCGTTAGGAATATATTCTGAACCATGTAATACTTTTTCAACTACCGGATGTCTTCCATTCTTCACGATATATTCTCGATCAGCCGTAAACGTTGGTCTTACATATCCATTTTTTTCACTTACTACAGAAAAACTTTGTAGTACATCAATTTGACTAATGACTTGTCCTAATGTTTGAAGTCTTGATAAATATTGTTTTACTTGTTCTCTAATTGAAAGAAACAACTCATATTCTAAACCAATCATTTTTTCTTCAGCTTCAAGAATCATTGTCTCTTTTTCTTTTAGCTCTTCAGTTATAAATCGCTCTGCATTTGCTAAAGTTTGTTTACGCTCATATCGTCCTTCTGGAATTTGGCTAATATTTGATCTCGTTACTTCAATATAGTAACCAAAAATACGATTATATCCAATTTTTAATGATTTAATCCCAGTAATTTCTCTTTCTCGTTGCTCAAGTTCCATTAACCAGTTTTTACCGTTTTTACTCACAAAACGATACTCATCTAATGTTTTATTAAAACCATCTTTTATGATGTTACCTTCTTTAATCGATAGTGGAGCCTCTTCAATAATTGCGTTTTCTAAAATAATTTGAAGGTCTTCACATGGGTCAATATTCGTAATTAGCTTGTCAATGCTTTCGTGATTTATTGATTTCAAGACATGAATAATTGAAGGGACTGTTTGAAGTGAACGTTTTAATTGCAATAAATCTCTAGCATTTACATTGCCAAATGAGACTTTACCAGCTAAGCGTTCTAAATCATATACATCTTTTAATAATTCCTTAAGATCTTCTCGAATAAAATAGTTTTCCATTAGCAATTCAACGATTGTTAAACGGTCATTGATTTGATTCGCATTTACTAATGGACGTTGAATCCATTTTTTTAGCAAACGCCCACCCATTGCTGTTTTCGTTTCATCTAATAACCAATTCAAAGAACCTTGTTTGTTTTTTGAACGCTGAGTTTCAACTAACTCAAGATTTCTCATTGAATACATGTCCATATTTAAAAAATCATGTTGATTAATCACAACGATTTCTTGAAGATGTGAAAGTGTTCGTTTTTGCGTTTTTGATAAATAATTTAATAGTCTAGCAGCTGTTGCTTTTAAACTTGTTTGATCAATCGAATTTACAACATCTGTAAATTCCTCTAGTAAACGATCATTTGATTCAAAAGAAACTGTAATTGAGAAGCTCTTTTCAAGGGTTTGAATCGCTTTAGATGAAAAATCATCATGTACGACAACTTCTTTCGTTCCAGTTGCTGCAATTTTTAAGATTGCTTCCTCTAATGACCCGCTAAGTAATAAGGCATTCCCTTCACCAGTCGTTAAATCAATCCAAACTAAAGCATAGGAAGTTTTAGAAACTTCCGTTAATGTTGAGATGTAATGGTTCTGCTTCTCATCAATTGATCTACCTTCCATTTGCGTACCAGGAGTAATTAATTGAACAACCTCTCTTTTTACTACTCCTTTAGCGACCGTTGGATCCTCAACTTGTTCACATATTGCTACTTTGTAACCTTTTTCTACTAATTGTTCTATATATCCAGCAGCTGCATGAAAAGGAACACCACACATTGGAATTCGCTCATCAGTACCACCTGCACGGCCTGTTAATGTTATTTCCAAAACTTGAGATGCTTTTATCGCATCCTCAAAAAACATTTCATAAAAATCGCCAAGTCTAAAAAATAAAAAAGCATCCTGGTAATTTTTCTTTATATTTAAATATTGCTCAATCATTGGCGTATATGTTGCCATTTTATCCTCTCCATCAAAAAACATTCTTCGCATATTATATCACATTTTGACGAAGGCTTATGAAAGTTCGAAAGTTAAGATAAAGAAACTCTTCGATTGGTTAAACTATAAAAATAGAGTAACAGTCACGTTTTGAATAACCTCAGATTTACTAATTAAGAAAAACCGGGCAAAAAACGCCCGATCCTTTATGAGTAACACTTTTTCTTCTTTTGGCTGTTTTACTTACTCATGAGCCCTTTATGAGTAACACTTTTTCTTCTTTTGGCTGTTTTACTTACTCATGAGCCCTTTATGAGTAACATATTTTCTTCTTTTGGCTGCTTTACTTACTCATGAACCTTCTATTAGTAACACTTTTGCTTCTTTTGGCTGTTCTACTTACTCATAAGCCCTTTATGAGTAACTCTTTTGCTTCTTTTGGCTGCTTTACTTACTCATGAACCCTTTATGAGTCACTTATTTGCTTCTTTTGGCTGCTTTACTTACTCATGAACCTTCTATGAGTAACACTTTTTCTTCTTTTGGCTGCTTTACTTACTCATGAGCCCTTTATGAGTCACACTTTTTCTTCTTTTGGCTGTTCTACTTACTCATGAGTCCTTTATGAGTTACACTTTTTCTTCTTTTGGCTGTTCTACTTACTCATGAGCCCTTTATGAGTCACACTTTTTCTTCTTTTCCCCTTTTTATTTACTCTTGAAGCCCTTTTGTCTCTTATAAATAAGTGGCTGTCCTAAGAGTTTTGGAACTGACAGGGCGGTTTCTTTTTTATATTTTTTTAGGATGGACCTATATGCGGACAAATGGAGGGTATCCTAGATCTGTTTCTTACGTTTAGTCGATTTTATAATCCATATTTTTTTGATCTATAGCAGATTTCCTCAATTTTTTAGTCGTTTTAGGAAGAAATACAGCAAACATAACATTCATCCATTTATCCATAGCTAGTTTAGACCATTTATTACGTTGCAACCCTTTCAATACCCCTAACCTGTATAGGTAATATCATAACTAAAATAGGATTCACACAAATTTAATTGCAGTTTCGCTAATTTTATTTGCAGATTTGTTAATTTTAATTGCAGTTTGACCAATTTTATTTGCAGATTCTCTATTTTTATTTGCACTTCCAGTTTTATTTGCAGTTTCTATTCTCTTTTTTGCACGTTCGACAGGTTTGTTTGCATGTTTCACAATTTTATTTGCACTTTCTTTAAATACTACATAAAGAAATCTCGCAGATTGGCTAGCTTTTAAGTGAAGACAGAGGCTTAGTTGCACTTATACTTAAATTCCTAAATTGGAAACTTCTTCTTTTTTCTTCTCCGCTACCAATTTATACTTTCTTACCAAATTAAAAAAGCTAGGAAGTTTCACCTTCCTAGCCTAGCTTATTCTTCTTCGCCTTCTAATACGAAATCTGGATCTAAATCTTCAAATTCATCATCTACATCAAAGAAATCATCATCGTCATGTACACCGTGAGGCGCAACAAGGACAACAACTTTCGTTTCACCAACAACTTCAACTAAAACTTCTTTTTCTACTGTTACAATAAATCGATTCCCATTTGGAGAAATAATTGCATCTAAACAATTTGGATGTTTTAATGATCGTGCAATAACTTCACAATCTTCACCAGTAAAATTGTCATCTCTGTGTCTTAATCTTACTACTTCAGTATACTTAACAGACTCAGGCACTACTTCTGTTTTCGTATTGTCACCATAGGAGTACCAAATATTAATATCATATTTACCAGATACTTCTACTCCATCTTTACATTTTTTTGCATCATATACATGGTTTATAACCCAGCAGCCTAAAATACTTGATGGTGTATGATTTGGTGTAAGTGTATGTGTGACTTTGTTATATTTCTTGCCTCTTCCTACGACTGCCTTCGTTATAATCTCTCTGTGTTCGCGTTCAGACATAGGTGTGACCCTCCTCGTTCCATTTTCATTTCATTCTATGCGTGACATATGCGGAATGTGTTAATGACATGAAAATTCTTTTATACAAGTTAAAAAAACATGTGATGATAAATTGTATGACGACAGCCTAATAAAGTTGACTCTATTTTGAAGAATTTAAAAAATAAACATGAAAAATATTATATTTAGGCTATTTAGTAATTACTTTATTAGCTTTACATAAAAAAAAGACTCAGGCAGCAAAATTAATTGCTTCTCCTGAGTCCTAAATTTGTTAATTGCTGCAGCTATCTGTTTTGCAAGCATCCGGTCCATGTGCTACCTTTGATCCTGTTTCTCCGCTTAGTACGTTGCCACCTGTTGATTTAATAATTTCATCTGTTACACCATTTGAGATTGTGTGGGCGATTAATTGAAGTAAATCATTCACTTCTACTTGAGATGATTGGAATTCTTGTACTACTGGAATTGATTCTAATTTTTCGTTTAAATCATCAAGCTCTTGTTCAACCTTTTTAAGAGCTTCTTTCTTACCCCAGTGCTCTAAATTAACCGCTTGTTTTTGTAATGATTTAATTTCTTCGATATGCGCTCTTACAGAATCGCTCTCGTTAATTTGCGCTTCAGCACGTTTAAAAAAGTCTACTTCTTCTGTTTCAGAAATCATTACTGCTAATTCTTTAGCACGTTCAACGATATCAGCTTTTGTATATTTTCCCATTATAGCACCTCTACTGTTTCTTCTACTAATTCTCCATCTAATGACCATGTTTTAGCTTTTGTAACTTTTACTTTTACAATTTGACCAACGATTGATTTAGGACCTCTAAAGTTTACAAGTTTATTATAAGGAGTATACCCAGCAAGTACATCCGGATTCTTCTTACTTTCACCCTCTACTAAAACATCAAGAATTTGTCCTTCAAAACGTTTATTAAATTCAGCAGATTTTGCATTTACAACTTCGTTTAGACGTTGTAATCTTTGCTTTTTCACACTCTCAGGTACATTATCTACCATTTTGGCAGCAGGTGTTCCTTCACGCGGTGAATAGATGAAAGTAAATGCTAAATCAAAACCTACTTCTTCATATAACGTCATCGTTTCTTCAAATTGCTCATCTGTTTCATTTGGGAATCCAACAATTATATCTGTTGTAAATGAAATTTGTGGCATAGCCGTTTTTAATTTTCTTACAAGTTCAAGATACTGTTCACGATCATATTTACGTGACATTAACTTCAGAACTTCTGAGCTACCCGATTGAACCGGTAAATGAATATGTGGCATTAAGTTGCCACCTTTTGCTAATACTTCTATTAAATGATCATCAAAATCTCGTGGATGACTTGTTGTAAAACGTACACGCGGAATACCAATTTTACGGATTTCATCCATTAAATGACCTAATCCATACGTTCCTTCAGCTAAGTCTTTACCGTATGCATTAACATTTTGACCTAATAAAGTTACTTCCTTGTAACCTAGTCTAGCTAACTCACGAACTTCATTAATAATGTCTTCTGGTTGACGGCTACGCTCTTTTCCACGTGTATAAGGAACAATACAGTATGTACAGAATTTATCGCAACCATACATAATGTTAACCCATGCTTTAATTTCACCACGACGGACTTTTGGAAGGTTTTCAATTACATCCCCTTCTTTTGACCATACTTCGATAACCATTTCTTTACTAAACATTGCTTCTTGAATAATAAATGGTAGTCTATGAATATTATGTGTACCAAATACCATATCAATAAATGAATGTTTTTGTAAGATTCGATTAACGACAGCTTCTTCTTGGGACATACAACCACAAATACCAATTAACAAGTCTGGTCTTTGAAGCTTTAACGGTTTTAAGTGTCCAATTTCACCAAATACTTTATTTTCAGCATTTTCTCGAATTGCACATGTGTTTAATAGAATAATATCAGCATCTTCAACTGATGTAGCAACTTCATAACCCATCGTTGTAAAAATACCGGCCATAACTTCTGTGTCATGCTCGTTCATTTGACAACCATACGTACGGATTAAGAATTTCTTACCTGCACCCGAATTTCTCATTTCTTCAGGAATTTCGAAACCGCGATCATAAGTAACTTCTTCTTTACCTCTACGCTTTGCATCAGCTAAAGAAGGAGCTTGGTAAACCTTTTCAAAATATTGACTATAATCTTTATCGTTTTTATTTTTCGTATTATTTATATTAGTGCCTTGAAGGCGTTGTTGTTCATTCATAAAACAATCTCCTTTCAATCGAACGTCCACACATTAATTAAGTATATAACGTTATTCTACAATATACAATGTGCGTTACGCAAAAAAGAAAGCCTAAAATAGAAGTATATTTGAATAATTTTTTTAATATTTTTAATCATTAATCTTAAAATAGAGAGCGCTTTAATTAATAATAGAAAAATGTTATTTTTCACTTCAATTACAAAATAAAAAGAGGACCATAAAAGGATCCTCAAAATTCAAAATTTATACATTTAAGTACTTAGTTTACATAAATAAATAAAAATATAATAGGCTTAATAAACTACATGTCCAAGATATAATCGTAAAATTCATAACAATGATATTTTCCGACCAACCATACTTAATACCATAATGAAAATGGATAGGTGCCATGAGAAACAGTCGCTCTCTTGTTTTTTTAAAGTAAAGAACTTGAAAAATAACGGAAAATTGCTCAGCTAAATAAATTAAAAACAAAATCGGAATCAAAATTTCTACTTTTTCAATGATTGCTAAAAAGGATAGTGAACCACCAATTGCCATCGAACCTGTATCGCCCATAAATGCCTTAGCGGGATATAAGTTATAAATTAAAAAACCAGCTAAACTAGCGATCATAATTAGACTAAAAATTTTTACTTCTATATGATCTGAAATCAGAAAAAAGAAAAAGAAGGTAGGGATTGAGACCATACCAAGAAGTCCATCCATCCCATCAGTAAAATTAATAGCATTTGCAGATCCTACAATAAATAAAGTCACGATCGCTAAATAAACCCATAATGGTAAAAAGATTTTGATTGAATCTGTAAAACGAAAAGTTGTATCTATTCCAAAATAATTAATTAATACAATAAGCAACAAAATAGTAAATGAAAATTGAAAAATTAGTTTTGTCTTAGCCGATATTCCTCCAGGATCCTGTTTTGATGCTTTCCAAAAGTCATCAATAAAACCTACAAAACTAAAAAGAATGAAGGTTCCAACTAAAAAAAGCATGAGTGGGCTTGAATAATTAAGGAACGCTACTAATATACCAATCAAAAATATGCTTCCTAGCATTAATGGTGTACCTTTTTTATTATGGTGTTCAGGTGGTAATTCAGCTCTTATAGGTTGTGTTAACTTCAATTTTCTTAATGTAGCAATTAATAAGGGTGAAAAAATACTTACTAAAACAAAAGTTAAAAGGGCCGGTAAAAGTGAGAACAACAAATTTTTTTCTCCTTTCAATTCCTTTTAACTTAGAAATTCGATAATGCTGTGGAATATCCTTTATTTCCCGGTTTTTTGTTTTAATATTCCTTATTTGCTAACCCAATTGAACCTTTACTGTGCCACTCTCTAATTCTGGGGTAATACGAGATAGCCACTCTTCATTGCTCTGTCATTTCCTAATTCCCCATTCAAAATGCTATTTTAATATATTACTAATCTTAATTTTCCAAATCATGTGATCATAACCTTTTCCCCAAAAATCCTTAAATAAGTATTTAGGTTCGCCAAATTTCTTTTTCCAGATTTTTTGGGCGTTCGTATAACCACTATCTAAACAAAATTCATTTATCCCTCTATTCTGTAAAGTAGAATACATTGAATCTAGTAATAAATTCCCTATTCCTTTCTTTTGATAGTCCGGATGAATGAAAACAGTTCCTATTTCAATTAGGCCATTTAATTCATTTTTTGTGCATTCCATAATGAGATCACTCGCCGGTCCGTATTCAATTGAACCGATAATTTTATCATGATCAAGGGCAATTAAAAAATATCTACTCTCTCCATTGCTGTCAAAATCGTTTTTTAAGTATTTTACTTTCGTTTTAATTTCATCATTAATATCTTCCAACTTCTCCCCTAAACCTTCTTTTGTAAACGTATCGATAATCACTACCCGAAAAAATTGATGTAACTCTTTGACATCTTCAATTCTCGGTCTTCTAATTTGAATATTTATCATATAAATCACTCCTAACCTTTAAACAATTCAACAAAAAATTTGTATAGTCCTATTTAGTTTGGAAAATTTAAAATTATGGATTCACAAAACTTTTTCTAAATATAATTTCTTAAACGCCAAGTTATAGTTGTGAAATTGAATAAAGTTTGTTAACATTACCCAATTAAGAAAAGATTGATAATTATTATATTCCAATAAAAAAAATGAACAAATTTATTATTAAGTTCTGAATGAAAGTTCACATACTACTTTATATTTCAAATATAAAAAAACTCCCCAATAAATGAGGAGTTTTTGTTTTTATTACATGAATTCAGCAACTAATTTTTCGAATTGACCTTTTTCTAATTGTAGATCTGATTCCACTAATGGATCTTCACTGTAACCAGAAATTAATTCTTGGTATGATTTTTGCTCTTTATTTTGGTAAATAAGACCAGTTACTAAACCTTTATTTTGCATTAATGTTTGCATAGCCATTTCTTTGTTTGATGGATCATATCCTTCAATATCAGAAAGTTTAACAAGATTTTCTTTAAACCAGTCATATGTGTTTACTTTATTGTAAGTTACACATGGGCTGAATACGTTAATTAAAGAGAAACCTTTGTGGTTAATACCTTGCTCGATTAATGAAGTTAACTCTTTTAAGTCACTTGAGAAACTTTGTGCTACGAATGTTCCACCAGCTGTTAATGCCATTTCCATTACAGAAAGTGCAGATTCAACAGAACCATGTGGAGTACTCTTAGTTTTGAATCCTACATCACTACGAGGAGATGTTTGACCTTTTGTTAAACCGTAAATTTGGTTATCCATTACGATGTAAGTAACGTCGATGTTACGACGAATTGCATGGATTGTATGACCTAAACCGATTGCGAATCCATCACCGTCACCACCAGAAGCGATAACAGTTAGATCACGGTTAGCCATTTTAACACCTTGTGCAATTGGAAGTGAACGACCGTGAATACCATGTAAACCGTAAGAGTTAATATATCCAGAAATACGACCAGAACATCCAATACCAGAAATTACTGCAAGGTTATCAGGTTCTAAACCAACATTTGCTGCTGCGCGTTGAATCGATGCTTGTACTGAGAAGTCTCCACATCCAGGACACCAGTTTGGTTTGATATTATTACGAAATTCTTTAAATGTTGCCATTTAGAACAACTCCTTCCTTGCAAGTGTTGTAAATTTCTTTTGGTAAGAAAGGATTTCCATCATATTTTAGTAAGCTTGAAATCTTTTCTGCATGACCACAATTCATTTTAATAATGCTTGCTAATTGACCAGTAGCATTATTTTCAACAACGATTACGCGTTTAGCTTTTTTAAGCTCAGGCATTAATTCGTTTGTTGGGAATGGGTGAATTAAACGTACATGAGCGTGGTTAACTTTGATACCATCTTGCTCTAAACGAACCATTGCTTCTTCGATTGCACCACGAGTTGAGTTAAAACCAACTAATAATACATCAGCTTCGTCGTGTTTAGAGTTCACTAACACTGGGTTAGGGAATTTTAAGTTGTTTAACTTACGCATACGTTTATCCATTTGTTGATTACGATTAATTGGTGATTCAGATGGTTTACCCATTTCATCATGCTCAACACCAGTTACGTGGTGAATACCACCTTTCATACCTGGTACTACACGTGGAGAAACGCCATCTTCAGTCACTTCATAACGTTTGAAGTATTCTTTGTTTTCAGATACAGGTAATTCTTGTTTGTAATCAAACTTACCACGGCGAATTTGAACTTTTTCAAATTGAAGTGGTTCAACAGTTTGTTTACCTAAAGAAAGCTGTAAGTCTGTAATTACGATAACAGGAACTTGGAATTCTTCAGCTACGTTAAACGCTTCCACCATATCGTAGAATCCTTCTTCTACAGTACTTGGAGCGATAACTACTTTCGGAATCTCACCGTGAGTACCGTAGATCATAGCCATTAAGTCTGATTGTTCTTGTTTAGTTGGAAGACCAGTACTTGGACCACCACGTTGAGTATCAACGATTACTAAAGGAACTTCAGTAATACCAGAAAGACCGATTGCTTCCATCATTAATGAAAGACCAGGACCTGCAGATGCTGTTAATGTACGAACACCAGCATAGTTAGCTCCGATTGCCATTGTACATGCAGCAATCTCGTCCTCAGTTTGAATAACTGCTCCACCATACTGTGGTAATTTTTTAATTAAGTATTCCATAATCTCAGATGCAGGCGTAATTGGATACGCTGCCATAAAACGAGAACCACCAGCTAATGCACCCATTGCGATTGCATCATTACCGATTAAGAACATACGTTTTTTACCATCTGCTTCTGATAATTGCATTTTATTTACATTCACGCCAAGCATTTCTCTCATTTCTTGTGCTCCACGTGCGATTGCTTCTATGTTTTTCTCAACAATCTGTTGACCTTTTTTACCGAAAATTTCATCTACAACTTCTCTGAAAACTTCAATTGAAAGACCTAAAATTGCACTTGAAGCTCCAACTGCAACCATGTTTTTCATTAATGAAGTACCTAGTTCAGCAGCTAATTCTGTAAATGGAATTGAATAAAGTGTTACGTCAGTTGAATCTGGAATTGTCGGATTAAATTTAGCATCAGCGATTACGATACCGCCTTTGCGTAATTCATAAAAGTTTACATCGATTGTTTCTTGGTCAAAGGCTACTAAAATATCTAAGTCATCTGAAATTGCACGAACTTCAGTTGTACTTACACGAATTTTGTTGTTAGTGTGACCACCTTTAATACGAGAAGAGAAATGACGATATCCGTATAAATAGTAACCTAAACGGTTTAACGCAATTGCAAAAATCTCACCTGTACTTTCGATACCTTCACCCTGTTGTCCTCCAACTTTCCATGAAAGTTGTTCAATCATTTCCTACACCCCTTTGAATGCCCTCATTCGTAATAAGTTAAATTATAAATGGATAATTTTTTTTGCATCTCATTCATTTTTATAAAAGAATGAAAGCGATTTAAAACATATCTTTTGATATGAGTTAATTCGCTTTCAATTCTAGACCTATTAATCAAAAAAATCAATGATTTTGAAAGAAATTATTCCTTTAATTTTTATATTTTTATTATTCTGAACAAGTAACGTGTTATTTGTAATGTATATATGATGAATAATTCTCATACATAAAGCCTTTTACTTGCTGTTCGGTATAATATTTTAGCAATTCATTTGTTAAATTTTGATAGAGCCCAACATGATGTAAATCGGTTGGATGTGTATCGATTCCATCGAAATCTGATCCCATCGCGATATATTTTTCTCCACCTAGTGAACACATATAATCAATATGTTTAATAATATCTGAGATCGTTGCAACACCTTCATCGACTAAAAATGCAGGATAAAAATTAATTCCTACAATTGCACCTCTATTAAACATCGCCTTCAACTGTTCATCATTTAGATTTCTAGGGTGTTTACAGATTGCTTTAGCGTTGGAATGAGTTGCAGTTGGGTATTTTGCTTGCTCGAATGCATCCCAAAACGCGGCTTCACTACAATGAGAAAGATCACACCACATATTATGCTCATTTAAGTAGTGAACTACACTTCTTCCAAAATTAGTTAATCCCCCATTCCTTTCTTCAAGTATTCCATCTGCAGTTTCATTAGCGTAATTCCATACTAGACCGACACTACGCACTCCTAAACGGTGTAATATCTTTAGTCGGTTAATATCACCCAAAAGTGCGTCACAGCCCTCTAGCGTCAAAATAGCGCCCATTTCGTGACTTTTTAATCCAACTTCATCTTCTTTTGTTCGAATAACTTTTATATTATTATTTTCTGTTGCTACTTTTTCATAAAAAAGAGTTACACATTGAAGTGCTGCGTCAAACTTTATTAGTTTATGTACATTTTCGGGGATATAAATCGCGTAGCATTGTATCTTACTTTCTCCCTGTTTTAATCGATTAACTGAAACCTCCAATGAATCATCTTTTTCAAAATTGATCGTAGGCTTTTCTAATAATTTCATCAGTACATCACAATGCGCATCAAATACTTTCATTCCTTTACACCCTTCCTTTTTTTGATTATTTAGACTAGTTTAACATAATTAATAATACCGAATATAAATTAAATCATTATACATAAAGAAAACTCGCCGATTGGCGAGCCTTTAGGTGAAGACACAAGGAATAGCTGACTTCTATTTATGCCTAAAATTGGAAACTATTCGATATTTCTTCAACGTTGCCAATTTATGATTTCTTAATTTGATTTTAACGCCATTATTTTCTTACGTGTAAGCTGATTTTAATAAAAAATAAAACAACCTGTCGCTTTAGGCTAACAGGTTGTATTTATTAACGAGGTTCTACGATTAATTTAATCGCTGTACGCTCTTCCCCATCGATTTGAATATCTGTAAATGCAGGGATACAAATTAGGTCCACACCACTTGGTGCAACGAATCCTCTCGCAATTGCAACTGCTTTTACAGCTTGGTTTAACGCGCCAGCACCGATTGCTTGAATTTCTGCTGTACCACGCTCTCTCAATACACCTGCAAGTGCTCCTGCTACAGAATTAGGGTTTGACTTTGCTGAAACTTTTAATATTTCCATTCCTGATCCTCCTTGTACTTACAAAGCTAATATTGTGTACAATAAAAACTATTCTCGATAACAAGAAGTTATTCCTGCAAATATTTAAAAGTTTTTTAAAAATTTTCACAATTCTCTTAATTAAACTTATAGCTCTTGATGGTCATCATTAATTTGTATTCTTTTAATAGATTTTGCAAGGCCTGTTTGTTTATCTAATTCGATAATAACACCACTTAGCTGGCCTCTACCTTCATCCACTTCAAATCTCACCGGTAAGTTCGTTAAGAATTTTTTAATAACTGCTTCCTTTGTAACACCTAAAATCCCATCATAAGGACCAGTCATCCCTACGTCCGTAATAAACGCTGTACCAGCAGGTAATACTCGCTCATCAGCTGTTTGTACATGTGTATGAGTACCAACAACCGCAGTTACTCTTCCATCTAAATACCAGCCCATAGCAATCTTTTCGCTTGTTGCTTCAGCATGAAAATCAACAAAAATAATTTTTGTTCTTTTTTGAGCGATTTTTATTAGTTCATCAGCTTTTTTAAACGGACAATCAAGTGGCGGTAAAAATGTTCTACCTTGTAAATTGATCACTGCTATTTCAACATCATTAAAGTTTAAAAATACTAAACCATTCCCTGGAGTACCCTCAGGGAAATTAGCTGGTCTTACTAAGTATTTTGCTTGATCAATAAATTCAAAAATATCTTTTTTATCCCATGCGTGATTACCAAGTGTTACTGCTTGAGCACCTAATTCTAAAAATTCACGATAAATGTTTTCCGTTATCCCTTTACCATGGGCTGCATTTTCACCATTTATGATTGTTACTGAAGGATTATATTTCCTTTTTAAAGCCTGAAGATTTGCCTTTACCATTGTTCTACCATTTGAACCAACTACATCGCCTATAAACATTATTCTCATTATGTTACTTCCTTCCAACTTGCCACTGTAAACGTACAGCACTGATTTTACATTAGATTACCCAAAAATACGAAAAGCTCCATTACTAGCACAATCTGAATCTTACATCTATGCCAATCAACTAAGATTAACTTCAGATATGTATTAGTTGGAGCTATTCTTAAAAATACTTTATTTTGTTACTAAAAAGAAAATAAAGTGGCGTTAACCACTTTATTTTGCATACTCGACTGCACGAGTTTCTCGAATAACCGTAACTTTTATATGACCTGGATAATCCAGTTCGTCTTCAATACGTTTTCTAATATCTCTTGCTAATCTATGAGCTTGTAAATCATCAATTGTATCTGGTTTTACCATTATGCGTACTTCACGACCAGCTTGAATAGCAAATGACTTCTCTACACCTTCATACGATTCAGAAATCTCTTCAAGTTTTTCTAAACGTCGGATATAGTTTTCTAAAGTTTCACTACGAGCACCTGGTCTTGCAGCAGATAGTGCATCTGCAGCAGCTACAAGAACTGCGATGATTGAAGTTGGCGCAGCATCTCCATGGTGAGATGCGATACTATTGATTACTACTGGATGTTCTTTATATTTTGTTGCTAATTCAACACCGATTTCAACGTGGCTTCCTTCTACCTCATGGTCAATCGCTTTACCAATATCGTGAAGTAATCCTGCACGTTTTGCAAGTTTTGTATCTTCACCTAGTTCAGCAGCCATAAGACCAGCTAAGTTAGCTACTTCCATCGAATGTTTTAATACATTTTGTCCATAACTAGTTCTAAATTTCAGACGACCTAATATTTTGATTAAGTCAGGGTGAATTCCATGGACACCCACTTCGAAAGTAGTTTGTTCACCGACTTCACGTATGTACTCATCTACTTCTCTTCTAGATTTTTCAACCATTTCCTCGATTCGTGCAGGATGGATTCGACCATCTTGTACTAATTTATCTAGTGCAATTCTCGCAGTTTCACGACGAATTGGGTCAAAACCTGATAATATTACAGCTTCAGGCGTATCATCAATAATTAAATCTATACCAGTTAACGTTTCTAAAGTACGTATATTTCGACCTTCACGACCGATAATACGACCTTTCATCTCATCATTTGGAAGATTTACAACTGACACAGTTGTTTCAGCAACATGATCTGCAGCACAACGCTGGATTGCTAATGATAAAATATCTTTTGCTCTCTTATCTGCTTCTTCTTTTGCTCGAGCTTCTGTTTCTTTAACTAGTATTGCTGTTTCATGGGATAATTCATTTTCGACTTTAGTAAGTATTAATTGTCTTGCTTCTTCACGATTTAAGCTAGAAATTCTCTCTAACTCTTCTTGTTGGGCAGCAATTAATGCTTCTATCTTGCTTTCCATATCTTCTATCTGCTGTTGTTTTAAAACAAGAGATTCCTCTTTTCTTTCAAGAGCAGACTCACGTTTTGAAAGTCCATCATCTTTACGATCTAAGTTCTCTTCTTTTTGCGTTAAACGATTTTCAGATTTTTGTATTTCACTACGTCGATCTCGAATTTCGTTCTCTGCATCTGTACGAATTTTGTAAATCTCGTCCTTTGCTTCCAATAAAGCTTCTTTTTTAACTGTTTCTGAATCACGTTTTGCATCTTCAATAATTTGATTTGCATGATTAGTTGCGCCATTTATTTTAGCTTCTGCAATGGACTTACGGACAAAAAATCCGACAGCATAACCGACTCCGAATGTGGCAAGCAATGCGAAGATGATCAAAATTATAGTATTTGCACCCATGATTTCACCTCCTCTTGCTATTTAATTAGTTTCATTTTTGTCGGCTGTTATATTGTATAAATAATTGCATCAACATACAGCACATTTCGATTTCATTTTTTTACAAAAAAGTAATATTTTTTTAGAATATACACTTAAATATTAAATCTCTTACCAAATGATGTCAAGCCTTGTAAATTGCTTACATACTTGATTTATCAATATTTATTACATTTTTACTAGATTTCATACATCAAAATATAAATTTTATTCATTAACTTTTTTTTATTTGATTTTAATCATGAATTAATTTCAATGATTTTTCGATTAATAAACATCTATTTTCTTATGTATTTAGTTATATTTCCTTAAAAAAAATAGGGAGTTTTTGACTACAGCCTCCACGTTATCCATAGGATTTGAGGACAGTTTAAAGCGATTCAGATTAAAGGAAAAAAATTTAAAAAACATCACTACTATTCTTTCGGACTTTGCTTTTCCTGTATTTAAAAAATGCGAGCACTTTTAATAAGCACCCGCATTTTTGGTTTGTCTTTTATAATCTTAGTTTCTTAAATTTTTTTCAGGAAAAAATTTATTCTTCTAATAAAGAGAATTGATCTTCGTCATCTGTTTCAGTAACGATAACAGGGTTATCCAAGCCATGGTGAACACGGATCGATTGTTTAATCGTATCACGTATATCTTTATTTTCTTTTAAGAATATCTTAGCATTCTCACGGCCTTGTCCAAGACGTTCTTCATTGTAAGAATACCATGCTCCACTCTTAAGAACGATATCTAAATCAGATCCAATATCAAGAATTTCCCCTTCTTTAGAAATACCTTCTCCATACATAATATCTACATCTGCTTGTCTGAATGGTGGTGCTACCTTATTTTTAACGACTTTAATCTTCGTTTTGTTACCTACAATATCATTACCTTGTTTTAATTGTTCAGCACGACGTACCTCTAAACGAATTGTAGAGTAGAATTTTAACGCACGTCCACCTGGAGTCGTTTCAGGATTACCGAACATAACCCCAACTTTTTCACGAATTTGGTTAATGAAGATTGTAATTGTTTTTGACTTGTTAATTGCACCTGAAAGTTTACGTAATGCTTGAGACATTAATCGAGCTTGTAGACCTACGTGAGCATCACCCATGTCTCCTTCAATTTCAGCTTTCGGAACTAATGCAGCTACTGAGTCAACAACGATAATATCAATTGCACCACTACGAACTAACGCTTCTGCAATTTCAAGTCCTTGTTCACCTGTATCAGGCTGAGATAATAATAACTCATCGATGTTTACACCTAATTTTTGAGCATAGACAGGATCTAATGCATGCTCAGCATCTATAAACGCCGCTTGTCCTCCATTTGCTTGAACTTCAGCGATTGCATGTAATGCTACAGTTGTTTTACCTGAACTTTCAGGACCATATACTTCAATAATTCGGCCTCTTGGATATCCACCTACACCTAATGCAACATCTAGTGCTAACGATCCACTAGAAATAGTTGAAATTCGGCGATCTGTTTGTTCCCCTAGTTTCATAATTGAACCTTTACCGAATTGTTTTTCAATTTGTTTTAAAGCCATATCTAAAGCAGCTTGGCGATCACTCATTAAGATTCCTCCTTAAGGATTCATTTATCTATTAACTATATAATAACTGTTTTTTGTTCGTTTGCCAACTAAAAAATAGAACGTTTATTCGATTTTTTTTGAGATTAAACTTAATTTTCAAAGAATAGAAACGTTTGTTTCGTATTTATTTAACTATAAAACTAGATTTTTATTAATATGAAAACTATAAAATTAAAAAACTCGGCTAAATAACCGAGCTTTTTTATTATAAAATAACCTATCTAATTTTATAAGTCTTGACTTTCAAAACTTGAATGAAGTAATTTAATCAGCATATTTGCGCCATTCTTAACACTTGATAATCTTATTTGTTCCCTAGTACCACTGAATTGGAACTCTTTAATGAATGGTTCATTATCATTCATTTTTATTCCAATAAAAACTTTTCCTACTGGCACATTTTCTAATGTTGAAGGTCCTGCTTCACCAGTAAAGCTAATCGAAATATTACTACCTGTTAATCTTTGAATATTTTCAACTAGTGATTTAGCACATTCTGCACTTACTGCACCGTTATTTGCCAGAATATCTGATGATACATTTACTAGTTTTTGTTTCATTTCATTCGTGTAACAAACTACACTTCCTTTAAAAATGGACGAATTGCCTGGAATGTCTGTCACTCTTTTACTGAAAAGTCCACCCGTTAAACTTTCAGCAGCAGATATAGTCAGTTTAAATTCCTTCAACTTTCTTGATAAAACGGTAAATAGATTATCACCGTTAGTACCGTATATGAATTGCCCAACACGCTCTCGAATTTTTTCTTCAGCTTGTCCTATTAATTTCTCTGCCTCTTGTTTATTACTAGCACTTGCTGTAATTCGGAGCATTACTTCTCCTTCACTAGCTAAAGGAGCAATTGTTGGATTCGATTGGTTTTCAAGTAAATCAAGAATTTGAGTTTCTAAAATTGATTCTCCGATCCCAAAAAACTTGAGTTCCTTTGAGATAATTGTATTTGCTTCCTTACCTTTTAAGAAATAAGGAATTAATTCATTTTCAACCATCGGAATCATTTCTCTTGGCGGTCCAGGTAATAGAACAAATTGCTTGTCACTAGATTCAAAAACCATCCCAGGAGCCATTCCATTTTTATTTAATAAGACGTGCGCATTGTTAATTACCAATGCTTGTTTTTTATTATTTTCAGTCATTGGTCGATTAACTTTAATAAAATATTGTTCAATGTACTCAAGTGATGGAGTATGGTATACAAGTGTTTCTTGTACAAATTCAGAAACAACCTCTTTTGTTAAATCATCTTTCGTTGGTCCTAATCCACCAGTTAAGATAATTAAATCACTTCTTGTTGAAGCGATTTCAAGCGCATGTTTAAGTCGTTCTGAATTATCTCCTACAACCGTTTGGAAATGATGGTGATATCCTAGTGTAGATAAATGTTTAGCCAAAAATTGCGCATTCGTGTTTGCAATTTGACCTAAAAGTAGTTCAGTCCCTACAGCAATTATTTCAGCACGCTTCAAAATCATTTCCCCCTTTTAATTCTTTACATTGATTTAATAAGAACATCTCTATTTTTATAAAAATAATCCCAACCAGAATATACTGTAAAGAATAACGCAACCCAAAGTGCTACATCTGCAATTGAAAATGGTAAGAAATTAAATGGGAAGTCATGTAGGAAATAAGCTGAAATCGCAACGATTTGAGCCCAAGTTTTAATTTTACCTAACATTGCTGCAGCATGAACTTCACCTGTACCAGCTAAGATCATTCTTAAACCAGTTACAGCGAATTCTCTACTTATAATGACAATTGTAATCCACGCGGGAACGTAGTTAAAATCAGTTAAAATTATTAACGCTGAAGATACTAGTAATTTGTCAGCTAGTGGGTCTAGGAACTTTCCAAAATTAGTAACTAAATTAAATTTTCGTGCATAATAGCCATCAATAAAATCAGTTACAGAGGCAATAATAAAAATTCCTGCTCCTACTAGGTGGTTAACTGGTATCGAATCACCAATTAACGTAATATTTCCCCATCCAAAATCTATTAAAACAACCAGCATAAATAATGGGATTAAGCAAACCCTTGATACTGTAATCTTATTTGGTAAATTCATGGTAAAACCCTCCAAAACTTTCTAGAAAATGAAGCAATTTATAATAAATGAATAAAAGCCATCTTAAAGATGACTATTGATTCATTTTTAAATTTTTAATCGTAATCTTTTGGTGAACAGCATTTGTTGGACTAACTGGATATTTAAATACCTCATCATTAATTCTTAGCTCAACATTATTTGAAGCACCAATATTTACCGTTACTTCATTTTCTTCTGTTAAGTCATAGTTTTGAGTTTGTCCTTGTTTTAAAATCCCACTATAAAACATTTTTCCCGAAGCATTTTTCAAATCTACATAACTTTCACCATTAGCAACCACTTCTAATTTAAATACATCTGTACCAGATAATGAAATTGAAGTGCGTTTTCCTTGAGCAGCGTCAACTGTAATTTTTTGAGTCGGTTCTTGCTTAGTCTCATCATTTTTCGCTTTCTCTGTTTGTTTCTTATTATCATTTTTAACCTGATCTAGAGCATTATTTTTTGGTTTTTCTATTTCAGAATTAGAATTAGTTTGAGATTGGTTTGTATCAGCAGACTTTTCATCATTTTTTGATGGGAGCATCATATAGATAGCAATGCAGATTCCCATGATTAGAATTGCTATTAATATTCTTGGTAAATAATCCATTACACGCGACGACTTAACGTTGTTTAATGGTTCTTTTAGTTTTGATGCTCTACTAGGAATTTCTTCATGCTTTACTTCTTCTGTAATTGTATTTGCTTCAACAGTATCTTCTACGACAGGTTTATCAGATAGAAAACCCGACACATCAACGCCAATCGTTTCTGCATATTGTCTAATAAATGCACGAACATAAAATTGCCCAGGCAATATTTCATAGTTACCTTCTTCAATTGCTTCAAGATAACGTTTTTGAATCTTCGTTAACTCTTGTACATCATCAATTGATAAGCCTTTGGCTTCTCTTGCTTCTTTTAAAAATTTTCCTAATTCTGTCACAAATTACACCCCAACTAACTTTAAAAATCAAACATAGAGAACGAGTTGTGTCCATTTTTGTCCATTTGGTCTACAAGTTCATATTTAATTTCTTCATTTTCATCATTTCTTAATTCAATTATGTAATCAAAATCTTCTAAAGAGTATTCAGTTTGCTGTACAAATACATCTGGATGCTCTACTACTTTCACAGAAGACATTGCCATAATTTCGCGAACTAATTGCCAATGTTGTTCATTTGCTCTTCTATGAGAGAGAATACCATCAATAATAAATACATTGTCTGAATTATATTCGTCTTCTATTAATTGACTTCTTAATGTTTGTTTAATTAATGTTGATGATACAAATAACCAGCGTTTATTTGCACAAACACTTGCTGCTACTACTGATTCAGTTTTACCAACGCGAGGCATCCCCCTGATTCCGATTAGCTTATGGCCTGGCTGTTTAAATAACTCTGCCATAAAATCAACAAGCATACCTAAATCATCGCGAACAAAACGAAAAGTCTTTTTATCATCTACGTCTCGTTGGATATAAGTACCATGTCGTACAGCTAAACGATCTCTAAGAGTTGGTTTTCTTAGTTTAATTATTGTTATGTTGTCCATAGTATTTAAAATTGATTCAAATCTTGTAATTTGATCATCATTGTCGCAACCAAGTAGCATACCACGTTTCATTGTGTCGACACCATTAATTGTTAAAATATTAATCCCTAGCATACCGATTAACGAAGCAATATCTCCAAGTAGTCCAGGGCGATTCTTATGTATTTCATACTCAAAATACCATTCGATTAACTCCATACTTATACCCCCTATTTGTTAACTACTTACAACTCTATTTAATAATAAACGATTTCACCATAATATAAAAGGTAAAATATGTGAAATAAATAACTTTCGACTCGAAATTTTTTTAAGAAGTGTGCCATCCGCCGTTTACTCCAAGAATTTGACCAGTTATATAGGAAGATTGTTCGGAAATTAGGAAATTTACCGTATTGGCGATTTCACTTGGTAGTGCTAATCTACTCATCGGTATTTCATTTGCAATTTCGATTAAATCTGTTTCCGTAAATGAATTTAACATATTCGTTTTTACAGCACCTGGCGCGACTGCATTTACTTTTATATTGCTTGGCCCTAATTCTTTTGCTAGAGCCATTACATATGCATTTTGAGCACCTTTAGTTGTAGAGTATAGCACTTCACAAGATGCACCGATTTGCCCCCATATAGAAGAAACTACAACAATGCTTCCAGATTTTTTCGCCACCATATTTGGAAGAAAATAATTGACTACTTTTATCAAGCTTTTAATATGTAATTGAGTTAATTGATCAATTTCTTGATCACTTACTTCATTAATTAGTCCGTAAATCGAAAATCCAGACGCATAAACAATTGAATCAATCTGATCAACAATTTGTGACGTTAAAACATCAACGCCATTTTTTTCTGATAAATCCGCTTGAACTAATTGGCATTTTAATTCATGCTCTCTAGCTAGTTCTAGGATTTCGTTAAGTGGCTCTTTCTTACTGTTAAAGTGGACAACTAAATCATGTTTTTCATTTATTATTTTTTTTGAAATAGCCAAGCCTATGTCTCCACTAGCTCCTATTACTAATATTCTTTTTCTCATACTAATCTCCATATTAAAGGCAGATTTAAGGGGTTTAAACATTATTAGGGATTTGTTACGACAAAGAATCTATTTATTACGCATATTATGTAATAAGTATATATTTATTATCTTAATATACCCTTAAATCTGCTTATTTAGTTTTTTCCCCATTTTAAATAAAAAGCACCCTAATAAGGATGCTTTTAGTAATTAAAACTCATTTAATGCGGAAGAACGAAAAATTCGCTCATATAGTCATCATTAATTAGATGACTTGCACTTGCTTTTAAATCCTCTATCGAGATCGATTGTAACACAGATACTATGTCAAATAAATGCATATCTAAAAATGCGTATCTTGTAAATTGATTCGCTATATATTCTGGAGAATTTAATGAACGTAAAAATCCTCCAATTTTCTTTTTAACTACCCGGTCGACAATTTCTTTTTCCCAGTCATGGTTTTTAGTGTCTAATAAGACTTCTTTGATTTTTTCAGAAAGTTTCTCAGGTGAAGTTGAGTCTCCACCAATAATTGCGAACGCAAAACCATTTTCGGCAGAGTAATCATATGAAAACGAATCATCTATTAAACCATCTTCATACATTTGTTGATACGTATTTGAACCTTTTCCGAATAAATAATCTAGTAGGATGGAAATAGATAATTCGTGTTTTAGTAATTCGCTTCCACCTTTAGGCGCAGAAAAGTCCTTTATTCCAACGAGTACTTTCGATGATTGGACATTCATATGTAATACTTTTTTCTTTTCTGCAGATTCAGGAGTTTCCTCTGGGAAAAATCTCTTAATTTCATTAGCATCTTTAAAAGTCTTTTTATTTTGATTATCTCTAATTAAATTCATTGTTTCTTCAGGATCTACCGGACCAACAACAAAGAATAACATATTGCTTGGATGATAAAATGTTTCGTAACAAGTGTATAATAATTCTTTATTAATTTTTGATATTGATTCAACCGTACCAGCAATATCAGTTCTAACTGGATGTTTACCATATAAATTAGCAATCATCCCAAAGTACTGTCTCCAATCAGGATTATCTTCGTACATTTTAATTTCTTGGCCAATGATTCCTTTTTCTTTTTCAACACTTTGATCAGAAAAATAAGGTTCTTGAACAAAATCAATTAATGTTATTAAATTCTGTTCTACATTATTCGTAGCTGAAAATAAGTAAGCTGTTCGCGTGAAACTCGTAAATGCATTTGAAGAAGCACCTTGTTTACTAAAAACCTGGAATACATCTCCATCTTTCTTTTCAAACAATTTATGCTCTAAAAAATGAGCAATTCCATCTGGTACAACCAATTTTTCATCTTTTCCTAATGGAATAAACTCAGAATCAATCGAACCATATTTAGTAGTAAAGGTCGCATATGTTTTGTTGTAACCCTGCTTCGGAAGAATATATACTTTTAATCCGTTCTCAAGCTCTTCGAAATAAAGAGTTTCATTCAATTGTTCAAAATACTTTTTTTCCATTATGCTCCCTCCTGACCTTTTAAGAAATAAGTTGTATGCAGTTTTATTTTATTAGCTACAGCTACCATTTCATCTTTTGTAACTTTTTCAATTGCAGGTATCCAGTCTTCAATCGGACGTTCGTTACCTGCTGCCTGATCATTGAATAAAGTTTCAATTATTCCATAAGCCGTGTCCATACTTTCTAATAAGCTATTTTTGATAACTAGTTTTGTCTGATCAATTTCTGCTTCTGTGAAATTTCCTTTTTTCATTTCTTCTAGCTGCTCAGCAATGATTGTCGTTGCTTTTTCATAGTTTTCAGATGCAATACCTGACATTACCATTAAGATTGATTTATGGCTTTCAAAACGCGAAGCAGCATAGTATGCTAAACTGTTTTTTTCTCGTACATTGATAAATAATTTCGAATGTGAGTATCCGCCAAAAAGCCCATTAAACACTTGAAGTGCAAAATAGTCTGGGTCTTTGATGGAAATTTCAGTTGTATAGCCAATGTGTAGCTTAGCCTGATTCAATTTTTGCTCTTCAATTACTTCATTAGGTGAACTAATTGGAGTTGCTTTTACAGTATCAACAGTGACTTTCTCACTTGTAGTATTTCGAAAGTTTTCTTCAACCAATTGTTTACATTGATCAAATTCAACATCACCAACAACATAAAGATCAATTAAATCTTCTTGCAGGGCTTTTTCATAATATTTATAAAGTGATTCAGCAGTAATTGAATTAACATCCTCAGTTTTTCCATTTGCAAGTAACGCATATGGCTCATCCTTAAACATTTCTTCCACTAGTCGTTGATTTGCAAATTTCAATTTATCATCGTTAATCGACTGGATTCGTTGTATTTGCGTTCTTTTTTGAGTTTCAACATGTTTAGCTGAAAATGCACCATTTTCTAAAAATGGATTTTGCCATATTGACGCTATAAGCGAAAGAGCCTCATTTAATAAAGAGCTTTGATTTGAAAGGTATTTTTCATTTGCAACATCAATTGTAAAAGACATGACATGATAATCACCTTTTTTTGAGACGTCTACAAAGAAGGTTGCACCGTATAATTCTTCTAATTTCCTTCTAATTTCACCATTAGTAGGAAGATCTTTTGTACCACTTTGTAATACATAAGGTAAAATTCCACGGTACGATACTGTATCTTCTTCAAGTTTTCCACGTACTTTTAGTGTAATCGAATTTGTTTTAAATTTTTCTGTCGTAACCACATGTAGTTTAATGCCATTAATATCACTGTTTTTGTATTGTAACAAATTCAAATTGAACCCTCCTTAGTCAATTATTATTTACTCATATTTATTTCCAATATCTTCATTGTATCTCTAAATTTACCAAAAATAAAACCTACTGCTTAGTTTACCCAAAATATTTATTTCAAATAAAAAAGAAAGTTCCTATTTTCAGTACCTCCTTTTAAACCATATTTTAATGAATTTTCAAAACTGACTAAAAAAAAGCCTCCTATATATAATATAGGAGGCTTCTAAGAAAATATTATTTATCGTTTACCTTTTTCATAAGCAACACCAACAGATTTTGGTGCTTGTGAAGATTTTGAGAATATTACTAGCGCAATTAAAGTTACTACGTATGGGAATAGCTTTAATGCTAGTGGTGGTATATGAGCCAAACTTGGAATAACTTGCGATACATTGGCAATTGTTGTAGCAACACCAAAGAATAATGTTGCAGCTAAAATTCCAAGTGGTTTCCATTGTCCAAAAATTAATGCAGCAATCGCTAAGAAACCAAGACCTGCTACACTTCCTGTAAATTCGCCAGAGTAAGTTACTAAGATAATAGCTCCACCTAATCCAGAAAATGCACCTGAAATAATTACACCTAAATAACGAACACGGTATACATTAATACCCGCTGCATCAGCTGCTTGAGGATATTCACCACATGCACGTAGACGAAGACCAAGACGAGTTTTATAAAGTACAAATGTACTAATTAATAAAATCCCGATTACTAACCATGTTGTCGAATACGTATTTTTGAAGAATAAATCTCCAAGTATCGGAATGTCTTTTAATAATGGAATATCTGTACGAGTAATACCATTAATGCTGATATTACCTGATCCAGTTATATTTCTAGCTAAGAAAATCGTTAAAGCACCAGCAATCATATTGATTGCAATACCACTAATTACTTGATCAGCGTGTAAATTAATACTTGCGAATGCATGTAATAGTGAAAATAAAGCACCTGCAAGAACTGCAACTAGAATTCCTACCCAGATTACCCATGTTTCTCCTTGATGAGTTTCTTGAAGTTTAGAAATTGTTAAGGCACTTGAAAAACCTCCGACAACCATTAATCCTTCTAAACCGATATTTACGACACCGCTTCGCTCAGAAAATAAACCACCTAATGCTACGATTAATAATGGAATCGTATAGGCAATTGCATATGGGAAAATTTGTATAATTAAATCCATGCCTTATTTCACCTTCTCTCCTACATTGCTGTCCTTGTACTTGCGTGATTTAGTCACTCGATCAATAACTTTTTTAATTAAAATACTCGTTGCTGAGAAATAGATAATGATTGCAATAATAACATCAGCGATATCTGGTGGAATTGAAGTCATTGCACTCATAAAACCTTTACCAGAATATAAGATTCCAAAGAATATAGCTGAGAAAAATACTCCGATTGGCGTATTCATTCCTAAAAGTGCTACTGCAATTCCATCGAATCCTTCAGTAGGTAAAACACCAATTTGAATTAATGAAGAGTTACCAGCGAATTGAACTACACCAGCTAAACCAGCTAGTCCACCTGAGATCATCATTGATAAAATAACATTTCTGTTTACAGAAATCCCTGCATATTCAGCTGCACTACGGTTATAACCTACAGCCTTTAATTCATAACCTAATACTGTGCGGTTTATGATAAATGAAATAACGATTACCATAATAACTGCAACAAATAACCCGAAGTTTATATATGAATCTCCAAATAAACTAGATAAAAATGGCATTTTTAAAGTAGCAGAGTCTGCAAGCATTTTTGACTCAGTTTCTGTACTACCTTTAAAATATTGTGGAACTAAATAATAAACAGTCCAATAAGCAATCCAGTTCATCATAATTGTTGAAACTACTTCATGAACATTAAATCTTGCCTTTAATAATCCTGGAATAAATGCCCAAGCTGCACCTGCGATAAATGCTACAATAACCATCAAGGGAACTAAGATTAGTGTAGGCAAATCAACAGTTAAACCTACTGCAGAAGCACAAAACCCTGCAAAAAGCATTTGACCAGCTGCACCAATATTAAATAAACCTGTTCTAAATGCAAATGCAACAGAAAGTCCAGTTAAAATTAACGGAGTAGCAGTTGCTAATGTATTACCAATACGCTCCGGATCCTTTAATCCACCTTGGAATAAATAAGTAAATCCTTCTACTGGATCACTACCTGTAACAAAAATTAAGATTGCTCCAGCTATTAATCCTAATAAAATGGCAATTAGAGAAATGATTCCTCCTTTTTTCATGCCCCTTCACCTCTCCTTATACCAGCCATCATTAATCCTAATTCATCTTCATTCGTTTCTTTAGCATTAACAATATCAATGATTTCACCAGCATTTACAATTGCAATGCGGTCAGATAAATTAAGAACCTCTTCAAGCTCTAACGAGATTAGTAGAACAGCTTTTCCACTATCTCTTTGCTCTATTAATCTCTTATGAATATACTCAATCGAACCTACATCCAATCCACGTGTTGGCTGACACGCAATTAACAATTCCGGTTTAAGTTCAATTTCACGACCAATGATTGCTTTTTGTTGATTCCCACCAGACATTGATTCAACAACCGTTTTCGCACCTTCACCAGATCGCACATCAAATTCTTCAATAATTTTTTTTGCATGTTTAGCTATTGCTGCCTTGTCTAACACGCCATATTTAGAAAATGGTTCTTGATTATAAATCTCTAAAACTACATTTTCTTCAATTGTATATTCAAGAACAAGTCCTCTTTTTTGACGATCCTCAGGAATATGAGCAATACCACTATGAATTCTCTGACGAATACTATCCTTTGTAATATCTTTACCTTTTAGTAGAATAGAACCTTCTTCAATCGGTCTTAATCCAGTTATTGCCTCAACAAGTTCAGATTGTCCATTCCCTTCAACTCCGGCAATACCAACGATTTCACCTGCACGTACTTGTAAAGAAGCATTTTTTAAACCTAAAACTTTTTTATTATTTTTAACACTTAAATTATTAACATCTAGTACAACTTCGCCAGGTTTTGAGTCTTCTTTCTCTACCTTGAAAGACACCTGACGTCCGACCATCATAGAGGCCATTTCAGATTCAGAAGTTTGTTTAACACCAACTGTACCAATGTATTTTCCGTGACGAATAACTGTACATTGATCAGCAACAGCTTTGATTTCTTTTAATTTATGTGTAATGATAATAATTGATTTACCTTCATTAATTAAATTTTTAATTATTTTCATTAAATCTTGAATCTCTTGTGGAGTAAGTACTGCTGTTGGTTCGTCTAAGATTAATACTTCTGCATTACGATATAATGTTTTTAAAATCTCAACCCTTTGCTGCATCCCTACAGAGATATCTTCAATCTTTGCATATGGATCAACATTTAAGCCATAAGTTTTAGAAAGCTCTTCAATACGCTTTGCAGCTGTCTTGATATCGACTACTAACCCTTTTTTTGGCTCAAGACCAAGAATAATATTTTCAGTTACTGTAAAGTTTGAAACTAATTTAAAATGTTGATGAACCATTCCAATTCCTAGTTCATTTGCAACATTTGGGTTTGCGATTTTAACTTCTTTACCCTTGACCTTTATAATCCCTTTTTCAGGTGTGTACATTCCAAAAAGGACGGACATTAAAGTTGATTTCCCTGCTCCGTTTTCGCCTAATAAAGCATGAACTTCCCCTTTTTTTAATCGTAGTGTAATATTATCGTTCGCTAAAATGCCAGGAAACTCTTTTGTTATATTTAGCATCTCCACTACATATTCCATAATTTTCCTCCTTGTATATTACGAAGTCATTTATTTTTAAAGTTTTACTTGATTTCGAAATATTTTTCATAATTTTTTATTTTTAGGGAGGTTTTTTCTCACTCACCCGAAACTCACGCCCTAATCAATTGGAAGCTTTACCAATAAAAGTGCTTACAATTGATTAAGGCATGAAAATTCAAAATCATTTATAGGGTAGAAGAAGCATATAAAGGGATTCTCCTTTCCTATGCTTCTTCTACCAATTATTAAAAAGAAATTTACTAATTACTTAATTAAACTTCCTCTTTCACTTGCAACTACGATTTCACCAGACTTAATTTTGTTAAATACATCATTAACTTTTGTTAAAGTATCAGAGCTTAAGTTTGGATTTTCTTTTGGTAAACCAATACCGTCATTTTTTGCATCATAAGTTAAAGTTTGTCCACCAGGGAATTTTTTATCTTTTTCAGCTTTTACCATATCAGAAGCTGCTTTAGCTACACCTTTCATAGCTGAAGTTAAGATTACTGATTTGTTATCTTTATAAATACCATCAGCGTATTGATCTACGTCAACACCAACAACCCATACTTCTTTACCACTAGCAACTCTGTTTTTAGCTTCCGTAATAGCACCTTGTCCTACTCCACCTGCTGCAGAGAAGATCGCTTTAACGCCACGGTCATACATTTGAGCTGCAATTTGTTGACCTGCTGCTTTGTCTGTAAAGCTTCCAGAATATACTACGTTATTAGCTTTTAAAGAAATGCTTGTTCCAAGTTTTTCATTTGCATATTTAACACCTTGTTGGAATCCCCAGTTATATTTTTGAACTGCGGGAATTTCCATACCACCGATAAATCCAACATCACCAGTTTTTAATTGAACTGCTGTTGCAATACCAGCTAGGTAGCCAGCTTCATGCTCTGAGAAGAAGATTGAAACAGTGTTTTTCTTTACATCTGGCGTATAATCTTTTGCAGAGTGTGGTGTACCATCGATAATTACAAATTTGTCATCTTTATATTTATCTTGCGCTTTATAAATTGCCGTTTCAAATTTAAAACCAGGAGTAATAACAAATTTGAAGCCAGCATCATTTAAGTTACCGATTTCTTTTAAGTAATCCGCTTCAGTTTCTCCAGCAGGTTTTAAGTATTTAGTATCATTCTTAAGATTGAAACCTAATTCTTTAGCTCCTGCTTGGATTCCTTCCCAAGTACCTTGGTTAAATGATTTATCATCAATTGTACCCGAGTCAGTTACCATACCTACTTTAAATGCGCCTTTTGCGTCTTTTGTATCTCCACCTTTTCCACAAGCACCTAAAATTGTACCTGCTGCTAAGGCCATTGAAAGAACAAGACCAGCTTTTTTCATCTTCATAAAAATTTTGCCCCCTTAAATTTTTATTTACATTTGTACTAGCTTGGTATATAATCGTTACCTTAACGATCCACCTCCCTAATAATTTTTAATGAAATTTCTGATAATATTATTTACAAACCAGCCAAAACTTATTTTTCGTAAACATAATTTTGGCTATACAGTTTAATTTCTCTTTCTTAAAACATTAAAACTGAACTGATCCGCTCTGAAGTAATTATAAGAATGTAAAACTGCACGGTTTAAGTCATCAAAATGTAACTGTTCGATTAATAATAATGAAACATCTGGTTCACACTGTAACAAAGGGGATACTTTATCGTGGTATCCTATTGGCTCAATTCTTGCACTAGAGTATTCGATCGTTCGACCAGTTTCTTTTTGGATAAATGAAAAAAATGAATGATCTTCATATGATGGAACCTGTTTAAAATAATTTGTTGGTAATTTATCAATGCAGTAAACTACAGGTTCTCCATTTGCTGTTCGAATTCTTTCAACTACATGCATGCGATCATCTTCGGTAATTGTAAAACTTTTTAAATCTTCCTTTGTAGGAACTAATAGTTTAGAAGTTAAGAAGATTGTACCAGGCGTTTTACCAGCATCAATAATCATTTCTGAGACACTGCTTAATTGTTCAATACCTGTCCTAAAAATCGGTTTCGGTTTAACAAACGTCCCTACTCCATGTCTTCTAACTAAAATATTTTCTTCTTCTAAAACTCTTAATGCTTCTCTTAATGTTGCTCTACTGACTCCAAAAATTTTAGATAACTCATACTCTGATGGCAACTTATGATGTGGCAAATAAATACCATTCTCAATATCTTGTTTTATGCGATCCATCACTTGGAGATAAAGCAATCTGGTATCGGTTTTAATCTTCATTTCCCATCCCCCAAACTTCGGATTTCAGACATCAGTTGTTAGACATCTGTCGTATAATCCTTCTTTACTATACTGTTATTTTTTACTCATTTCAACACTTTTTTGAAAACGCTTTATTTTTTATTACTTTAATACAACTTTTGACTCGTTTAAACATAAAAAAACTCTTATAATCTACAGTTTCACTAGGTGAAAAAGCTAGATTATAAGAGTTTTTGATTTTTAGTTAAGTATAAAATCATTTCTCCATAATAATGCTTTTTCCCCATAGTATTGCAAATATTGGTTGCAATGTAGAAACTTCCGACCCATAACGCCGGATTTATATGAGGACTATCAATTTATCTGAAGAAATAATATCATTCTATGTCTAAAATTGTCAATAATGTTTCGACAATTTTTTTATTTTTATTAAGATAAGGCCTGTTCATCTTCTACAGGTTTACTAATTAATACTTCTCTCGGTTTACTGCCTTCATATGGACCAACAATACCATTTTCTTCCATAGCATCAATCAATCTAGCTGCCCTAGTATAACCTATTCTAAACCTTCTTTGTAGTAGTGAAACCGAGGCTGATTGCATGTTTGAAACTAACTCAACAGCTTCATTATAAAGATCATCATTCACTTCAGTTTTACCATCTTTTTCCTCTTTCACCATCATCTCTTCTTGGTATTGAGCCTTTTGTTGAGAGATCGAAAACTCAACAACTCTTTCAACTTCATCATCTGATAAAAATGCTCCTTGAACTCGAGTTGGTTTAGATGCACCTATAGGTTGGTATAACATATCTCCTCTACCTAATAGTTTTTCTGCTCCACCAGTATCAAGGATCGTACGAGAATCTGTTTGAGAAGATACACTAAAAGCAATTCGTGATGGTATATTCGCTTTAATGACCCCAGTGATGACATCAACCGACGGTCTTTGTGTAGCTATAATTAAATGGATACCTGCAGCACGAGCCATTTGCGCTAATCTTGTAATGGAATCTTCTACATCACTTGAAGCTACCATCATTAAATCTGCTAACTCATCTACAATAACAACGATAAATGGTAATAAAGGTTGCTTCGAATCAGTCATTGCGTTATTTTGTTTCGTTAAATCATTGTAACCTTCGATATTTCGAGTTCCTGAGTGTGAAAAAAGCTCGTATCTTCTTTCCATTTCACTAACAACTTTTCGAAGTGCTTGTGATGCTTTTTTAGGATTCGTTACAACTGGAGTTAATAAATGCGGAATCCCATTATAAACATTTAATTCAACCATTTTCGGGTCGATTAACATAAGTTTTACTTCAGAAGGTTTCGCATTCATTAGGATACTAACTATGATTCCATTTATACATACACTTTTCCCACTACCTGTTGCTCCAGCTACTAATAAGTGCGGCATTTTATTAAGCTCTGCAAACACAGCATCACCGGCAATATCTTTACCTAGCGATACTGCTAATGGATTTTGTAATTTAGGATTTTTCGCTTCGAGAACTTCTCTTAATAAAACCGTCGTTATACTTGTGTTAGGCACTTCAATTCCAACCGCTGATTTTCCAGGAATTGGAGCTTCAATTCGGATATCTTTGGCAGCAAGCGCAAGTGCTAAATCATCACTTAAATTGACAATTCGACTAACTTTTACACCTGCTTCAGGGTATACTTCATATTTCGTAACAGCTGGTCCATGATGTACTTTTGTTACAGCTGCTTTTACGCCAAAGCTTTGAAATGTTCTTTCAAGCTTGTCCGCATTTTCCTTTAATTTTGATTCATTTTCTCGTTTTTTAACGCCTTTTGGGTATGCCAATAAATCCAATGAAGGTAAAACATAATCTACTTTATCATCCATCCCAACTTCGGCGACTGGCAAGTCTATTGATTGATCATCTTCTTCAGCAAACTGTGCTTGAATCTGATTTGAATCACTTGCTACGGTAAATTTTGGCTCTTTAGGAGGCTGATATGTAGGAGAATATTCAATTTGAATTTCTTTTTTCGGTTCAACAGCCTCATTTTCATATGTATGATCAATATGATAATTCGGAATACTATTGTTTGGAACCTCTTCCTCAGTTTCTTCATATGAATCTTTTCTCGATTTTCTTTTTTGCTTTGCTTCAGCTCGTCTACTAGTTGTTGTTTTTTGTTCCCTTCCTCGCTTCCAGAAATTTGCAAAATCCTTCCAACTATCTGAAATAGTATTTCTTACTTTTGGCATCATATATTGATATAAATAACCGCCAAGTGGTTTTCCAGTAATAAACAATATCCCAGCAACAACAGCAATTATTCCAAAGAGAATCGCACCAGTTCGATCGAATAAGAAATATAATACTGCAAAAAGTAGCGCTCCAATCATCCCTCCACCAAGATCTACCGTACTAATTTTACCTTTAGCTTCGATAAGGAATAAATCTAGTGTACTCTTTATGACAGATTGATCTTTAAATTGATTATTTTTTGCTAATAAATCAAATAGAGTAACATGACTAAACATCAATATACTAAAGAAGATTAACAATCCGCCAATCGTTATACTCGAAACAAATGGAGGTCTTTTCCGGTAAATAATACTATATGCAGATAAACCGATAATAAATAAGAAGCTAAGCATATACCATTCGCCAAAGAAAAATCTCAAGAATAATACAAAGACCTTACCGACTATCCCAAGCTTTAAGATTGTGACAATCGAAAGTGCTAAAAATATTAATCCACTAATTTCATACCATATTGAGCCATGTCCCTTTGCTTGTCCATTTGATGACTTTCGAGCTTTTGACTTTTGCTGCTTCTGCTTTGCCATGTAATTCACCCCCATCTAAATTTGCAGATTCGCCAAAGAAAGCAGCCTTTTGGCTGCTTTCTTAAATTGAATTTATTATAACATATCAGAACATATGTTTACCATGTATTGTTAATAATTACCTCAAGATGGAAAAACTAAAATTCTTTGACCTGGTGAATATTGCATATAATGCTCTGGATCGGTACTGACAATTCTTCTAATTTCAAAAGCTGTCCCCCCAACACTATCAACTAACATAGGAACACCATTGTATTCCATAAATTGCTGTGAGGCATATTCTTTTTGATCAACAGGATAAATCGATTCAAGTGGCATAATTGTATAAAGAATCAAAATTCATTCTCCTCTTTAGTTGATTTTTCTTTTCTTTCATCAATTAATTCCTGTAATTTACCAAGTGCTTGCCCAATTCCACCAACATCGTCAATTAATCCATATTTTACTGCATCTCCACCGACTACATTTGAGCCGATATCTCTAGTTAAATTACCTTTTGTGAACATTAGTTCCTTGAACCGCTCTTCAGTAATATTTGAATGCTTCGTAACAAATCGAGTTACTCTTTCCTGCATTTTATCAAGATATTCAAACGTTTGTGGTACACCAATTACGAGACCTGTTAAACGAATTGGATGAATCGTCATTGTAGCTGTCTCAGCAATATATGAAAAATCAGTACTTACTGCAATTGGTACTCCAATACTATGTCCTCCACCTAAAACGATTGAAACAGTAGGTTTTGTTAAGGATGCAATCATTTCTGAAATTGCAAGTCCTGCTTCAACATCTCCACCAACTGTATTTAATATGATTAATAATCCTTCAATTTTAGGATTTTGCTCAATCGCTACTAATTGAGGTATCAAATGCTCATATTTAGTCGTCTTATTCTGAGGTGGTAATGCAACATGTCCTTCAATTTGCCCAATGATCGTTAAACAATGTATTTTTGAATCATTACTAGTCGGAACATTTGTTTGTCCTAACTGTTGAATTTTTTCAACGATACTCATGTCCTTTTGATCATTTGGCTTTGGAGGTGCTTCTTCGTTTGGTATTGGCGTTTCATTATTTGAATATGTCACAACGGTTCCCCCTATCATTTTCATACAAGTTAGTATGTGAAAATAATAAGGAAATCATACCCATCTTTGGAATATGAAGCGCTTAACCTTTGAAATTTATACTTCCATTAAGATTGGAAGAATCATCGGTCTTCTTTTTGTTTCTTCATATAAATAAGCACTTAATCCGTCTCTAATTGAATTTTTCAATAATGTCCATTCAATTTGATCGTTTTGCAACATTTTTTCAGTAATGTTTTTTACAATTTCAGTTGATCTCGTTATTAATTTTTCTGACTCACGAACATAAACAAATCCGCGAGTAATAATTTCTGGACCAGAGATAATCACTCTTTTTTGTTTATTAAATGTGACAACTACAATCAGTATGCCATCTTGAGACAGTAGTTTACGGTCACGCAATACAATATTTCCAACGTCTCCAACACCAATTCCATCTATTAGAACGTTCCCAGCTTCAACTCTTTCTGTTCGAGTAGCTTGGCCATTGTGAAATGAGACAATGTCACCTTTTTCAACAATAAATATATTTTCTTTTGCGATTCCTACTTCTTCTGCAATATGTGAATGTGCTTTTTGCATTCTAAATTCACCGTGAACTGGTATGAAGTAAGTAGGTTTCATCAACTCTAGCATCAATTTCAATTCTTCTTCATAACCATGGCCAGATACGTGGACTTTTTTATAACCATAAATCACATTCGCTCCAGCTCTAAATAATAGATTAACAGAAGACGCTACTAACATTTCATTACCTGGAATAGGCGTTGATGCCATTATTACAGTATCACCTTTTCGTATTGAAACTTGTTTATGTGTACCTTTTGCGATTTTAGAAAGTGCTGCCATTGGCTCGCCTTGAGTTCCAGTTGTTAAGATTACAATATCTCTTTCTTTAAAATTATCAGTATCGACTACAGAAATCATTAAATCCTCTGGAATTGTTAAATAGTCTAATTCCTTCGCTATTTCAATTGACTTCATCATACTACTTCCGACAACTGCTAATTTTCGCTCAGCTGCAACACATGCATTCATAACTTGTTGAATACGATAAATATTTGAAGAAAAACAAGCTACTAATACTCTTCCCTTCGCATACATTATTTCTTTTTTAATCTCTTCGGCTACTTTCTTCTCTGAACCTGAGAATCCTTGTCTTTCTGCGTTTGTACTATCTGAAAGTAAACATAGAACTCCTTTATCCCCGATAATTGCAAGTTTACCTAAATCAGCACCAGCAAAAGGACTTTTCGATTGATCAAATTTGAAGTCCCCGGTATAAACTACCGCTCCTTGAGCTGTATTTACACAAAAACCAAATGAATCTGGAATACTATGAGTAACTCTAAAAAAGCTAATAGAACTATTCTCAAATGTAAATAAGCTATTTTCATCATATAGTTCAAATTGCTCAAGGTTCTTTATTCCTTTTTCACTTAATTTTTCTCTAATAAATAAATAAGCTAATTTATTTGTATAAAACTTTACTTGAGGAAGCTTATTCATAATATATGGAATCGCACCAATATGATCCTCATGTCCATGTGTTATAAAAACTCCAACAATTTTATGAGCATTCTTCTCTAAATAACTGACATCAGGTATAACATGATCTATTCCGTACATTTCTTGCTCAGGAAATTTCAAACCCGCATCTAGCACGTATATCAAATCTCCTACTTCGACTATATACATGTTCTTCCCGACTTCACCTACCCCACCAAGGGCAAAAACTTTTACTTGTTCTTTCATTTCGTTCACCACAACCTGTTCCTCCTACATAATTCTTTAAATTTACAGACCGTTCAAAATCTTACAATTATTATATCCTAGTCCGAACAGGTAAAACAAGATACATTCTTCCTTATATAGGAAAATCGAATTACAAATGGTATGAAAAATGAACATGATGATGATCTTTTAAAGTGTAGAAGATTGGGGTAATGAGGGATGTGGGTACGTATAACAGCATGATGGTCAAAAACACTTAAAGGGGCATTATATCAGCGTAATTCTCAAAAACTCTTACTCATAACAGCTTCATGCGTAACTATATCAGCTAAATTCTCTAAAACACTTACTCATAAAGAGTTCATGAGTAACTAAATTAGCTAATTTATCAAAAACTCTTACTCATAAAGGGGTCATGAGTTACTATATCAGCTAAATTCTCAGAAACACTTACTCATAACAGCTTCATGAGTTACTATATTAGCTAAATTATCAAAAACAATTACTCATAACAGCTTCATGAGTAACTATATCAGCTTAAATATCAAAAAACGTACTCATAACAAATGCATGAGTACGTAAAAAATACAAGATGATTAAACAAACTAACTCTTAACAGACCGTAGTGGAAGCCCACTACTACCAACATTACTTACCTATGATTATGTTTGGCCCATATTTCAACAAACTGACCCCCATAATAATGGGGGCAGGCTGTCGAAAAGGTCGAGAGCATTTTCTTTTCGTAGTTATCAAATTCTAGGGCTGAAATGACATTTACAAAATTGAAAGAACAACAAAATGAAGTAGTTCAGCCATTATAATAATTCAATATATCCATCTGTTCCATTTACTCGAATTCGTTGTCCATCTTTTATAAGTTTTGTGGCACTTTCGACACCGACAACCGCAGCTAAACCATACTCACGAGCAATCACTGCCCCATGAGTCATTAGTCCACCAACTTCGGTTACGAGGCCTTTTATGGAAACAAATAATGGTGTCCAGCTAGGGTCGGTAAATGTCGTGACTAATATATCACCATCTTCTAAATCGGCATCTTCCATGTTTAAGATCACGCGAGCGCGTCCTTCAATAACCCCTGAGGATACGGCCAGACCTGGGATGGCATCAGGTGGAAGATTTTCTCGTTTATACTCACCTGTAATAATTTCACCATCAGATGTGATTACTCTTGGTGGCGTTAGTTTATTATAAAATTTGTACTCTTCTATTCGTTTGCTAATGATTTCATAATCAAGTTTATTTGTACGCACTACTTCGCAAAGTTCTTCAAAAGTTAGATAGTAAATATCTTCTTTATTATTAATGACGCTAGCTAAGGCCAGTTTTTCGGCTTCTTTCAATAAAGCCTGTTTATAAACGAAATAGCGATTAATCATGCCGTATTTTGGATATTCACGATAACCGATAAAATTTCGAAGTATGCTGATAACTCGTTTTGTTTCTTCTGCTTTCCTTTCACCATCTGGTAATAGCATTAATCGCTCAATTAGCTCATTTTCTTTTTTTAAGGCTTTTTGTTGCCCTTGCTCAAATTTCTGTTTGCTTGCATTAGGCTCAAAATTTTTAATATTATTTAAAATCATCGGAATAAGTGTAGTTGGTTTTTCGATCCAACGCGTTTTTGTAAGATCGATTTCTCCAGCACATCGCATTCCGTACTTGTTTAAATAATGATTGATAGCGTCTTTTGTTTCCTTCCCTCCATTAAACTTAATCAGTTCATCTAAAAAGTTTTCATCTTTTACATGTTGTAGAAAATTTATGATTTCAGGATATGGACGAATTACATCTGCAACATCCATTAACGAAAGACCCATTTCCGAAGTAATATTGTTAGAAACCGATAAAGATAATGTATCTGCTACGTTTTTTTCCCCTAACCACTTACTCATATTTTCATTAATCCAAGATGAAGCATCCATCCCAGTCCTAATTACTCCTGAGCTTTGTGGGTCAAATAGGATCGCCTGTAATGTTTGGATATCTTCTAAAATAAACTCTAATAAATTTGAACCTGATTTCGATTTAATGTTTTGCTTTAGCTCTTCGATTGATGCTTGATTCTTATTAATTAACTTAGTTATAAGCGTAGGATCGTTTTCTATTTGCGGTTTAAATTCGGTAGACGATAAATCTTTATTGTTTGGTTTTGGTATCGGTGCGTTATTTTCAACTGATGTCAATTTAATAAAATCACGTTCAACAACATTTAATAACGCGCCCTTTACAAGTGGGTCTGAGTTTCCTGCTACATCAATAAGCATTTTTCTGGCGGTAGGTGAAGCAAGATTGCGTGTAATATCAACAAACAACCTCCCTCCTGCTTTACGCATTGGCGCCTTAGTCGTTAACATAAAAAAAGACAATCCCAATGGTTTCATTGGATCAGTCATCATTTGATTATGGCCAACTGAAAGATAAACGTGATTTTCTTGATCATCCGCTTCAGGAATTGGGTATAGTGTTGTAATTGGTCTGCTTTGGACAATGTAAAATGTGTCATCAACAAGACACCATTCAATATCTTGTGGTTTACCAAAATAAGATTCTATATTTCTTCCTATATTTGCTAGTTGCAGTATTTGTTCGTCAGTCAAAGTTTGATTTTTTTGCTGTGCCGGTTCGATTGGTTGTGTTATTGTTCCTCCTTCAGGTCGCCCATAGATTGCTAATTTTTTGGTTGTTACCCTTTTATCAACGATTTCACCTTCACATACTTTATAACAGTCTCCAGAAACGATCCCTGAGACAAGAGCTTCACCAAGTCCAAAACTGGCATCAATTGATACTATTTTCCGGTTTGATGTAACAGGATCAGCAGTAAATAAAATCCCTGAAGCATGTGGAAAAACCATCTTTTGAACGATGACGGATAAATAAACTTGGCTATGGTCAAATCCATTTTGAATACGGTAAATTACTGCACGGTCTGTAAACAAGGATGCCCAACATTTGACAATATGCTGTAAGATTGCTTCTTTGCCGATGATATTTAAATAAGTGTCTTGTTGGCCAGCAAAAGACGCATGTGGTAAATCTTCAGCAGTTGCACTAGATCGAATTGCAAAGGCTTGATTTTCTTCATACTCGGAAAGATAGTTTGTAATTGCTGATATAACATCAGAAGGAATTACTGCCTCGAGTATGATTTCTCGAATTTCCCTGCTGATTTCTCCAATTTTATCTCGATCTGCTACTTTTACCATGTTTAGTTGTTCTAACAAAGTATGATACAATTCATTTTTTTCTATCGCTTTTTGAAAGCTAGCTGTTGTAATACAAAAACCTTTTGGGACATTTATTCCTTGAATTTTTGATAATTCTCCTAAATTTAACCCTTTACCTCCAACATGAAAAAGCTGATTTTTTTCAATTTCTAGAAAATCGAGAATAAAAGAACTCATTACACATCTCTCCTAACCAATTTTGTTATTTGATTTTAGCAGTAGTAAGGGAGAATAAACAGTCTATTTTAACTTGATATAAAATGGTATAATTAAAGTAGGAAGAGAAAATAAAATTAATGAGCACTCTGTTAGATGACTATACAGGGTGCTCTTTTTCATTTTTAAAAAACGATTTCAACTTTTTTACTGTTTTATATTTCCCCCTCTAATGAATAGCTAATCTCTCTTTTGAACTTTTATTTATCGAATGTAATTTTTAGATAAGAAAGGAATATGAATAATTTAGGAAGGGAGGTAATGCATGAATATAAATAACAGTGAGTCACATGATTTGAATCATTTTTCCGATAAACAACGTACTAATCCTCGAATAAATAACCAATCGATCAGTAATAACGTACGTTCAAATAAAATCAGCCTCTCTAAATTTGTTGATGAACTCCCTATTCCACCTATTTTAAAACCTCTTTGGAAGGATCAGTTTTATACTTATTATGAAGTAAGAATGACGGAGTTCAAGCAATCTCTTCATAGTGAGTTAGATGATTCAACTGTTTGGGGATACGAGGGTAGTTACCCAGGACCTACAATTCAAGTTGAATCAGGTGAAATAGTGTTTATTAAATGGATCAATCATCTTCCTGATCGGCACTTATTCCCCATAGACTATACAGTTCACGGTGCACATATGGATCTACCTGAAGTCCGTACGGTAGTACATGTTCATGGTGCTTGTGTTGAATCAGATAGCGATGGTTATCCTGAAGCTTGGTTTACTAGGGACTTTATTCAAGTTGGGCGTTATTTTAAAAAGCAAGTTTATCGTTATGATAATTGCGATTGTGCCTCGACACTTTGGTACCATGATCATACACTTGGCATTACTAGACTCAATGTTTATGCTGGATTAGCAGGTTTCTATTTAATAAGTGATCAAAATGAGCATTTATTCAATTTACCTAGTGGGAAGTATGATGTTCCACTTATGATACAAGATAAAAGTTTTAATCATGATGGATCACTTTTTTATCCAAATCAACCAGATAAACCAATCAAGGAATTGCAGACGTCTATTCTCCCTGAATTTATTGGAGATACGATTGTTGTTAATGGTAAAGTGCATCCCTATTTTAATGTTGAACCAAGAAAGTATCGATTCAGATTACTAAATGCTTCGAATACACGCTTTTTTCGATTTACGCTTGATTCTGGTCAACTTATGTATCAAATCGCAACAGAAGGTGGGTTCATGCAGCACCCTATTGGAATCAATGAACTTATGTTATCTCCTGCGGAACGTACAGAAGTCATCATTGATTTTACGAATCTTGAAGGGAAATCTATTATTCTAAAGAACGATGCCCCCGCCCCATTTCCAGATGGAAATGCCGTTAATGAAAATACAGGAACTATCATGCAGTTTAGAGTTACTTTGGCTTTGTCAAATATTGATACTAGTATGATCCCAGGTTATATGATGAGTATTCCAAAAATAAATGAACGGTCTGTTTCAATGGAGCGGTATCTCACATTAAATCACGAGATGGATCAATACGGACGAGAAATTATGTTATTGGATAACAAACACTGGGATGCGCCGATTTCTGAAAACCCGAAGTTAGGCTCGACCGAAATATGGTATTTAATTAACTTAACGCCTGATGCTCATCCAATCCATCTTCACTTAATTGATTTCCAAATAGTAGACCGAAGAAATTTTGATGTAGAAAAATATAAGAAAGAAAGGATCATTCATTACACAGGACCAGCTATCCCACCAAAACCACAAGAAAATGGATGGAAGGACACTGTTCAGTCTAATCCAAACCAAGTAACTAGAATCATAATGAAGTTTGGACCTTTCACAGGATTATATGTTTGGCACTGTCATATGTTAGAGCATGAGGACTATGAAATGATGCGGCCATATATTGTTATTCAATAGTGGCACAACAAAAAACCACTTACAATCCAAATAATTGGATTAAAAGTGGTTTTAGTATTAATTATTTTGTAATGCTTCGTCTAATTTGTTAATTAGATTACTTAATGTTGTTCGCTCAGCTTCTGAAAGTGGTACAAGTGGTAAACGAACTCCACCAACATCTAAACCTTTCATTTGTAAAGCTGTTTTGATTGGACTTGGGCTTGGAGCCATGAAGAATCCATCAAATAATGGCAAAAGCTTACGGTGTAGGAATTGTGCTTTAGCCATATCTCCTGTGAAGAAGCTTTCAGCTAGTTGCTGCATTTCATTTCCTAACACGTGAGATGCTACTGAAACAGTTCCTTTTGAACCAATTGCAAATGCTGGTAACGTTAAACCGTCATCGCCACAATATAATTCAAAATCTTCAGGAGTACGATCAATAATTTCTGTCATGATACTTAAATTACCAGTCGCATCTTTAATTGCAACTACGTTTTCGATTTCTGCAAGTCTTACAACTGTGTCTACAGAAAGGCTAGCTATTGTTCTTCCTGGTACATTATATAACATTACAGGTAGTTCAGTACTTTCTGCTGCAGCTTTAAAATGTTGATATAGACCTTCTTGGTTTGGTTTATTGTAATAAGGTACAACAACCATAATTGCGTCTACGCCTAAAGCTGAAACCTTTTTAGTTAATTCTACTGTTTCACGTGTATTATTACTTCCAGTACCCGCTACTACTGGTACTCTACCATTTGCAGCTGAGACAACGTGACTGATTAACGCTAATTTCTCTTCAGTCGTTAAAGTTGGTGATTCGCCAGTTGTACCGCATACTACGATTGAATCAGTCCCATTTTCTATTAAGTAGTTCACAAGCTTTGTTGTTTTTGCGAAATCAATGTTACCTTTTGAATCAAAAGGAGTAACCATTGCTGTTGAAATTTTACCAAATCTACTCATTGTTCCACTCCGATCAAATATTAATCCACTTTAACTGAACTAAGTTCAAATGCATCATGAAGTGCCGTAACCGCTTCGACCATATCTTCATTTTTTACAAGTACCCAAATAGTCGTATGGCTGTCTGCTGATTGTAAAATTTGAATTCCTCTTTCAGCAAGTGCTGTTACAATTTTTGAAGTTACTCCAGGTACTCCAGCAATTGCAGCTCCAACGATTGATACTTTCGCGCAACCTACAGTGTATGAAGGCTCATAGCCAATTCCTTTTAGTACATCAATTGCTTTTGTAGAAACCTCATCACTCACTGTGTATACAACACCATTTGGAGAAATATTTATAAAGTCTACACTTATTCCTTTATTTGCCATCGCTTTAAATACTTGAGAATGTAAATCAAATGTATGTTCCTTTGATGTTACTCTTATTTGAGTAACATTAGGTACATGTGCGATTCCTGTAATTAATCGATCATGAATACCTTCACCAATGATTCGCTGTGTTGGATTCGATGTTACTAGTGTACCTAAACTAGTTGAATACGTTGAACGAATTCGAATAGGTACTTTTCCTTGCATTGCAATTTCGACAGCTCGAGGATGAATTACTTTTGCTCCTTGATATGCCATATTACAAATTTCTGCATACGTAACAACAGATAATGGTCTAGCTTCTTTTACAATTCTTGGGTCGGCTGTCATTACGCCTTCAACATCGGTAAAAATTTCGATTGTTTCTGCGCCTACTGCAACACCAAGAGCAGAAGCAGATGTATCACTTCCACCTCTACCTAAAGTCGTGGTATCACCATTAGATGTTGATCCTTGGAAACCTGCCACTACAACTACATCGTAGTTTTCTAATTCTTGCAATAATCGGCCACACTTCATATCTAGAATTTTCGCATTACCGAATTCATCATTTGTTCTGAAGCCAGCCGATGCCCCTGTCATTGCCATTGCGTGAATACCATTTTCATTTAATAAATTTGAAAAGACAATTGATGAAATTGTTTCTCCACATGACATTAATAAATCAAGTTCTCTTTGAGTAACTTTACTTTTTTTGGCACCAACTAAATTTAATAGTGTATCCGTTGCATAAGGCTCACCTTTACGTCCCATCGCAGATACAACTACTACTAGTTTATAACCATTTTCTAACGCTTTTTTTATATGCTTAAGTGCGTGCTTTCTACCATTTTCATCACGTACTGAAGTCCCACCAAATTTTTGGACTAATATTTTCATTCTTGCACCTCTCTAGCAGTTTTCACTAAATGATGCTTAACTCAATTAATCTTTCAGCAATTTGCACTGAATTCCAAGCAGCACCTTTTAATAGATTATCTGATACAATCCATAAATGGAATCCTAATGGATTATCTAAGTCTTTACGTATACGTCCTACAAATACTTCATTACTTCCAATACTGTAAAATGGCATTGGATATAGTTGTTGATCTGGATCATCTTGTAAAACGATTCCAGGTGCATCACTTAATAGTGATTTTAATTCTTCTACCGATACTGCTTTATCAACTTCAATATATACTGACTCTGAATGACCAGAAATTACAGGTAGTCTTACGCATGTTGCACTAATTTGTAATTCAGGTAAATGCATGATTTTTTTAGTTTCATTTATCATTTTCATTTCTTCATAAGTATATCCATTTTCAGTAAATACGTCGATTTGTGGAATTGCATTAAAAGCAATTTGATAATGTTTTTCACCACTTTTTACCGGTAATACTGATGGAGTAGCTTCTTCGCCATTTAAGAAAGCTTGAGCTTGATCCTTTAACGCTTCAATCGCTGTAACTCCAGCACCTGAAACAGCTTGGTAAGTAGAAACTACTACTTTATTTAAACCAATTGTTTGACGAATTGGCTCAAGTGCAACAACCATTTGAATTGTTGAACAGTTAGGGTTTGCAATAATACCTTTATGATTAAATAAATCTTTGTCATTTACTTCAGGTACAACTAATGGCACATCTTCAGCCATTCTAAAAGCACTAGTGTTATCTACTACAACTGCTCCTCTTTTTACTGCTTCTGGAGCTAGTTCTTTCGATACAGATCCCCCAGCACTAAATAAAGCAATATCTACACCTTCGAATGCTTCAGGAGTAGCTTCTTGTACGATAACTTCTTGCCCATTGAATGATAACTTTGTTCCTGCAGAACGTTTTGATGATAAGTATTTAATTTCTTTAATTGGAAAATTTCTATTTTCTAATGTTGCAATCATTTGTTGTCCAACTGCACCAGTCGCACCTACGACAGCTACTACATAACTTTGTTTATTCCCCACTTTTTTTGCACCATCCCTGTTTTCACTTTTATTAAATAGTTTACGTCAAATGAAGTTGATATTCAAAGGTTTTCGCTTGAATAATTCTTTTCATAGTAACGAGTATGTATCCTAATGACACATACTCAATTTTCTTCATTCTAACATAGAAAAAATAATTCAGTATTATTTTTTCTAAAATAATTATTGTAGGTCACGATATTTTTCAACTAGAACTGGTTGAAGTTGTTTTCCTTCTATAGAAGATTTAACTGTATCAAGTAACGCTTCCATTCTTGCTACTAATGAATTGGGTTTTTTTACTGGATCGTCTTGCCCAAAGGGAATAAAATATATATTTTTTGTACTCATTAAACGCATTAAATTATGACTTAGAGGATAATACCTATTTAATCAGTTTATCGTTTTATATGGGACATATAAATTGACTTAAAAGGAAGTATCATAAAGGATTTAATTGGGGGCTGAAACAAGAAAGCAGTTAAAAATTATGAATAATATAATTTCATCCTATTGATTATTGTTAACATAATAGTAGGTGTATATATAATCCAATTGTTTTTTAATGCATGTATTATAAAATGTTTGTTTGTAATCATTATAGAGTACTCTTAAAAAGCTATCTCTAATCGATTTAATTGTTAAATTATGAAACCTCAAATAACATTCAGTCCAAAAAAACATATTATTTGAAAAAGTTTCATCGTCAATTTCAAAGAATGATCGTACAGCTTTCACTCCCATATTTCCTAACAATACGGAAACATCCTCCACGTCAACATTTGCATCGAGTTCAAAAATGATAATCTGAGAATCACTTCTATGATGTTTTTGTGTACTACTTACTGAATATCCTATTAATTCACCATTTGTTAGATTTAAGGCAACGACCGCCTTGGCATAATCTAATGTCCAATTTTTATAGGCTAGCTCCAACACATCTCTAATTCTGACATTTGAAATCAAATGCTCAGCATGTTTTTGTTCAATCAGTTTTTCCACTTTATTTAGTTGTTTTTTGAATTGATATTCGATAATAACCAACATTCCTCTCTATGATGAATATTTAGACTCACTATCACCATAAATACGTTCGTTTTGTAAAAAAAATGACAGATTTTTGAATAATCTGTCCTAGACTGTTCGCCAAACGCTCGCTTCTTTCGTAATTGGTCTATCTTCGGTGCTCATTTTTCCTGTAACAAACTAGCAATACTATTCAACTACTTGTATCGTCATATTAATGTCATGGCCTTTATTATATCTTCAGAAAAAATGATTGCATATTTAGTTTTTTACCGTTGTAAAAGGATAAAAAATATATTCTAATAAGGACCATTTTTCTGGGGGCATCGTATCTAAAGGTTTGTTAAATTTAAGAGGCCGTCCAAAAATCGCAACTGACACATTAGCGATCTAGGCTGTCCTGTCTTAAAGGAAAATGGGAGGGTATCTAAGTGGGGTTTATCAATAAGAGTTGATTATACGAGCTCCATTTATGGATATTTAATGAGATTGCTTGATTTTTTTAGTTGGTTTATGAAAATGAGAGCAAAATTTGTTCGTTTTTCATTCTTTACTTTCACTTTTGAACCATTAGAAAGCTCAGATCCCCCTTACTTGTATGGGTAATATCTTGTTTATTCTCTGATTCTAGGTAATTTATTTGCAGTTTTGCTATTTTTATTTGCAGTTTGATTAATTTTTATTGCAGTTTTACTAATTTTATTTGCAGATTCACTAGTTTTATTTGCACTCCAACCTTTATCGGCAGGCTCTATTCCCTTATTAGCACTTACATTCAACTTTTTTAAAAAATTTCCTATAAACATAAAAAAGAGGATATCCCTATCACACTTTCGGGACACCCTCTAGATTAATAATCTTCCTTTTTCTCCAACTCTTGTTTAATAATTTTCCAGCCAATTAGGTGGATTTCTTCGAGGATTTTTATTTTATTTTCTTCCGATACATCAATAGGTGCAATGATATTAACTTTTGTTTTTCCAAATTGATAGGTAGCAGTAAATTCTGTTTGTTTGCTCAGTATCACCACCCCCGTAATTTATTATATGATTCGTTTTGATACGGACTAACCAATCTTTTATTAAGGTTACGAGAGCTTCGCAAATTAATTAATTTCTTAATTAGACATATACATAGTCTAAGAGGTGAAAAATAAATGGAACGTGTTGCTTTATATTTACGGAAAAGTCGTGCGGATCTAGATGCTGAAGCCCGTGGTGAAGGTGAAACTTTATCAAAACATAAAGAGCAGCTTTTAAAATTCGCACAAGATAGTCAGTTAAATATAATTTGTATTCGGCAGGAAATTGCTTCTGGTGAATCACTTGTTTATCGGCCGGAAATGCTTAAGCTCTTACAGGAGGTCGAGGAATTTAAATATGATGGTGTACTTGTAATGGATATGGATCGGCTTGGACGCGGTAATATGAAGGAACAAGGAATTATATTAGAAACCTTTAAATCTTCAAAAACAAAAATTATTACGCCTAGAAAGACTTATGATCTCCATGATGAGTTCGATGAAGAATATAGTGAATTTGAAGCTTTTATGGCTCGAAAAGAGTTAAAAATTATTACTCGTAGACTTCAACGTGGTCGTATTTTATCGGTTCAAAGAGGCAATTACATCGGAACTTTTGCTCCTTATGGCTATGATTTATATGAAACAAAAGAATTTCGCTCTTTAAGTATTAATCTTGAACAGGCAAAAGTAGTAAAAAGTATTTTCGAATGGTATACAAAAGAATTGATTGGTGCAACTGAGATTGCGAACCGTTTAAATCAAATGAATATACCTTCTTTTTCGGGTAAGAAGTGGAGCTATCATTCTATTCTTGAAATGATAAAAAATCCTACTTACATTGGTAAAGTAACCTGGAATAAAAAAAATGGCAAAGGTGTAAGAAAGCCTAAATCTGAGTGGCTTATAGTTGATGGAAAACATGATGCAATTATCGATAATGAAGTATTTAATTCGGCGCAAGAAATTTTAAGTAGTCGTTATCATGCTCCTTATAATAGTAAGTTAAGCAATCAGCTAGCTGGATTAATTTTTTGTAGTAAATGTAGTTCAAAATTACAGCAGCGCTATCCGAAAGGAAAACCTAGACAAATTGTTTGTACAAATAACCGCTGTAATACTCGGTCCTCCTATACTCATTTAGTTGAAGAGAGGATATTACAAGGTTTAGAAATTTGGTTAAAAGAATATAAATTAAGTTTTAAAAATCTATCAGAGATCAACGAATTTGAAGTTATTAATTTAAAAAAACAAGCACTTAAGCAAATCGAAAATGATTTAAAGGAAGTTGAAAAACAAAAAAATAACTTATTTAATTTTTTAGAACGAGGGGTTTATGATGAATCCATTTATATTGAACGCTCTGAGATACTCTCTAATCGTTTTAAAGAGCTCTCAAATAGTAAGACCTTAATAGTAGAAGAATTGTCAAAATATCAACAAAGAGAACAGTTTAAAGAGCAAGTGATTCCAACAGTTGAAAACGTGCTAGATTTATATTTCAAAACAACTGATATAGAGCTTAAAAATCGTCTACTAAAATCAATCCTAATTAAGGTTGAATATCAAAAAGAACCACATCAAAAATTAGATGATTTTAGTATTATTCTTTATCCGAAGCTACCAAAATAATTTTGGTGTTTGGTATTATCATCTAAGTCACATTAAATTAGTTCCATTTAAACCTAAAGCATCATTTGTAGAAATACCTAAAACAACAGGTTTTCCATTTCTCAAAGTAGCTTTAGCTGCCATTAATACAGGGCTGTCAGTTTGAGCATTTGCAAACTTACTCATTGAATTACCCGTTAAAGGTGCAATGACCATACAATCTAGTTGTACTTTTGGTCCAAATGGTTCTGCTCCTACAATTGAATCAACTGTTTTACGCCCTGTTATTTCTTCAATTTTTTTGATCCAGTCTTCTCCTACACCAAATCTTGTTGTTGTACTTTTAACTGTAAATGTAACTACAGGATATACGTCAGCTCCATCATCGACTAATTTTTGAATTTGGGGTACGACCTCTTCATAAGTACAATGAGAACCTGTAATTCCGAATCCTATTTTCTTACCTTTTAAACTCATTACGATTGCTCCTTCCTTTTCTCTAAATCTTCTTTTAATAGCTGTGTTAGTACGTTTGCGATTATTTGCCCTGCTGTTTTAGGAGCAACGATTCCTGGTAAACCTGGTGCTAATAATGCTTTAATACCTCTTTTTTCAGCATAACGAAAATCTGTTCCTCCAGGTTTTGAAGCTAAATCAATAATTAGCGCATGTGGCTGTAATTTTGAAATGACCCCTGCAGTGACAATTAAAGTAGGAACTGTATTAATAACAATATCAACATCCTTTAAGGCTTCTTCAATGTTCTTGAATTCAAATGCTTCTAAGCCCATTTCAACGATTCTTGCAATATGTTCAGATTTACGAGCGCCTACTTTTACTTTAGCACCTAAATTATGAAAGGTCCTTCCGACACTCATTCCTGTGCGACCTAAACCTAATACGGCTACTTTTGAATTATGAATCGTGTATTCAGTGTGTTGAATTACCATCATAATTGTTCCTTCAACAGTTGGAATACTATTATAAATTGCTACATCATCTCGTTCAAATAATTTTACTAATTTTCGATTTGAAGCTGCAACTATACTATCTAAGTAAGAGTTACTTATTCCGGAGTAAATCGTACAATGAGCTGGAGTACTATCTAATATTTCTTTCGTCAAAACAACTTTTTCATTTGAAAAAATTGTATCAACAACTCCTTCAATATTCGTACCTGGTACTGGTAGAAGAATTGCATCTAGATCTTCAAAATTAGCATCTGCCATTAATTCTTTTGATGCACTTGTAAAACCACTATCTAATTGTTCGAAACCTATTAATGTTACTTTTGCGTCTAACTCTGTTAACTTCCGAATAACTTCTAACTGTCTGGCGTCCCCGCCAATAACAGCAATGTGCAAGCCAGTTAACATGCAGCATTCACCTTCTTTACTTCACTATGGTAAATGGAAATTAATAATTTGTAAGCAGGACTACCGCCTAACATCTTTCTCCTAAATATCTTATGAATCTTCCTTTGCATTGGTGAAGATTCTTTCTAAAATTAAGGCCCAGTAATCAAAAAGTATTTATCAGAAAAAATAAAAGAGGGTCCTTAATCATTGTTAAGGACCCTCTCATTCATCGTCTTAATGTTTTAAATTAGATGGAATTACCCCATCTGGACTAACTAATGCAACTGCATAATCGTCTGTAAAGACAAAGTTTGCAATATCATTTACATTTTCAATCGTAACATCATCAATTAATTTGATTATTTCATCTAATGAACGATGATGACCAATCATTAATTCATTTTTACCATTACGACTCATTCTGCTATTTGTACTTTCTAAGCCTAACATTAAATTACCTTTTAATTGTTCTTTACAATTAATTAATTCTTTTTCTGATATGCCATCTGCCTTTAAAACTTTTAAAGTTTCTTGGATTGTTTCAAATAATTGGTTTACTTGGCTTTTACCAGTACCACCATATATTGCCACCATACCACTGTCTTGATATGCAGAATGATATGAGAAAACTGAGTAAGCAAGTCCTTTTTGTTCACGAACATCTTGGAATAATCGACTACTCATGCTACCGCCAAGAATATTATTTAAGGCGATTAATGGATATAAATCCTTATGTCCTAGTTCAAGACCTCTATATCCGATACAAAGATGTGCTTGTTCTGTTTCTTTTTTACGAGAAATTTCTCCATAATGAATTGTAGGAATCCCAAAGTTAACGTCTTTCTTTTTCCCTTCATAATTTCCAAATAAATCTTCAACTCGTTTAATAAAAGATTCATCAATATTACCAGCAATCGAAATAACGACTTGATCTGGTGTATAAAAATCATTCATATATTGGCGTAGTGTATCGCCATTAAAAGTTTTTAAAGTTTCTTCAGTACCTAATATTGGATACCCTAGTGGATTAGTTTCATACATAACCTTGCTTAGTAAATCATGTACTAAGTCATCTGGTGTATCATCGTACATTTTAATTTCTTCAAGTACTACATTTTTTTCTTTTTCTAATTCACCCTCGTCAAAAGTTGAATTAAAGAACATATCCCCTAGTACTTCTAAAGCGTAATCTGCATGTGTATCTAAAACTTTAGCGTAATAACAAGTATATTCTTTTGAAGTAAAAGCATTTACTTGTCCACCAATTGAATCAAAACTTTCCGCAATTTCTTTAGCATTGCGCGTTTTAGTACCTTTAAAGAACATATGCTCTAGAAAATGCGAAACGCCATTTAATTCTTTTGTTTCATTGTATGAACCAGTTTTAATCCATACACCTAGTGCAACGGAACGAACCGTTGAAATATTTTCAATAACTACTCTTACTCCATTTTTACAAGTATGTCGTACAATCATGTAATGCCTCCTATGTATACACCATCTATTTACAATTGTAATAAGATTGAAAAATTTAACTATATTTTACAATCATCTTAACAAAGCTGAATTCAATTGTCATTTGTTTTCAACTTTTTTAATTGTATCGTACCGTTTTTCATCTAATAAAGTTGAGATATTTACAACTTTCCTTCCTGATGCCTCAATTCTTGTAATCAATTCATCAAGCGCATCAGCTGTCGGTTTGGTTGGATGCATAAGAACGATCGTACCATTTTCTGCTTTCTTCATGACACGATTAATAATGACCTCTCTTGGTGGCTTTTGCCAATCAATCGTATCTGCTGTCCACATAATTGTTTTTAACCCTAAACTTGAAGCAATTTTTACCACTTCATCACGATAGCTACCGCTTGGAGGAGCAAACCATTCAACTTTATGATCGGTTGTAGCTAAAATTACAGAATTTGTTTCCACTATTTCATTTCTTATTTGTTGACTGCCTAATCTTGCCATATCAGGATGTGTATACGAATGATTACCAACCTCTTGGTCCGCAGCAGTAATTAATTGAGCAACAGTTGGGTTATTTTTTACCCATCTACCTTCTAGAAAGAAAGTTGCTTTTGCATTGTGCTTCTTTAACACTTCCAACATTCTTGGAATGTACTCATTTCCCCAAGCCACATTAATCGTAAACGCTACCATTGGTTTTTCCGGATTACCTTTATACACTGGTGATGGAGGTAAATCTTTTAAGTGAATTTTAGGAGAAACTTCTTTAAAAACTAACTTACTCTTATCGAATTTGCCTTTTGCCTTCATTTTCCTATACGATGCATCTACATCAACCGCTAATCCGTTATACCCGGGAATGGCCTTCCAAACCGAATCCAAATAAGCATCTTTAGGAGGTTTTTCATATGATGGTGCGTTTGTTTTAATTTCAGCTAGTAAATCATTTGTTTTTGCTGTTACTAGTGACGATTTTGCATTTAAGTTCCTTACGTAATGATTAGTGTAATGATTTCTAACTACTAGAGTTGCTAGAAATAATGCCACAACTAATGCTAAGACTTTTAACCTACCTCTACTCATTTCCTAAACGCCCTCCTACTAGAAGGAATATGTTATTTTTGAATAAAATAGAACAAGCTCCCTACAAAATTATGTACTTATATGGTAATTTCTAGTTCTACTTTTTTATTGTAACCAAAAAAAAATATGAAACACAAAAAAATGCAGGAAAAAATAGGAAATGCGGAATTAAGAAAAGAAGAGTCTAGAAAGAGAGGGTAAAACAAAAAAATTAAAAAAAACAACAGGTTCACCTTAAGTGCCTGTTGTTCTTTATTGGTAAGGAACGCTAAACGCCTTCCTCTTTTTAGTTTTGTTCAGCTTTTTCTTTTTGCTCTTTTAATACTGCTTTGCGAGATAAGTTAACTCGGCCTTGTTTGTCGATTTCAGTTACTTTTACAAGGATTTCGTCCCCAAGTGAAAGTACATCTTCAACTTTTGCAATACGTTCTTCTGCTATTTCAGAAATGTGTACTAAGCCGTCTTTACCTGCAAAAATTTCAACGAATGCGCCGAATTTTTCAATTCGTTTAACTTTACCCATGTATAGTTGACCTACTTCTACTTCACGAACAAGGTCTTCAATAATTTGTTTTGCACGATCGTTCATAGGTTGGTCTACAGATGAGATAAATACAGTACCATCTTGTTCAATGTCAATTTTCACGCCAGTTTCTTCAATAATTTTATTGATTTGTTTTCCACCTGGTCCGATAACGTCTTTAATTTTATCTGGATTAATTGTCATCATTAAGATTTTTGGAGCAAACTCAGATAATGCTGTTCTTGGTTCACTAATTGTTGCCAACATTGAATCAAGGATTTGCATACGTCCAATTTTCGCTTGTTCTAAAGCTTCTTTTAAAATTTGTTCTGATAATCCATCGATCTTAATGTCCATTTGAAGTGCAGTAACACCTTTTGCAGTACCTGCAACTTTAAAGTCCATATCTCCTAAGTGATCTTCCATACCTTGAATATCTGTAAGTACAGAATAATGTTCACCAGATTTAATTAATCCCATTGCAATACCTGCAACTGGTGCTTTAATTGGTACACCTGCATCCATCATTGCTAATGTACTTGCACAAATACTAGCTTGTGAAGTTGATCCATTTGATTCAAGAACTTCTGAAACAAGACGGATTGTGTATGGGAAGTCTTTTTGGTCCGGAATACTTGGCTCAAGAGCTCTTTCACCTAGTGCTCCGTGACCAATTTCACGACGACCTGGTCCACGAATTGGTCCTGTTTCCCCAACGCTAAATTGTGGGAAATTATAATGGTGCATAAATCGTTTTGATTCTTCTATACCTAATCCATCAAGGATTTGTACGTCACCTAGAGCACCAAGTGTACAAATACTTAACGCTTGAGTTTGTCCACGAGTGAATAAACCAGAACCATGCGTACGTGGTAGTAAACCAACTTGTGATGATAATGGACGAATTTCATCTAATTTTCTTCCATCTGGACGTACTTTTTCAACTGTAATTAATCGGCGAACTTCTTCTTTTACAAGCATTGAAAGAATTTCTTTAACATGTCCAATTGTTTCGTCGTCCGCTTCATTTTCTTCAAACTGAAGAACAACGCGTTCTTTTACTACATTGATCGCATCTTCACGAGCATGTTTTTCATGAACTTGGATTGCTGCGTTTAATTCTTCTTCACAAATTTCACGAATTTGTTTTTCTAAATCCGCATTAATTTCATGAAGTTTAATTTCCAATTTTTCTTTACCAATTTGAGCTACTATATCTTCTTGGAAAGCAATTAATTTTTTAATTTCTTCATGACCAAACATGATTGCTTCAAGCATTACTTCTTCTGGTACTTCGTCAGCTCCAGCTTCAACCATGTTAATTGCATCTTTTGTTCCAGCTACGGTTAAATTAATGTCACTGTTTTCAGCTTGTTCAACAGTTGGATTAATAATAAATTCGCCGTTTATACGACCGACTACTACTCCAGCAATTGGTCCATTAAAAGGAATGTCAGATACGCATAGAGCTAATGAACTACCAAACATAGCAGCCATTTCTGATGAGCAGTCTTGATCTACACTCATAACCATACTGATTACTTGTACTTCATTACGGAATCCATCTGCGAATAATGGTCGAATTGGACGGTCAATTAATCGACTCGCTAAAATTGCTTTTTCACTTGGTCTACCTTCACGTTTAATAAATCCACCAGGAATTTTACCTACTGCATATAAACGCTCTTCATAGTTTACTGTTAATGGGAAAAAGCTAACTTTTTTAGGTTCTTTTGATGCAGTTGCTGATGATAATACGACAGTATCTTCGTATCTTACTAAAACTGCTCCATTTGCTTGCTTAGCTAATTGTCCTACTTCAACTGTAAGAGTTTTACCAGCAAGCTCCGTGGAAAAAACGTGCTTTTGTTGTTCCATATGGTATAAATACCCCTCTCTAATTTACAATTCAATGTTTAGATTAAATTATGTAAAAAATCGTATATTCTCTATTATCTCCTATGTTTAGTAAAGAAATCAACTAACGAGAAAAAGAGATTAAATATTTATAAATTTAACATCGAATGAACACTTAATTTAAGTCGATATGTATAAGAAAAAGCGGGAAGAATCCCGCTTTTTCTAAAAGTATCAAATTAATACTCGAAATTAACGACGTAAACCTAATTTGTTAATTAATTCACGGTAACGAGTAATGTCTTTGTTACGTAAGTAGTTAAGTAAGTTACGACGCTTACCAACCATTTTTAATAAACCACGACGAGAGTGGTGATCTTTTTTGTGAGTACGTAAGTGCCCATTTAAAGAGTTAATGTTTTCAGTTAAAACTGCAATTTGAACTTCTGGAGAACCAGTATCGTTTGCATGAGTTTTGTAAGTGCTGATAATTTCGTTTTTACGTTCTTGAGTTAATGCCATGTTAATTCACCTCATAATATTATTGTTGAACACCTATCACCTAGCAGTCGTCGGTGAATCGAACAGCCAAGCAACGGTTTTTCAAATACTTTATTAAGTTTACATTGTTTTAACTATAAAAGCAAGTCTTGTAAATTAGTTATTTCGAAAATAACTTTTTACAGTTTCTCGATCTTTTTGTAATTGATCAATCAGTTCATTTATTCCATTAAATTTCTTTTCATCACGGATTCTTGTGTACCAGAATAATTCTACTTCATTTCCATAAATATCATCGCTAAAATCAAATATATTTACTTCAATTGTTTGTTTTTGGAATTCATGATAAAAAGTTGGTTTGTATCCTATATTACACATACCTTCATACAGTTGTCCGTTAACGATACATTTTACTGCATAAACACCAACTGAAGGTAATGCATACGGTATTGAAACAGAAATATTAGCTGTCGGAAATCCAATTGTTCTACCACGTTTGTCCCCGTCTACAACTATTCCCTTTATTTGATACTGTCTACCAAGTAAATGAGTAGCATCTTCCATTTCACCGGCTTTTATTGCTTCTCTAATGCGAGTCGAACTAACTTTTTCTTCATCTAAAACAAATTTCGTTACGGTTGATTGAGTAAATTCACCTCGAGAATGGAATGGTAATGAATCCATATTCCCTTTACCATATTTTCCAAATGAAAAATCAAATCCAGCTACAACATGTTTTGCATTTAAAGAAATAATATATTGATCGACAAATTCTTGTGGTTGGAGATTTGCAAATTCCTCTGAAAATTCAACTACAAATAATTGGTCTACACAAAGTTTCTCCATCCACTTCACTTTTAGTGCCAAAGGCGTCAAATAAGAAATCGCATCATCACGATTTCCAAGTATAGCAGATGGATGAGGATCAAATGTCATTACTGATAATAATAATCCTTTTTCATCCGCAATCTCTTTGGCTGTTTTTATGACTTGTTGATGACCTATATGTACTCCATCAAAAAAGCCAAGTGCTAAGACCGTTTCTTTACAATCTTCTTTTATTATTGAATGAGGATGGGTGATTTTTATTACTTTTGTCATTTATATCACCTTTTCTATAATCAAGTCTCTTTTCCCATTATAGAACAATGATTAAAATTTATATAGTTTTTTCTATTGGTTATGAAATACTCTTGTTGGTTTAATGACTTGATTATTTTTAGGATTTGGAGTATACATTGCAATAATTTTGTTATTTTCGTTATAGACTGCAATATATTCTTCTTCTTTACAATTCATTGTGTTAGGAAAAAATCCACCATTAAATACTCTTACTTCTTCTTCGGCAGTCACATTTAAACGAGGATACTCATTTAGTGCTTGCTCCATCGTTAGCATCACACGATCAAGAGTTGCTGCTTCAGTAGCTTCTTCTAGTTCCTCTAATGTTACACAATCATCTATTGTAAATGCACCAGCTTTTGTTCTAGTTAAATAAGACATATGTGCAGGATACCCTAACAGTTCACCCATTTGAACAGCTAACGTCCTAATATATGTACCTTTACTACAGAACACTTCAAATTTAAATGAAATTGTATCTCCTTCAAATACTTCTCGATTATCAAGTAACATCATTTCAAAAATCGTAATCGTTCTAGTTGGACGTTCTACTTCGATTCCTGCTCGCGCATATTCATATAACTTTTTACCATTTACTTTAACTGCTGAATACATTGGAGGTGTTTGCTGAATATCACCTGTTAATTGATTTAAAACAGTTAAAATTTCTTCACGAGTAATAACTCGATCAACATTCTTTTGCTCAACTATTTCACCATGTGCATCCTCAGTTGTTGTAGAAAAACCTAAAGTAATTTCACCAATATATTTTTTACGATCATCAGTTAAATATGGTATTAGCTTTGTTGCTTCACCAATACATATTGGTAAAACACCTGTTACTTCGGGATCAAGTGTACCTGTATGACCAACCTTTTTTGTCTTTAAAATTTTTCTAATTTTAAAGACACAGTCATGTGAGGTAAGACCTGCTGGTTTATTCAGTGCGATTACGCCATTCATCTTATCACCTATAATTTATTTTTTGCATGATGAAAAATGGATAGACGAATCACTCGCCTATCCATTCATTATCAGTTATTTTCTTTATTAATTTGAGTTAGCAATGTTTCAATTCGATTACCATAATCGACTGACTCATCAAATTCAAAAATTAATTCTGGAGTCTTACGTAAACGAATACGTTGACCAATTTCAGAACGAATAAATCCTTTTGCTTTCGCTAAACCAATTAATGTATTCTGACGTTGTTCATCGTCACCTAATACTGAAATATAGACTTTAGCTTGTTGAAGGTCACCAGTTACTTGAACGTCAGTAACTGTTACGAAGCCGATTCTTGGATCTTTAATTTTTCTACCAATAATTTCACCAAGCTCTTTCTTCATTTGTTCCCCAACTCGATGTGCTCTTACTTTCATACTTTCACCTCTATCTTACAAAGCAAAACATTTCGTGCTTTCATACGATTAGTTTAACTAATTGTATAAATAATTATTTATGTTGCTTACCTAATCATTTGTGACCGGTTCACTTTTTCTTACATATAGCGACTTGCCCCTCTAATTAGCTTACTACGGGGGCAATGTGAGTCGCTTCATTTTTCGTTATTTACGTTTAATTTCTTCCATTACATAAGCTTCGATTACGTCGCCTTCTTTAATATCATTGTATTTCTCGATTGTAATACCACATTCGTAGTTTGTAGCTACTTCTTTAACGTCATCTTTGAAACGTTTTAAAGTATCTAATTGACCTTCAAATACAACAATACCGTCACGAATTAAGCGAACACCGCTATCACGAGTGATTTTACCATCAGTTACATAACATCCAGCAATTGTTCCAACTTTTGATACTTTGAATACTTGGCGTACTTCCGCTTGACCGATTACTTTTTCTTCAAATTCAGGGTCTAGCATACCTTTCATCGCAGATTCAATTTCTTCGATTGCTTTGTAAATAATACGGTGTAATCGAATATCAACATTTTCTAAATCAGCAGTACGTTTTGCATTTACATCAGGACGTACATTGAAACCAATAATGATTGCATTAGATGCTGAAGCTAAGATTACATCAGACTCAGTAATTGCACCTGCGCCAGTATGAATAATTTTAACTTTTACGCCTTCAACTTCAATTTTTTGTAATGAACCTGCCATCGCTTCAACAGAACCTTGAACGTCTGCTTTTACAATTAAGTTGATTTCTTTTACATTACCTTCTTGAATTTGAGCAAATAAATCTTCAAGAGATAATTTTGAGCTTTCGCTACGTTGTTGAAGAACTGCTTTTGAAGCACGAGCTTCACCAACTTGACGTGCACGTTTCTCATCTGCAAATACCATAAAGCGGTCGCCAGCTTGAGGAACTTCATTTAAACCAGTAATTTCCACTGGAGTTGATGGGCCAGCTTCTTTAATTCGACGACCTAAGTCATTTACCATCGCACGTACACGACCAAATGAAGTACCAACTACAATTGGATCTCCTACTTTTAATGTACCATTTTGAACTAATAATGTTGCAACTGAACCTTTACCTTTATCTAATTCAGCTTCAATTACAGTTCCTAGTGCTTTACGAGTAGGATTTGCTTTATATTCTTCTACTTCACTAACTAAAAGAATCATTTCAAGTAACTGATCAACACCCTCACCATTTAATGCTGAAATTGGAACAAAGATTGTGTCTCCACCCCATGCCTCTGATACAATACCGTGTTCAGTTAATTCCTGCATTACACGATCTGGGTTTGCAGCTTCTTTATCCATTTTATTCACAGCGATGATAATAGGTACTTCTGCTGCTTTAGCGTGGTTGATTGCTTCTACTGTTTGAGGCATAACACCGTCATCAGCTGCTACAACGATAATTGTAATATCAGTAACTTGTGCTCCACGTGCACGCATTGTAGTAAATGCCGCGTGACCAGGAGTATCTAGGAATGTAATTTTCTTTCCTTCGATGTCAACTTGGTAAGCACCGATATGTTGAGTGATACCACCTGCTTCTCCAGCAGTTACTTTTGATTTACGAATATAGTCAAGTAAAGTTGTTTTACCATGGTCAACGTGACCCATAATTGTTACAACTGGTGGACGTTCTTCTAAAGAAGCTTCATCATCAGCTTCATCAATAAAGCCTTCGAATTCTGTTTCATCAACAATTACTTCTTCTTCTACTTCAACACCATAGTCACTTGCTAATAATTCTATTGTGTCTTTATCAAGGTCTTGGTTAATTGTTGCCATAATACCAAGCATGAATAATTTTTTAATTAATTCTGATGGTTCTTTACCTAATTTTTTTGCAAGCTCAGATACTTTTAAAGAACCTGAGAAAATTATTTTATTTGATGTATTATCGGTCGAGTTATTTTTATGATTCATATTTTGAATGCCTTTCTTTATCCCTGTCGTTTGTCGATCTTCATTTTGACTGCTTTGCTTTTGGCTATCAGTCTTTTTCTTTTTATTACTGTTCTTTTTTGACTTTACTTCCGTTTCTTCTAGTTGATAATCTTCTTTGAAATCAAGCTCTTCACTAACTTCTACATTAAATGCAGGAATTACCTTAAAAGAAGGTTTAGCTTTTTGGGGTTGTTTTATCTCAACAGTTTTAGGTTGAAAACTCACATTTAACTTTTCAACAATATCTTCTGCAATTGTGGCCATATGATTCTTTACTTCGATTTTTAAATCCTTGAGTCTTTCAATAATTTCCTTACTTGAAACATTTTGCTTTTTAGCATACTCATAAATTCTAATTTTCGTCATACGTTCACCCCCAGATTAGTCCATTAATTTAATAATGTCTGAAGTTTTGTTGCAAATCCTTGATCAGTAATTGCAACGACCACGCGAGCATCTTTCCCAATTGCGTGCCCTAATTCATATCGATTTTCAACATAGCAAAGCGGTGTATTGTAATAAGTTGTTTTGTCTTTTATTTTCTTCGCGGTTAAATCGGAAGCATCCTTTGACAAAATCACTAGCTTTGCTCTTTTTTGCTGGACCTCTTTTACAACTAACTCCTCGCCTGAAACCACTTTTCGAGCTCTAGCTGCAAGTCCTAATAATGACAAGCCTTTATCTATCATGTAGGATCCTTTTCAATAAAAGCAATAAGTTCATCATATAAGCTAGTATCAATTTTAGCGTTTAATTGCTGTTCTAAAGTATTTTTTTGTTGAGCTAGTTTCACAACTTCAACAGATTTTGTTAAGTACGCGCCACGACCCGATTTTTTACCACTTGGATCAATTGACACTTCTCCTTCTTTAGAACGCACAATTCTTATTAATTCTTTTTTTGGTTTCATTTCTTGTGTTACAACACACTTACGTAATGGGATTTTTCGATTCATGAGTTTACTCACTCCTCATTAAAGTCGTCAGCGTAAGCTTCAAAACCATCATTAGAAACTGTTACTTCTTGTGCTGGTGATGTATAGTCAATCCCAATTTTATCTGCATCTGACTGTGATTTAATATCAATTTTCCATCCAGTTAAACGCGCAGCTAATCTTGCATTTTGACCTCTTTTTCCAATTGCAAGAGACAATTGGTGATCCGGCACAACTACAGTAGTTGCTTTATCATCTTCATTAACTAAAACTCTAATGACTTGTGATGGACTTAATGCATTTGCTACAAATTCTACTGGATCTGAAGACCAACGTACGATGTCAATCTTTTCACCTTTTAATTCATTCACGATTGATTGAACACGTTGCCCTTTTTGACCTACACAAGCACCTACTGGATCTAAATCTGGATTTGATGTATAGACTGAAATTTTAGAGCGGTCTCCAGCTTCACGAGCTACAGAACGGATTTCTACAACTCCATCATATATTTCAGGTACTTCAGTTTCAAATAAACGTTTTAGTAATCCAGGGTGTGTACGTGATACAAAAATTTGTGGTCCTTTAGACGTTTTTTCAACTTTTGTAACAAATACTTTAATGCGGTCATGGATTTTGTATTTCTCAGTTGGAATTTGTTCTGTTACAGGAAGCACTGCTTCTATTTTACCTAAGTTAACATAGATTGCTCGAGAGTCGATACGTTGTACTGTACCTGTCATCATATCTTCTTGACGATCAATGTATTCAGAGTAAATTACACCGCGTTCTGCTTCACGAACTCTTTGTGTTACTACTTGTTTAGCAGTAGTTGCAGCAACTCGTCCAAAGTCTTTTGGAGTCACTTCTAACTCAATGACATCTCCAACCATAAAGTTTGGATTATGCGTTTGAGCTTCTTCAACAGTAATTTCTAAACGAGTATCAAACACATTGCTTACAACTTCTTTTCTTGCAAATACACGAATTGAACCATTATGTAGGTTAAAATCAACTCGAACATTTTGTGCTTGATTAAAATTACGTTTATAAGCAGAAATTAAAGCCGCTTCAATCGCTTCAATTACCACATCTTTGCTAATTCCTTTTTCTCTTTCAATTATTTCTAATGCTGTTAATAACTCCGAACTCATTAAAAGTACCCCCTACTTAGAAAAACGTAACAGCAAGTCTTGCACTTGCAATTTTTGGTGTTGGAATTGTAATCATTTTTTTTCTCGTTTTAATCGTTAATTCTAACTGAACTTCCTCTGACGTATAGGATATTAATTTTCCTTCGAATTTCTTTTCGTCAAGGATTGGCTCGTAAGTTTTGATGAAAACTTGTTTTCCAATCGCTTTGATAAAGTCCTGTTCTTTTTTTAATGGACGCTCAGCACCTGGTGATGAAACATCTAAGAAGTAAAGATTTTCAATTGGATCTTTTTCATCTAATACTTCACTAAGTTTTTCACTTACTCCGGCACATTGTTCCAAATCAATTCCATTCTCACTATCTATAAATACTCGAAGGAACCAGTCTTTTCCTTCTTTTACGTATTCTACATCAACTAATTCTAATCCTAGTTGTTCAATTATTGGTTGCGCTAATTCCGTTACAACCTCTGTGACCTTCTTACTCAAGAAGTATCCTCCTTCCAAACATAACAAGATGAAAATTCCCTGCTATTTAGCAGGGAAATTATCTTTAGTATTTCCAATTTACACAATAATCGTAACCTAAAATTAAGGTAAAAATCATCGGTAAAAGATGAATTGGGTAATAAGAAAGAGCAGGTTCCCCTGCTCTCCAAAAAAAATCCCGTGCTAAATCACATCTGTATTTACTATACCATAATTCCCAAGTTTTGCAAACTTTAAAAGCCATCGAATAGTGATAATTGATTTTGATCTGGTAAATTTTGTAAACATCCTTGTTTATCTAGATATTCTAATACTGTTTTAGAAATTTTACTTCTTTGTTGTAAATCTTCTTTTGAAAGGAATTCACCGTCTTCTCTTGATGATACAATATTTTTAGCAGCATTCGTCCCTAATCCCGGTATCGAATTGAATGGAGGTAATAACTTATTACCATTTACTAAAAATTCATCGGCACTTGATCGATATAAATCCATTTTTTCAAATGAAAAGCCTCTTTCACACATTTCTAACGCTAACTCAAGTACAGTCATTAAACTTCTTTCTTTAACTGATGCATCTAATCCCTTTATGGCAATTTCTTCAATTTTTACTTTGATCGTACTTGGACCTGCGATCATTGCTTCAATATCAAAATCTTCTGCACGTACTGTAAAATAAGCAGCATAATAAAGAATTGGATGATGTACTTTGAAATAAGCAATTCGTACTGCCATCAAAACGTATGCAGCAGCATGCGCTTTCGGGAACATGTACTTAATTTTTTTACAAGAATCAATATACCATGCAGGAACTTTATTATTTCTCATTTCCTCTTCCCACTCTGGTGGTACACCTTTACCTTTACGAACAGATTCCATTATTTTAAATGCTAATGATGGATCTAATCCTTGATAAATTAAATAAACCATAATGTCATCACGACAACCAATTACTTCAGATAGAGAACATGTTCCGCTGTTTATTAACTCAGACGCATTTCCTAACCATACATCGGTACCATGTGATAAACCTGATATTTGAACTAGTTCAGAAAATGTAGATGGCTTCGTATCTTCTAACATTTGACGAACGAATTTTGTTCCAAATTCAGGAATTCCATAAGTACCTGTTTTACAGCCAATCTGTTCTTCTGAAACACCTAATGGCTCAGGTCCCGCAAATATTTTCATTACTTCAGGATCATCAGTAGGAATTGTTTTTGGATCAATTCCACTTAAGTCTTGAAGCATACGGATAACGGTTGGATCATCGTGTCCAAGAATATCAAGTTTTAATAAATTATCATGGATTGAGTGGAAATCAAAATGAGTCGTTTTCCATTCAGACTTTACATCATCTGCTGGGAACTGAATTGGAGAAAAATCATAAATGTCCATATAATCTGGTACAACGATAATCCCCCCTGGATGTTGACCAGTTGTTCTTTTAACACCCGTACATCCCATCGCTAAGCGATCGTATTCAGCCCCTCGTAAAGTCAGATTATGATCATTTGCATAGCCTCTTACATAACCGTAAGCTGTCTTATCTGCTACGGTACCAATTGTACCAGCACGATACACGTAGTCCTCACCAAATAGTACTTTTGTGTAGTTGTGAGCAGTTGGTTGATATTCACCGCTGAAATTCAAATCGATATCAGGAACCTTATCCCCTTTAAATCCAAGGAAGGTTTCGAAAGGAATATCATGTCCATCTTTTTTAAATGCTGTTCCACATTCTGGACAATCTTTATTAGGTAAATCAAATCCCGATCCTACAGATCCATCATTGAAGAACTCTGAGAGTTTACAATTTGGACAGACATAATGTGGTGGTAGTGGATTTACTTCCGTTATTTCTGTCATCGTTGCAACTAGTGATGATCCTACAGATCCCCTTGAACCTACTAAGTAGCCATCATCTAATGATTTTTTAACAAGTTTATGTGAAATCAAGTAAATTACGGCGAATCCATGACCAATGATACTTTTCAATTCTTTTTCAAGACGCGCTTCTACAATTTCAGGTAATTGTTCCCCATAAATCGACCTTGCCATTTGATAGCTCATATCACGAACTTCATCTTCTGCGCCTTCAATTTTTGGAGTATATAAGTCATCTTTAATTGGTTTAATATCTTCAATTAAACTAGAAATTTTTTGAGTATTTGTAACGACAATCTCTTTTGCTTTTTCTTCTCCTAAAAATGCGAAAGAGGCTAGCATTTCGTCAGTTGTTCTAAAATGAACATCTGGTAAGCGATGTCGATTTAATGGATTTGCTCCGCCTTGAGAACCAACTAAGATTTTGCGATAAATCTGGTCTTCTTTTTGTAAATGATGTACGTTACCAGTACCAACAACAATTTTTTCTACTTTTTCGGCCATTTTCACTAGCTTTGAGATTACTTCTCTTAAATGTTGTTCATTTCGAACAATTTCTAATTCTATTAAATGTAATAATGTTTCTGGTGGCAATACTTCGATATAATCATAAAACTCCATTAGCTTTTCTGCTTCTTCAGGAGATTTTTGAACACTTGCCTCAAAAACTTCACCTTTATCACAAGCAGATCCAACTAGTATTCCTTCACGATGTTTTACTAATAATGATCTAGGTACCCTTGCAACTCGATGATGATAATGAAGATGGGAATATGAAACAATTTTAAACAAGTTTTTTAGACCTATCTCATTCGTTGCAAGTAAAGTCGCATGTGATGGTCTTGCTCTTTTATACGCATCGCCTTTCCCCATATTATTATTTAGCTCGTCATGATAATTCATATCCTGCTCTGCTGCATCTTTAAGCATCTTTAGAAGCAAGAAACCAGTTGCTTCAGCATCATAAATCGCTCTATGATGTTGTGTTAAGTTAATATCGAATTTTTTACATAGTGTATTTAAGCGGAAGTTTTTAAAATCTGGATACAAGTTTCTAGCTAACTCAAGCGTATCAATTACACCGTTATTCGTAATACCAATATCAAACTTTTTAAAGCCCATTTGAATAAAGCCCATGTCAAATGATGCATTATGTGCGACAAGTATATCGTCACCCATCCACTCTTTAAATTCCCGAAGAATAACGTCTACATTTGGAGCATCTTTAACCATTTCGTCTGTAATTCCGGTTAATTCGATTGTAGTTGCGCTTAAAGGGTGATGTGGATTTGCGAATCGTTCAAATCGGTCAATAATTTCACCTTTATGAATCTTAACAGCAGCTAATTCGATAATCGTATCGTAAACCGCTGATAGTCCAGTTGTCTCTACGTCAAATACAACATAGGTTGCTTCCTCTAATGAGACATGAGATGGATTATATGCTGTTGGAACACCATCATTTACTAGATTTATTTCAACACCATATAATATTTTCACACCAAGTTTTTTACCTGTTCCAAATGCTTCTGGGAAGGACTGTACAACTGCATGATCCGTGATCGCAATCGCCTCATGTCCAAACTTACTTGCTTGCTTAACTAAGTCTCCTGCTGAAACTACTGAATCCATTTGGCTCATATGAGTGTGTGCATGTAACTCGATTCTGCGCTCACCTTCTGGGGCCTTATCCTTCCGTTCTTCAGGAGTAATCTCATTAATATCATTTGCCATCATCACTAAATCACGTACAAATGTATCATTTTGTACTGATCCTCTAACTTTTAACCACATACCCTTTTTGATTCTATTTAACATCGGGATATCTTCTTTGTCTCTAGAGAACATTTTCACTAGTATTGAGCTAGTGTAATCTGTCATTTTAAACGTAATTAAGACCCTGCCACTTTTAAGTTCACGTACTTCTGAATCAAATACATAACCTTGGACTACAACACGTTTTTCTTCTTCAATGATTGATGAGATTGTATTAATTTCTGTTTCCTTAATATAATAACCGACTACTAGAGGACCTTGTGGTTCATCTCCCTCAGCCTCTTCTGCCTCTCTCTTATCTAATTCAACAAGTACTTCCATCGCTCTTTTGCGATCTTCCTCAGCCTTTTTCTCAAGAAACTCGGCTTTTTCTTCTACATTTTCAAGGATCGTATTTTCAAAAAACAATTTTGGAAAACCTACTTTTTGGTATAAGTCTTGAAGCTGAGGTACATATCTACTTGTAAATGTATTTTCTTCAATTAGACTATTTAAATTAATCGTTACTTTATTATTTTCAACTGAAGGTATTGCTCCTTCTATATGTTGTAAAATTGGAGATTTTGATTCAACTGATTGAATCATAAATGACCAATAATCGATTACTTTTTGTTCTTCAATAGTTAAGTTATCTGTTTTAATAACTACTGAAACATCTGCTATATGTTTAAACGTCCTTAATAAACTTGTAACAAAAACTTGAAACGTTGCAAAAGGTAAAACATTTTCTATTTTAAAAGTAAACTGCCATTTTTTTTCAGTTTTATTAACTTCAAGATTTACGATTTCTCCGTTTTTAAAATACAGTTCTCGCATTTCTTGAGGAAATTGAAGTTGATCTAATAATAGCTGAAAACGTTCCTCTCGAGTTTGTCCCATTCTTTCACCAACCTTTTAAAAAATTGCAATGAAAAATGCAATACATTTTTGAAATTATAAAAGTCTAGATTTTGACTAAAAATTGAAAGTACCTCTCAAAAAAGAGGTACTTTCATTATTTGTGTGCTCGTCAGCCTTTAAGAGGTCGACCCACTTTTATTTTATTTTAACATATTTATTTCATTCACAAGGTTAGAAATTTCTACTTCTTTACTAACTTGTCCATCTCTAGTTTTTAATTCTACAATTCCTTCTGCAGCTTTCTTACCAACTACTACACGTACAGGAATACCGAAAAGATCTGCATCTGCGAACTTAACGCCTACACGTTCATTTCGATCATCTAGTAATACATCTTGTCCAATTTCTTTTAATGTTTTATAGATATCATCCGCTAGAGTAACTTGCTCTTCATTCTTTGTATTTACAGTAATAACATGTACATCGAATGGTGCTAGATTTTTAGGCCATACAATACCTTTTTCATCATTATATTGCTCTACAATTGCAGCTAATGTACGAGATACACCGATTCCGTAGCATCCCATAATAATTGGATTTGATTTACCATTTTCATCAAGGAATGTTGCATTCATCGATTCAGAGTATTTTGTACCAAGCTTGAATACATGTCCTACTTCGATTCCTTTAGCAAATGAGATTGTACCATTACCGTCTGGTGATAGGTCACCTTCTTGAATAAATCTTAAATCTACAAAGTCTTTAACATTATAGTCGCGATATACAGTAACATTAATGTAGTGGTAACCTTCTTCATTTGCTCCACAGCAACCATTTACAATTCCTTTAATTGCTTGATCAGCTAAAACTAATAAATCAGATTTCACGCCGATAGGACCTAATGATCCGATTTCACAGTTCATTAGCTCTTTTACTTCTTCTTTAGAAGCAAGCTCTACCGAATGTGCACCTAAATAATTTTTCAATTTAATATCGTTGATTTCGTGATCACCACGAGCAAGAACTAAAACAAAATTTTCGTCTGCTTTAAAAATAATTGATTTAATACTTTTTTCAATCGGTAAATTTAAGAATTCAATAACTTCATCGATTGTTTTTTGATTTGGCGTTTCTACTTTTTGAACTTCTTCTAGCGGCTCGTCTGATGGTTCATAATTTGTAATAATTGGAGCCATTTCAATATTTGCTGCATAGTTAGATTCATTCGAAAACGCAATCGTATCTTCACCGATGTCAGATAACACCATAAACTCATGTGTATCTTTACCACCCATTGCACCTGAATCTGCTACAACCGCTCTGAAATTCAGACCACAGCGAGTAAATACATTACTATAAGCAGTAAATAGTCGATCATACACTTCATCTAAACTCTCTTGAGTCGCATGGAATGAATAAGCATCTTTCATTAAGAACTCACGACCACGTAGTAATCCAAATCGAGGACGTTTTTCATCTCGGAATTTAGATTGAACTTGATAAAGTGTAATCGGTAACTTTTTATACGATTTTAATTCATCGCGAATAATTGAAGTAACAACTTCTTCATGAGTTGCACCTAGAGCAAATCCTCTACCATGACGATCTCTTAATCGCATTAATTCTGGACCGAAATTTTCCCAACGACCTGATTCTTCCCATAATTCTTGTGCTTGCATTGATGGCATTAACATTTCCATCGCACCCGCATTGTTCATTTCTTCTCGAACGATATTCGCTACTTTTTGAAGAACTTTATTCCCAAGTGGTAAAAAACTATATATACCAGATGCATTCTGTCTAATAAAGCCTGCTCTTAATAATAACTGATGGCTTTTAATATCTGCATCTGATGGTACTTCGCGAAGGGTTGGACTATATACGATACTTTGTTTCAAAAGGATTCACCTCATATTTTTTCTTTTATTCTCAAATTCTTTTTTTACTAATAATGATAAGAATCCGCTCCCACTAAAAAAACGGGCTCACTAAGTCCGTTTTTTTAGCAAGTAAGACGCGGATTCTCATTACACGTTTAAATTAAACAGAGCTTCTTATAAGAATAATCTTTTAATATCGTTCCAAGTTACGATAATCATTAATAACATTAATAACGCAAAACCGATAAAGTGAACAACACCTTCTTTTTGGCGATCAATCGGTCTTCCTCTTAATGCTTCAATAGCAAAAAATGTCAGTCTACCACCATCAAGAGCTGGTAGTGGTAATAAATTCATAATACCAAGGTTGATACTTAAGAATGCTGCCCATTTCATTAAATAGAATATACCTGAATGTGCAGCTTGATCTGTCACTTGATAAATACCAACAGGACCAGAAAGATTATTAATAGAGAATTGACCAGTAACTAAATGGCCAACTGCTAAAACTATTTCTTTTGTCCAACCATACGTTTCAGTTATTCCGTATTTAATCGAAGAAAAAACATTTTTCTCAACTGGCGCATATACACCAATTAAGCCATTTACTTTATGATCAATTTCTTCTGATTTTGGCGTAACTGGAAGCGAAATCGTTTTGTTATCGCGTTTAACTTTAAATAATAATTCTTTTCCCGGGCTTTCTCTTACAACCTTAACTACTTCTGCCCATTTCGAAACTGAATGATTATCAATTGATAAAACTGCATCTCCTTCTTTTAGACCAGCCGTTTGCGCTGCACCTTTTGGAAGTAGCTTACCGATTTTTGCATCGTTAACAGGTGTTCCTTGAAGTAAACCTAGTAAGATGAAAATGACTAAAGCTAAAATAAAGTTCATCATCGGACCAGCAAAAATTGCAATCGCTCTTTTACCAACAGATTTACTATTAAATTGTCTGTTATACGGTGCAATTTGATGACCTTGTCCTTCACTATAAACGAACGCTTTTTCATTTACATTGAATTTAGAAACTTCTTCAGAACCTTCTTCTATTCCAATAATTTCAAGCTTATGCTCTAAATCAATCGAATCTACTTCAACAAAACGAAGGTCTTGGAAACGATCAAATTGATCAACAACAATCTTTGTTACTTCATTATTTGCATTAAATTGTAATCCGATATGTGAGCCAGGCTTAACTTGTACCATTTCCGGATCTTCTCCAGCATATCGAACATAGCCACCAAGTGGTAATAATCTTATTGTATATGTAGTTTCATTTCGAAAAAACGAGAAAACCTTTGGACCAAATCCAATTGCAAATTCTCTACATAATATACCAGCACGTTTTGCAAAATATAGATGACCTAGTTCATGAAAAAATACAAGTGCGCCAAAAATTACGATAAACGCGATTACTGTATTCATGTAATTACCACCCTTACTTTATTAGTGATGAAACGAATTGTCTTGTTTGATCATCAATGCTACGAATTTCTTCCAATGAAGGATTACTTATTACATTGTGTTTTTCAAGAGCATTTTCTATAAAATTCTCAATTTGTAAGAATGATATTTTCCCTTGAAGAAAAGCAGCTACTGCTTCTTCATTTGCCGCATTTAACACTGTTGGTAAACTACCACCTATTTTTCCAGCATGATAAGCAAAATCCAAACATTTAAACCTGTTAAAATCCATTTTTTCAAAATGAAGTGTCCCAAATTTAATTAAATCTAATGGTTTGTGATTTGCTACTGGTTTTCTTTCAGGATAGTTTAGTGCATATGCGATAGGGACTCTCATATCAGGTGTTCCTAATTGTGCCATTACACTACCGTCTTTAAATTCAATCATAGAGTGAATAACACTTTCTCTATGTAATACTACATCAATTTGTTCATATGGCATATTAAATAACCAATGCGCTTCAATGACTTCTAAACCTTTATTCATCATTGTAGCTGAGTCAATCGTAATTTTAGCACCCATTGACCAATTTGGATGATTTAGGGCATCTTCAATAGTAACATCTTTTAATTGATCTCTTGTCTTGTCTCTAAAACTTCCACCGGAAGCTGTGATGATTAATTTATGTATTTCATTTGGGTTTTCACCATTTAAACATTGGAAGATCGCCGAATGCTCACTATCAACTGGTAAGATTGAAACACCATATTTTGCTGCTTCTGCCATTACAATATGACCAGCCGTTACTAAAGTCTCTTTATTCGCTAGAGCGATTGTTTTACCACTTTGGATTGCTTTCATTGTAGGCACTAAGCCAACACTTCCAACGACTGCATTTACTAGAATTGTACTGTCTTCGTGGACTGCAACTTCGATTAGACCTTCTTCGCCATATAAAATTTTCGTCTTAGAAGGGATATCTAGCCCCGCTAGTCTTCTTGCTTCTTCTTTACTTGCAACTGAAACTAGTTTTGGATTAAATTCTAAAATTATCTTATATAATTCGTCAATATTTCTACCGGCAGAACATGCGACTAATTCAAAATCATTCGATTGATTTCTAATTATATCAAGTGTTTGAATACCGATTGAACCAGTTGCTCCGAGTAAGCTGATTTTCTTCATTCTCATATGTCTCCTTAAATACAAAAACTAATACTATAACGTAAATAATAAATAGACGATTGGCAATGTGAAAATGATACTATCAAATCTGTCTAAAATTCCACCATGACCAGGTAACAGGTTTCCTGAGTCCTTTACACCGTAATGTCTTTTATATGCAGATTGAACAAGATCACCTAATTGACCAAAAATAGATACTAAAACGGCTATTAGTACTAAATATAGTATATTATGATTTAAAGTTAACATAATCGATAAAATTACTGCAACAACTATGGCACAAATAATTCCACCTATTGAACCTTCAATCGTTTTATTTGGACTAATATCTGGCCAAAGTTTTGTTTTACCCATTGCTTTACCAATAAAATATGCACCCGAATCAGTTGCCCATATAACGAATAATGGGAAGAAAAAGTAAGCAATCCCCATATTTCTCATTTCGTACATATAGTGAAAACCAAAGCCTACATATAAACTACTTAATACTATGAAAGAAGCATCTTCAAAAGTAAATGTATTCTTTGTAATTACCGTATATGATAAAAGTAAGAGGATTAATACAATAGAAATTTCAGTTTTACCAATTTGATCTGGAAATACCTTATTTGACAGTTCATTAGGTATGATAGAAACCAATGTTAAAATTAATCCTAGTACCGTTTGTGCACTAGATAAATTAAACTTTTTCATTTTTATTAATTCAAAATAGCCGATTGTGCCTAAAGCAAATACAAGTATCCCAAACGGCCATTTACCAAATATTACTAATCCTAAAAATAATGCTCCAGCTATAACTCCTGTTATAATACGCTGTTTCAAATTCGTTCACCGCTTTCTTAAATACCACCATATCTTCTTGCACGATTTTGATATTCTTTCACTGCTTCAATTAAAGATTCTTCAGTGAAATCTGGCCATAATACATCAGTAAAATATAGTTCAGAATAAGCAATTTGCCAAAGCATAAAATTACTAATTCTTAATTCCCCACTAGTTCTAATTAACAAATCTGGATCTTTAAAATCACTCGTCATTAAATACGAATTAAACAATTCATCATTAATTTCTTCTTTATTTATTTTATTATCCGATACATCTGAAGAAATCTTTTTAACTGCATTTATTATTTCATCTCTAGATCCATAATTTAGGGCAAAGTTTAATACCATGCCTGTATTATTCTTTGTTTCCTCAACGGCCTTTAATATTGCTTCGGTTGTATAGCTTGGTAATTGCTCTTTATTTCCAGTCAGTCTTACTTGTACATTTTCCTCGATTAATTCAGGTAAAAATGTACCTAGAAATTCTTGTGGCAACTTCATTAAGAATTCTACTTCAGTTTTTGGTCTTTTCCAGTTTTCAGTTGAAAAAGCATATAGAGTTAAAGTCTTAATTCCTAAATTACTTGCAGTTCTTGCGATTTTTCGAACTACTTTCATTCCTTCGTAGTGACCCTTTACTCTTGGTAAACTTCTCTTTTGTGCCCATCTACCATTACCATCCATTATTATAGCAACATGCTCAGGAATTACTCCATCGACCCCATTTAATTGCGAACTTGGAGGTACATTTTTCTCTACCTTATTTCTTTTAAAAAAAGAAATTAATTTAAACATCTTTAATCCTCCGTTTAAGTATATCTAATTAAAGCATTGAGTAAAAAAACCCCCTTAAACAGAGGGTCTTTTTACTCAAAGCGCTTAGTTTATTTAATTATAATGCAATAATGAAATTATGTAATACCATAAAATGAAAAATTCATTATTTTTCTAAGCGCTAGTAAGATATACCTTGCAATGCAGTATTAAACTTCCATTATCTCTTTTTCTTTATCTTTTGAGATTCCATCGATTTTTTCGATATGTGAATCTGTCTGTTTTTGAATGTCTTCTACAAGACCACGTAATTCATCTTCAGTAATATCGCCATTTTTTTCTGCTTTCTTTAAATCATCATTTGCATCACGGCGAATGTTACGAACTGCAACTTTAGCATCTTCTGCTAATTTCTTTACACTTTTAACTAAATCGCGGCGACGCTCTTCAGTTAATGGTGGGAATGTTATTCTGATTACATTCCCGTCATTTGAAGGATTTAAACCTAAGTCAGCTTTTTGAATTGCTTTATCCATATCGTTAATTACAGTTTTATCATAAGGAGTAATTAATAATAATCTTGCCTCTGGCACTGAAATATTTGCCATTTGGTTAAGTGGTGTTGGAGCACCATAGTATTCAACTAAAACTCTATCTAAAATAGCTGGATTTGCACGACCAGCACGAACAGTCGCTAATTCTCTTGTGTAAGCTGAAACAGCTTTAGTCATTTTTTCTTTTGCTAAAGAGATGATTTGATTAGACATTTTTATTTCCCCCTTACGATTGTTCCAATATTTTCGCCAAGAACGGCACGTTTAATATTACCTTCTTCCATAATTGAGAATACAATTAGTGGAATGTCATTGTCCATACATAATGAAGATGCTGTTGAATCCATTACACCTAAACCTTCTTTTAATACGTCTAAGTATGTTAGTGTTTCGTATTTTACAGCAGTTTTATCGATTGATGGGTCAGCTGTGTACACTCCATCAACATTATTTTTTGCCATTAAAATAACATCTGCTTCGATTTCAGCAGCACGTAATGCAGCAGTAGTATCAGTTGAGAAATAAGGATTTCCTGTACCAGCAGCAAAAATGACAACACGTTTTTTCTCTAAATGACGAATTGCTTTACGACGGATATATGGCTCTGCAACTTGACGCATTTCAATTGATGATTGTACACGAGATTGTACACCAAGTGTTTCAAGACTATCTTGAAGTGCTAACGAGTTCATTACTGTACCTAACATACCCATGTAGTCTGCAGTAGCACGGTCCATGCCCATTTCGCTACCTGTTTTACCGCGCCAAATATTACCAGCACCAACAACAACTGCAACTTCAACATCTAGTTCTGCGATTTCTTTAACTTGCTCAGCAATTGATTTAATAACTGATGGATTAATTCCAAATCCTTGTCCACCAGCTAATGCTTCTCCACTAAGCTTTAATACTACGCGATTATACTTTGCTTTACTCATAATACCCTCCATTTAAGTACCTCTATGTATTTACGTTCTTTAAAAAATAGGGAACACATAGTGTCCCCTATTTTCATTCATAGTAACTAAATTAGTTACCTTTAACTTGATTCATTACTTCTTCAGCAAAGTTATCTTCACGTTTTTCTAAGCCTTCTCCAACTTCATAACGAACGAAAGATGTAACAGTTCCGTTAGCAGCTTTAACGAATTGACCTACTTTAACGTCTGGGTTTTTAACGAAAGATTGATCTAATAAGCAGATTTCTTCGAAGTATTTACCAATACGTCCTTCTACCATTTTAGCAACGATGTTTTCTGGTTTACCTTCGTTTAATGCTTGTTGAGTTAAAATTCCACGCTCATGCTCAACTTCTTCTTGAGAAACAGCATCACGAGAGATATATTTAGGGTTGATTGCAGCGATATGCATAGAAACGTCTTTAGCAACGTCTTCTTTAGTAGTTCCTTCTACAACTGAAAGAACACCGATACGTCCACCACTGTGTAAGTATGCACCAAATGCGTCAGCATCTGTTTTAGAAACTAGTTCAAAACGACGTAAAGAGATTTTCTCTCCGATTTTAGCGATTGAATGGTTGATGAAAGTTTCAACAGTTTCACCGTTTTCCATTGTTTGAGTTAAAGCTTCTTCAACTGTTGCAGGTTTGTTAGCAACAATGTGTTTAGCTAAAATAGAACCTAATTCTTTGAAACCTTCGTTTTTAGCAACGAAATCAGTTTCAGAGTTTACTTCGATTAGTACTGCATCGTTTCCAGAAACTTCAACGAAAGTTAAACCTTCAGCAGCGATACGGTCACCTTTTTTAGCAGCTTTTGCGATCCCTTTTTCACGAAGGTAGTCGATTGCTTTTTCCATGTTACCTTCAGTTTCAGTTAATGCTTTTTTACAATCCATCATACCAGCGCCAGTTTTTTCACGTAATTCTTTTACCATTTGTGCAGTGATTGCCATAGTATTCATCTCCTATATGTAAGCTTATTTTATTTAATCGTTTTATAAGGTAAACATTTTTTGATTATTTTAACCTTAAAAAAAGGTGATAAAAGGCTAAACCCTCTTATCACCTTTCAATTTCTCATTAAGCAGTTGTTTCTTCGCCTTGTTTCGCTTCAAGAATCGCATCTGCCATTTTTGATGTAAGAAGTTTTACAGCTCTAATAGCATCGTCGTTTGCTGGGATAACGTGATCGATTTCATCTGGATCACAGTTAGTGTCAACAATACCGATGATAGGAATGTTTAACTTACGAGCTTCAGCAACAGCGATACGCTCTTTACGAGGATCAACAACGAATAATGCATCAGGAAGTTGCTTCATGTCTTTGATTCCGCCTAGGAATTTTTCAAGACGTTCTAATTCTTTTTTAAGTTGAATAACTTCTTTCTTAGGTAACACTTCAAAAGTGCCATCTTCTTGCATTCTTTCGATATCTTTTAAACGTTTAACACGTTTTTGGATTGTTTGGAAGTTTGTTAATGTTCCACCTAACCAACGTTGGTTGATGAAGTACATTCCAGAACGAATTGCTTCGTCTTTAATAGCTTCTTGAGCTTGTTTTTTAGTACCAACGAAAAGGATGTTTCCACCTTCAGCAGCGATACCTTTCATTACGTTGTAACATTCTTCAACCTTTTTAACTGTTTTTTGTAGGTCGATGATGTAGATACCGTTACGCTCAGTGAAGATGTAACGTTTCATTTTTGGGTTCCAACGGCGAGTTTGGTGACCGAAGTGAACACCAGCTTCTAATAATTGCTTCATAGAAATTACTGACATTATATTTCCTCCTAATGGTTCTTTTTCCTCCGCTCGCGTCATCTTCTCCTATCACTCCCATACTGGGTAGCACCAATAAGAAAATCGGCAAGCGTGTGTATTAACACCATGGACTACTATATCATATGAAGAATTATTTATCAAGAGAAAACGAGAAATTATTGTCGAAGTTTCTACTCTCTTATTTTTGAGTTGATTAAAATTTGACGTTTCTTGACTAATTTCAAGTATAGAAAAGCCCAAGATTTTCTACAAATTATTTAATTGCTTCTATTAAAATAAATTTTTCTTTGTCACTTGAATTATTTTTTGATTGAATAAAATAACGATCAATCAAAATAGTGCAACCAACCCAATGAATGACATATTTATTTGATTCTAAAAGCAATATTATCAGTATAGGAATTTTTTGTTAATTTATTCAAAATTTATCTTCTATATTTTTTTCTTCAAAGAAAAAGCAAGAAACTTTGTCTGCTTCTCGCAAAATAGTAAAGATTACATTCTTTCATTAAAGCAAAATAATTAAATAACAATATAATAATGCCAACTACTTATTAAGAAAAAATTTAATCCATATGAAATTAAATTGAATAATACTAGTTATTACTAAAAAAATCCCTAAGTTTAAAAATTGCTTTTGCATGGATTTGAGAAACTCTAGATGTAGACAAGCTAATAATTGACCCTATTTCGGTAAATGTTAATTCTTCATGATAAAACAAGCTAATAACTATTTGTTCTTTCTCATTTAATTCAGCAACAATTGTCTCGGCTAACTGTTTAATTTGTTCGTCCTTCAGTAATTCCTCTTCTGGTGTTAATGTTTCGTTATTTCTAATCGTCTGGATAAAATTTACTTGTCCATCTCCATCATCTTTTATTTGGTCATCAAATGATAACATATTTGAAAAAAATACATCATTAATGACATTTACAACTTCTTTTGAGGAAAATCCAGTATATTGTGCAATTTCTTCTGGGGTGACTTTACGCTGAAGCGTTGGTTCTAGCTTTTCAATCGCATAATCAATTTTCTTAGCTTTATCTCTCGTAGTTCTAGGTAGCCAATCTTCTTTACGAAGACCATCCATTATATTTCCACTTATTCTAATTGAAGCATAGGTTTCAAACTTTAAATCCCTATTTGGATCGAACTTCTCTAATGCGTCATATAAGCCCATCATTGCAAAACTTCTTAAATCATCTCTACTGACATTTGAAGGTAATCTATGAGCTATACGATTAACTTGAAAATGAACTAATGGCATATAAATGCGAATTAACGCATCTCCTGCATTTACATCGCGATCCTCTATCCACGTTTTCCAATAACTTTGTGAAACATTTTTTTGAACTTGCAACACGTCTTTCACCTCAGCGAATTACCATATTATGTTGATAACTTGATTCCAATTCAACTCTTCATAGTTGAGTTTACTTACGATAATTAATTAGGCCATCAATGCATTAATAGAATTGAATCGTTGTGTTCTCACACGCCTTTTTTGTAGTCCTCTCTAAATTTATAATTAATTTTAAAGAGATTTTTTTATGTATTATAAATGCATTGCAACAATATACTGATGTCTTGTTTCATTTGTTCCATCACTTAAAATGTTATGCTAATTAAACCTTAATAAAGCGAAAAAATTATATGGTTATATCAATAACTAAATAATTTAGGTAATGAATATGAATCTATTAAAAAATTTTCGGCTTTCTTTAATAAGAATCAACTAAACCTTCAAGCTCAAACAGTATTTTAAATGCACACTACTTCTTTTAAAAAGCGATTATGTTTTCGCGTAAGTACATTACGAACTACACTTAATGTTTCACTTTTCTACTACCTTAAAAAAATTATAATATTAAATCCACCAAATTTATCCTCATAATCTTTAAGATAATGTGAAAATTTTTCTAATTTTTTTAAAACATTTCATTAAAATGAATGATACGTGTTAATTTTTTTAAAATAATTATTAAATTTTAGATTTCTATTTTAAGCACATAAAAATAATAAAATACTTAATAAAGAACTTTTTTAATCTAAATTGATTTTTCTCTTTTTTATATTTTGATTAAATTTAAATTCTAGAATGGCTTTTTCTAAAAATTGTATACGTTCAAAAGGCTAAATATTCTTTCATTATAACGTTACAATCGTGCCAATGTTTTTTCATAATAAAATAAACCGTCACAGTTTTGTATTTAATTTTTTACACAATATAAAAAATGATTTTGAAGAACTTATGTAGCTTCCAATTTTAATGAATTAGAGAATGCGATCGTATTTCCTAGATTCGCGTTCAAAGTTTTCATCTAACAATAGTTGAGTAAAAAATAAAAAACCTTTCCTCTAATGTTCCATAAGAGAAAAGGTTTTTATTTATTATTAATTAGTTAGATTTTAATTTTTCTAATTCTAATAAGAATTTATCATTTAGTACTTTAATATAAGTACCTTTCATTCCTAGTGATCTAGATTCGATAACACCAGCACTTTCTAATTTACGTAGTGCGTTTACGATCACAGATCTTGTAATTCCAACACGGTCAGCAATTTTACTTGCTACTAATAAACCTTCATAACCATTTAATTCTTCAAAAATATGCTCAATTGCTTCTAATTCGCTATAAGAAAGAGATGAAATAGCCATTTGTACAACAGCTTTACTTCTTGCTTCTTCTTCAATTTCTTCAGCTTTTTCACGTAGAATTTCCATACCTACTACTGTTGCGCCATATTCAGCTAAGATTAAATCGTCATTTTCAAAATCTTGATTAATTCGCGCTAGTACTAGAGTACCTAAACGCTCACCACCACCGATAATTGGAACAATCGTTGTTAAACCACCAGAAAATAAATCTTTATTTTCAACTGGGAAAGCAGTGTATTCACTGTTAATATCTATATTTGAAGAAGTTTCATTAATATTAAATAGGGTTTGAGTGTACTCTTCAGGGAATTGGCGATCACTGAACATTTTTTGCATACGCTCATTTTCGATTTTTTGGTGAAGACCATAACCTAATAACTTCCCTTTACGGCTTAAAATAAATACGTTTGATTCAATTACTTCTTCTAATGTATCAGCCATTTCTTTAAAGTTTACTGGTTTTCCTGCAGATTGTTGTAATAACTTATTAATCTTTCTTGTTTTTTCTAATAATTGCATCTTTCTAAATGCCTCCTATTTAATTGTACGTTTCCTATAAAATGAATTGACTTATGTCTTTATCTTTTGCAATATTTGCGAGTTTTTCATTTACGTATTGTGGTGTAATCATGATTGTTCCCATTTGAATCTCAGAAGCTTCAAACGATAAATCCTCAAGAAGTCTTTCCATAATCGTATGCAATCTTCTCGCACCAATATTGTCAGTAGTCTGATTAACATCAAATGCTATTTCTGCTATTCTACGTATAGCATCGTCAGAAAATTCGATTTGTATACCTTCTGTAGACAATAATGCTTTATATTGTTTAATAATTGAAAAATCTGGTTCAACTAAAATTCGAACAAAGTCATCAACAGATAGCTTTCCTAATTCTACACGAATTGGGAAGCGCCCTTGTAATTCAGGTATTAGATCAGAAGGTTTTGAAATATGAAATGCTCCCGCTGCAATAAATAGAATATGATCCGTTTTAATTGGTCCATACTTTGTTACAACTGTACTACCTTCAACAATTGGTAAGATATCTCTTTGTACTCCTTCTCTAGAAACATCTTGAGTAGAGTTTTGTTTACTTGCAATCTTATCAATTTCATCTATGAAAATAATACCTAATTGTTCAGCCCTATAAACTGCTTCCTGGGTTACTTCATCCATATCAATTAATTTCTGAGCTTCTTCATTTGTTAAAATTTTACGAGCTTCTTTAACGGAAAGCTTTCTTTTTTTAGTTTTCTTTGGAAATAAACTACCCAATGACTCTTGAAAGTTCATCCCCATTTGTTCCATTCCAGTTCCTTGCATGAAATCTAGCATTGGAGCTTGCTGTTGTTCTACTTCAACAGAAACAAGTTCATCTTCTAGTTTTCCAGATAAAAGTTGAAATTCTATATTTCTTCTTTTAGACGTTAATTCTGTATCATTCTCTTCTTGCTCAGCATTCGAGTTTTGTGCATCTTGATTAAAAAGCATCTCAAGTGGGTTTTTAAATGAAGCTTGTTTTTTCATACTCGGTACAAGAAGTTTTACTAATCTAGTATTAGCATTTTTTTCAGCTTGTTCTTTCACCTTATTCATACGCTCTTCTTTTACTATTCGAATGGCAGTTTGGGTTAAATCACGAATCATTGATTCAACATCTCTACCAACATAACCAACCTCAGTAAATTTAGTAGCTTCAACTTTAATGAAAGGAGCTCCAACTAATTTTGCCATCCTTCTAGCAATTTCAGTTTTACCTACACCAGTTGGGCCAATCATTAATATATTTTTTGGTGAAATCTCTTCTCGGAATGACTCTTCAAGTAAACTTCTACGATATCGATTTCTGAGTGCAATTGCTACTGCTTTTTTCGCTTGTTGCTGTCCAACAATATATTGATCTAGTTTTTCAACAATTTGACGAGGCGTGAAAGAAGTACTCATAATACACTCTCCTATTCTAATTCTTCTAATATTATATTTCCGTTCGTATAAACACAAATATCACTAGCAGTCTTTAAACTTGCATAAGCAATTTGTTTTGCTGAAAGATTGTCACCTGCGTTTTCCTTTAATGCACGGCCTGCTGCAAGGGCGTAATTCCCTCCAGAACCAATTGCAAGAATTCCATCATCAGGTTCAATTACTTCACCAGTACCAGAAATTAATAATAATGAATTATGATCCATTACAATCAGTAAGGCTTCAAGTTTATGTAATACTCGATCTGTTCTCCATTTTTTTGCTAATTCAACAGCAGCTCGTTGAATATTACCATTATATTCAACTAACTTGCCCTCAAAAAGTTCGAATAAAGTAAATGCATCTGCAACTGACCCTGCAAATCCAGCTAAAACTTTTCCATTAAAAAGCTTTCTAACCTTTCTTGCAGTATGCTTCATTACTACTGCATTTCCAAAAGTTACTTGACCATCACCTGCCATGGCACTTTTTCCATTGTGGCTAATTGCGAAAATCGTTGTAGCATGAAAATTGGACATTTGAATCCTCCTTAGAAATGTCGATTAATTTCTAAAATTGAGCTCGTCTATGCTCTAGGATGATGTAAATTGTATACTTTTTGTAATCTTTCCTTCGTTACATGTGTATAGATTTGAGTAGATGATAAGTTCTCATGTCCAAGTAATTCTTGAACACTACGAATATCAGCACCGTTATCAAGCATATGCGTAGCAAAGGTATGCCTTAACATATGTGGATAGATTTTATTAGTCAACGAAGTATCATTGATCATTTTTTCTAAAATACCACGGACGCCCCTTGCTGTAAGCCTTGTACCACGGTGATTCAAAAAAAGATCATCATTTATTTGCTTGTTAGCTACTATCAGTCTATTTCGGCCATCTTCTATATATGTATGAAGAGCTTTTTCTGCATAACTACCAAAGGGAATATACCGCTGCTTATTCCCTTTGCCCGTTACCAAAATAGTCCCAATTTGAAAATCTATGTCTTTTAATTTCAAACTACAGCATTCACTTACTCGCATACCTGTAGCATATAGCAATTCTAAAATGGCTTGATTTCTTTGTCCAAGTTCCGTATCTAGATCGCTAACCTTAAATAGTTTTTCAAGTTCTTCCTTGTATAAAAATCTTGGTATCATAGTTTCTTTTTTAGGAAGTGACGCTAGCACAAAAGGATTCTCTTTTGCCTCATTTTCTCTCATAAGAAAACGATAGAAACTTCTTAAACAAGAAATATGTTTTGAGACTGTACGTCTTGATAGCTGTTTGTCATGCAAAGTTGTTAAATAGAGACGAACATCAGAATAAGTAACTGAAGAAAATGAAATAATGGATTGTTGTTCCATAAAAACTAGAAATTGTTCAACAATTTTTTTATAACTATTTAATGTGTATTGTGAAGAGTTTTTCTCTAATTGTAAATACTGAATGAACAATTGACACAATATTTTAATATTCAAGGTATTTTCTCCTCACAAGCCACTACATACTAACATATTAAGTAGCTATTTGCAATTTATTTTCTTAACATTCTACAAAATTCATAATTGATTCTAATGCTCTATTTGCATAAGCTTCGTAGCGTTCTTGTTTTCGCTTAATTTTCATTTCAAGTCTTGGGAATAGTCCGAAATTTGCATTCATTGGCTGGAAATGTTTCTCGCTAGTAGTCGTAATATAATTTGCCATACTTCCGATTGCAGTTTCTGCTGGGAATACTACTAATTCTTTTTCCATTACATGTCTAGCTGCGTTAATTCCAGCTACTAAACCAGATGCTGCAGATTCTACATAACCTTCTACTCCAGTCATTTGGCCAGCGAAAAATAAATCATTACGTCCTTTAAATTTATAAGTTGGTTCTAATAGTTTAGGTGAATTAATAAACGTATTTCGATGCATTACTCCATAACGTACAATTTCAGCATTTTCAAGACCAGGAATTAACTGTAGTACCTCTTTTTGAGGACCCCATTTTAAATGTGTTTGGAACCCAACAATATTATATAAAGTTCCAGCACTGTCATCTTGACGTAGCTGTACGACTGCGTGTGGTATCTTTCCTGTTTTTGGGTCTTCTAACCCTACTGGTTTCATTGGACCAAACAGTAACGTCTGTTTTCCACGTTTAGCCATTACTTCAACTGGCATACATCCTTCAAAGAATATTTCCTTTTCAAACTCTTTTAAAGGTACTGTTTCTGAAGTTGTTAATGCTTCATAAAAGCGATCGAATTCTTCTTCATTCATTGGACAGTTTAAATAAGCCGCTTCGCCTTTATCGTATCTCGATTTTAAATATACTTTATTTAAATCAATACTTTCCTTTTCTACAATTGGAGCAGCTGCATCATAGAAATAAAAATAATCTTCTCCAGTCAATTCTTTTAATTGCTGTGAAAGTTCTGGTGAAGTTAAAGGTCCTGTTGCGATAACAGTTGGTCCTTCAGGTATTTTTGTCATTTCTTCGTTATGCACGGTTACATTAGGATGATTTTTTACATATTCCGTAACACGACTTGCAAATTCGTGACGGTCTACAGCAAGAGCACCACCTGCAGGAACAGCACATTCATCAGCAGATCGAATAATAACTGAATCAAGTCTTCTCATTTCCTCTTTCAAAACACCTACAGCGTTTGTTAATGTATTTGCTCTTAGTGAATTACTACAAACTAACTCAGCAAACTTATCAGTATGATGTGCAGGAGTTTGTCTTACTGGTCTCATTTCGTATAAGTGTACTTTTATTCCTCTTTTTGCAATTTGATAAGCAGCCTCACTTCCTGCTAAACCTGCTCCGATTACATTAATAAATTGTTCGTTCATTGATAACTCCTTCTACGCTGTTTAAATAAAAATTACGTAATATTATTTTATATTTTTTTTCTTAAAGTTGTCTTAATTAATAGTCGATATGAAAAGTAAAAGTGAGCAAATTAATTGCTCACATCACACTTGTTGATCCTCTTTGTAATCACAAGATACACATTGAACTTGAATTCCTTTTTTCATTTTCTTTTCGACTAATAAGTTGTCACATTTCGGACAAGGTCTTCCAATTGGCTTATCCCATGATAAGAATTCACATTCAGGATAATTCGTGCATCCAAAGAAAATTCGATTCTTTTTCGATTTACGTTCAATAATATTGCCGTCTTTACATGTAGGACATTTAACGCCAATATCTTTTACGATTGCTTTTGTATTTCGACAATCTGGGAAGTTTGAACATGCCATAAACTTACCGTATCGACCCATTTTAAATACCATAGGGCTTCCACATTGTTCACAATCTTCACCAGCAGGTTCATCTCTGATTTCAACTTTTTGCATTTCTTTTTCTGCTATTTCTAAGTGTTTTTCAAAGCCTTTATAAAATTGATCAATGATTTGAATCCAATTCACATTACCGTCTTCAATTTTATCAAGGTCACCTTCCATTTGAACTGTAAATTCAATATTAATGACTTCTGGGAAAAATTCAACGACTAAATCAAACACTATTTGACCAAGTTCAGTTGGTACAAATCGTTTATTATCTAAGGAAACATATCCACGCTTTTGAATAGTTTCTAATGTTGGTACGTAAGTTGATGGTCGACCAATTCCTACCTCTTCAAGCGTTTTTACTAGCCTTGCCTCTGTATAACGTGGAGGTGGCTGTGTGAAATGTTGTTCAGGTAAAATATCTTCCATTTTAACCTTTTCACCTTCAGCTAGCGGTGGAAGTAAGCGATCTTTTTCCTCAGTACCATCATCATTACTTTCAATATAAACCTTCATAAAGCCGGGAAATTTAACGACAGAACCATTTGCTCTAAATATTACATTATTATTAGTTAGATCAACTTTAACCGTATCAAGCACTGCTGATGACATCTGACTAGCAACAAATCGTTCCCATATTAATTTATATAGTCGATATTGATCACGGCTTACATGTGCTTTAATCGTATCTGGTGAACGCAATGTAGATGTTGGCCTAATTGCTTCGTGTGCATCTTGTACTTTATCTGATTTTTTTTCACTTTTTTTATTTGTAGCAACAAAATCAGCTCCGTATGTTTCAACAATATAAGATTTTGCTTCTTCAATTGCAACATCTGAAATACGTGTCGAGTCAGTTCTCATGTAAGTGATTAATCCGACTTGCCCTCCACTACCTAAAGATATTCCTTCATATAATTGCTGGGCAATCATCATCGTTTTCTTAGCGCGCATATTCAATTTTCTAGCCGCTTCTTGTTGAAGTAAAGAAGTAGTAAATGCAGTTGCTGGATTACGCTTACGCTCTTTTCTAGTAACACTTTGAACTTCGAAGCTATCACCTTGTATTTGTGATAAAACTTTTTCCACTTCAGCTTCTGATCCTAATTCTAATTTTTTTCCATTAACACCGTAGAAAAAAGTATCAAATGCTTCTTTCTTTGTAATCCCCTTACTCTTAATTGTCCAATATTCTTCAGGTTGGAAAATTTCAATTTCTTTTTCTCGTTCAATAATCAGTCTTAATGCGACAGATTGAACTCGACCTGCACTTAAACCTTTTTTTACTTTCTTCCATAGTAATGGACTAATGTTATATCCTACTAAACGATCTAATACGCGTCGAGCTTGTTGTGCGTCCACTAAATTCATATTGATTGGTCTAGGTTTTTTAAAAGATTCTTTAATAGCGTCTTTTGTAATTTCATTAAACACTACTCGACAATCTGAACTTGTATCGATATTAAGTGTATTAGCAATGTGCCAGGCAATTGCTTCTCCTTCACGATCTGGATCGGCCGCTAGATATATTTTCTTTGCTTTTTTGGCAGCTGATCTTAAATCCTTTAAAACTGGCCCTTTTCCGCGAATTGTTATGTATTTTGGGTTGTAATCGTTTTCTATTTCAATCCCCATCTGGCTCTTAGGTAAATCTCGAACATGTCCCATCGATGCAATTACTTTAAATTTTTTACCTAAGTACTTTTCAATTGTTTTAGCCTTTGAAGGGGACTCCACTATCACTAAATTTTCTGCCATCTTTTAAGCCTCCTGAGAGTTTACTATTCATTACTCTCTGTATTCCTTGTTTCATTCATTAATTCTAATTTATTCTCAAATAGATTCATAATAAGAAGAGTTCAATTATATTTTTAATTTTCCTTCATACAATTTCAAATTGTATAGTTTATTCTATACATTAGTCAAATTTTATTTAGATATAAAATAACACAAGTTGCAATAGTATTGTCAATTTTTTGTAATATAAACATATTTTTTTATTTTTTAGTATATTCCTTAAATTCCTCTAAAATATCATTTGTACAAGTAATTAACTTCGCTCCATCCTGAATTAAACGATGATTTCCTTTATATTCTTCCATTATAATCGGACCTGGCACAGCAAATACCTCTCGATTATATTGAATTGCAAAATTTGCTGTGATCATCGTGCCACTTTTCTCATTTGCCTCTAATACGATTAAACCTTTTGATAATCCTGCAATAATTCTATTTCTTCTAGGAAAATACCTTTTTTCTGGTTTAATATAATAGGGATATTCACTAATAATTAAATGCTTATTAGCTATTTCATCAAATAAGTTACGATTTTCCTTCGGATAAATATAGTCTAACCCACATCCTACAACTGCAACCGTCGTTCCATTATGGAAAATAGTTGATTTATGCGCAATAGAATCGCAACCAGCTGCCATTCCACTTACAATTACACAATTTTCTTTCATTAAGTCTTTTATTAATGAATGACAAATTATATTCGCAAATAATGATGGTTTTCTAGCACCTATTATACTGATCATAAATTTTTTATGTAATATATTTTGATTACCTATTAAATATAAAACATATGGAGGGTCACAAATTTCTTTTAGCAAATCAGGATACAAATCATCATAAATTGTAATAATTTTAATATTTTTTTTATAGTTTTCTTTTAAAATATCAAGAATGGAAGATGAATGAAGTTGACTATATAATTTTTCCGCAGCTTTTGAAGACATTTGAAAAGTAGTTTGAAAAATTGAAGGTGAATAATGATAGAGGTTTTCCAAGTTTGGATCATAGTGAAGAATTTTCTTGATCGCTTGATAATTTTCAAATAAGAAGTGATGCAAATGAATCAGTCGAATTTTCTTTCCCATAAACTCTCCTTCCTTTTAAGAAAAGTAGCCTCCAGATGGAGGCTACTTATTTAACATTTTATACTAAAGCTTCGTGTGTCTTACATTGTTCATATAAGCCACGCTCTTTTAATACACTAATTAAAGTTTCGCCCATTACTGCTGGAGTAAGAGCTACTTTAATGCCACAGCTTTCCATTGTAGCCATTTTTTCTTTAGCAGTACCTTTACCGCCTGCGATAATTGCACCAGCATGGCCCATACGTTTACCTTCTGGAGCTGTTTGACCGCCAATGAATCCTACTACTGGTTTCGCCATATTAGCTTGTACCCACTCAGCAGCTTCTTCTTCTGCAGTTCCACCGATTTCACCAATCATAATAACTGCATAAGTTTCTGGATCTTCATTGAATGCTTTTAAAACATCGATGAAGTTTGTTCCATTAACTGGGTCTCCACCAATACCTACAGCTGTAGATTGACCTACACCTGCTTGTGATAATTGATGTACAGCCTCATAAGTTAACGTACCAGAACGAGATACGATACCTACGTGACCTTTGTTATGGATGTAACCAGGCATGATTCCAATTTTGCACTCATCAGGAGTAATAACACCTGGGCAGTTTGGACCAACTAGTCTAGTTTTTTTGCCTTCCATATACTTTTTAACTTTTACCATGTCAAGTACAGGAATTCCTTCAGTAATACAAATAGCGATATCTAATTCAGCATCAACAGCTTCCATGATCGCATCTGCAGCAAATGCAGGTGGTACATAGATAACAGATGCGTTAGCACCAGTTGTAGCTACTGCTTCTGAAACAGTATTAAATACAGGTACGCCAGCGATGTCAGTACCACCTTTACCAGGAGTTACACCGCCAACAATTTTAGTGCCATACTCAAGCATTTGTGTAGTATGGAATAAGCCTTGAGAACCAGTAATACCTTGTACAATGACTTTAGTATCTTTATTAATAAATACGCTCATTTTTATCCTCCCTTTCTTAGCCTACAAGTGCAACGATTTTTTCAGCGCCATCAGCCATTGAATCCGCTGCAACAATGTTTAAGCCAGATTCATTAAGAATCTTCTTACCTAATTCAACATTCGTTCCTTCTAAACGAACAACTAATGGTAAGTGTAAACCAACTTGTTTAGTAGCTTCGATTACACCTTCTGCAATAACATCACATTTCATGATGCCACCGAAGATGTTAACGAAAATACCTTTAACATTTTGGTCAGAAAGGATGATTTTAAACGCTTCTGTAACTTTCTCTGCAGTAGCACCGCCCCCCACATCAAGGAAGTTAGCCGGGTCTCCTCCGTAATGTTTAATGATGTCCATTGTAGCCATTGCAAGACCTGCACCATTAACCATACAACCAATATTTCCGTATAAAGAAATATAGTTTAAGTCGTACTTAGAAGCTTCGATTTCTTTTGGATCTTCTTCTTCTAAGTCACGGTAAGCTAAAATATCAGCATGACGATATAAAGCATTTGAGTCAAAGTTTAACTTTGCATCTAATGCCATTACTTCGCCATCACCCGTTACTACTAGAGGGTTAATTTCAGCGATAGAGCAATCTTTTTCAACAAACGCACTGTATAAGCCCATCATGAACTTTACAGCTTTGTTAACTAAGTTGCTAGGGATGTTGATATTGAACGCAATACGACGAGCTTGGAAGCCTTGTAGACCTACTGCAGGATCAATATACTCTTTAAAGATTTTTTCAGGTGTTTTTTCAGCTACTTCTTCAATTTCAGTTCCACCTTCTTCAGAAGCCATTAATACAACTTGTGAAGTAGCGCGGTCTAAAACTAAACCAACATAATATTCTTTTTTAATATCGCAGCCTTCTTCGATAAGTAAGCGCTTAACTTCCTTACCTTCTGGTCCAGTTTGATGAGTAACTAATACTTTACCTAGTATCTCACTAGCATATGTATTTACTTCATCTAAATTTTTTGCTACTTTTACGCCGCCCGCTTTACCGCGACCACCAGCGTGAATTTGAGCTTTTACTACGCATACAGCTGTACCTAATTCTTTTGCTGCTTCTACTGCTTCTTCAACTGTGAATGCAACTTTACCATTTGGTACTTTTACGCCATAGCTTCGTAGGATTTCTTTCCCTTGATACTCATGGATATTCATGATCCATCCTCCCCTTTTAGAACAAGACAAATTAAAACACATCCCTATTGTATCTCTTACAGAATATACTGTAAATACTTTAGTAGAAAAGAATTAAATATTATATGTTTTTATATAGAAAACCCTTTCAGAAACAATAGATGATTCAGTTTATCATATTACAATATTAATTTTTATTTTGTTTTTTGTAAATATTAAGAAAATTCGTTCTTAATATTAAAGAAAATACGTCGATTTGCGAACACATTTGAGTAGCTACCCTAATACTTATAGATGCCAATTTATATGTGTTATTATGTAAGAAAAACCGGACAAAAAACGCCTGGTCATTTTTTGCTTAGAGTACAGCAGCAAAAATACCACAGTTTTTAGAACTGTGGCACACCTCAAAATTTATACTTTCTTATCTTTTGTAAAAAAACGAACCAAGTTACGGTTCGTTTTCAATCTGTTATACATATTCTTATCGATTAATAATCAAACTTTTGGCAAAGTTTCTCCTGGGTTTGATTTCTACTTCAGGGTGACCCCTTTATGAGTCAGATATTTGCTTCTTTTTGCTGTTTTAGTTACTCATGAGCCTTTTATGAGTAACATATTTACCTCTTTTTGCTATTTTACTTACTCATGAAACTTCTATGAGTAACACTTTTGCTTCTTTTTGCTGTTTTACTTACTCATGGGCCCTTTATGAGTAACATATTTGCTTCTTTTTGCTGTTTTACTTACTCATGAGCCTTCTATGAGTAACACTTTTGCTTCTTTTTACTGTTTTACTTACTCATGAAACTTCTATGAGTAACATATTTGCTTCTTTTTGCTATTTTACTTACTCATGGGCCCTTTATGAGTAACATATTTGCCTCTTCTCCCCTTTTGTCTCTTATAAAAAGAGGTTGTCCTAAGGGTTTTGAAAAGGGCGGTTTCTTTTTTTATATTTTTTCAGGATGTACCTGTATACGGAAAAATGGAGGGTATCTTAGAGCTGTTTCTTACTTATCGTTGATTTTAAATCTATATTTTAAATTGATCGCAGATTTCCTAAATTTTTTAGTCGGTTTAGGAAGAAATAGAGCAAATATAACATTTTCCATTTATAAATAGATATTTTTGACCAATAATTACGTTGAAACCCTCTCAATACCCCCAACCCGTATAGGTAATATCATATTTAAGTTAGGACTCACACAAATTTAATTTCAGTTTCGCTAATTTTATTTGCAGTTTGATCGCTTTTATTTGCAGATTCCCTATTTTTATTTGCAGATTCCCTATTTTTATTTGCACTTCCACTTTTATTTGCAGTTTCTATTCTCTTATTTGCACGTTCGAAAGGTTTATTTGCATGTTTTACATTTTTATTTGTACTTTCTTTAAATACTACTAATAAAAACCAGGCAAAAATAAACCTCTGTCTTTTTTTGCTTAAAGTGCAGCAGCAAAAATACCACAGTTTTTAGAACTGTGGTACACCTCAAAATTTATACTTTGTTATCTTTTTGAAAAAATCCTTCGCTGGTACTTGTTTAATTTAAAAAAGCAAAATACTTCAATTGACTAAGGATTTGCAATCGTAATTTTACTTATTCTATACTCTTATGTATTAGAATTAACTTGTTCTTTTATAGGCGCAAATGATCTCCTATGTTCATTGATTATTCCATGCTTTTCAATTGCTTGGAGATGTTCTTTCGTTCCATATCCCATATGCTTTTCAAAGCCGTAGTTTGGATGCTTTAAACTTAGTTCGCACATTAAAGAATCCCTTGTTTCTTTTGCAAGGACAGATGCTGCTGCAATACTTATACTTGTTGCATCACCTTTAATAATTGATGTTTGAGAAATTTCCATTGGTAGTTTCATTGCATCAATTAATAAATGTTCAGGCGAATGTTTAAGTTGCTCTATTGCACGTCTCATTGCTAATTTTGTTGCTTCATAAATATTGATTTCATCTATTTCGCTTGAGCTAGCCATACCAATTCCATATGAAATTGCTTCCTCTTTAATTCGTTTAACGAAATATTGTCTTTTCTCTTTTGATAATTTTTTTGAGTCATCAAGGCCGATCAGTTCAGTATCTTCTGCTAAAATTACTGCCGCTGCCACAACTGGCCCAGCTAATGGCCCTCTTCCAACCTCATCTACTCCTGCAATTAATTTTACATTTTGCATATATAGATTCTTTTCATATTCCATCATTTTTAAAAATTTCAAGCGAGCTTGCTCTTTTTTTTCTTGTTCTCTATACCATTTTGCAACTAGCTTTTGCACACCAATTCGCTGATCACTTTCAAATTCTTTTAAGAGTTCACTACTTGGGTCAATTAGTTCATTTAATTTATTTTTTATTTCGTCTATTTTCAGCGACATAAATTTTGTACTCCTTTTTTAACTTTATCCATTTCATTAAAAAAGAAGAAAGTACGCTTACTCATGCGCACTTTCTTCTAGTATTTCATCAGTCACTTCAAGCATCGAAGGATTCTCAAACGTTAATCTGCCTAATTTCCCAGCTCTTAGCTCACGTAAAAATAAATCAGATGTTTTATCATAATCTATAATTCCGCCTGACATTAAAAATCCACGTTTCTTCCCAATATGATCAAATACATCTACTACATTTTCAGAAAATAAAATTTCATCATTCATGTCGTATCGATCTTTTAATACATTTGGATAATATTCTCTTAAGAATTTAATAGCATAGATCATTACTTCTTGTAAATTAATGATACTGTCTTTTATTGCCCCTGTTGTTGCTAAGCGTAGACCAACAATTTGGTCTTCAAACTTTGGCCATAATATACCTGGTGTATCAAGCAATTCAATTTCTTTTCCTACTTTTATCCATTGTTGTGCTTGTGTTACGCCGGGGCGATCACCAGTTTTAGCAATATTTTTGCGTGCTAGCTTATTAATTAAAGTCGATTTACCTACGTTAGGTATCCCTACGATTAAAGCTCGAATAGCGCGAGGTTTAATCCCTCTCGATCTCATTTTATCGAATTTCTCTTTAACTAAAATTTCACACGAACTAATAATTGCTTTTAATCCTTGTCCAGATGCTGCATCAATTGCAATAGCCATTACTCCTTGCTTTTCATAATATGCTAACCATTGCTGCGTATTTCTTGGATCTGCTAAATCTGCTTTATTTAATAAAAGCAATCTAGGCTTATTTGAAATAATTTCATCGATCATTGGATTTCTTGAAGCTGCTGGTACTCTAGCATCCGCTAATTCAATTACAACATCAATTAATGAAAGCTTTTCAGTAACCTGCCTTCTAGCTTTTGCCATATGACCTGGAAACCATTGAATCGTCATGTTGCCACCTTCTTTATGCAATAAATATTCAAGTTTAATATGGCACTTATTTTGCCATTTTAACCTCAGAGATCGGCCAGAATACAATGCTCGCTCGACCTAAAATTTCTTTTTGACTAACCGTTCCGATAATACGACTATCTTTACTTAATCGACGATTATCCCCTAAAACGAATACTTGTCCTTTTGGTACAGTCTTTTTGCCAGTAATCTCTTCTAGCGTAAAGTCTTCCGTTAGAGGACCATCTTTCGTTTCTTTTTTATATTCATTCAAATATGGTTCTTTATACGGTTTACCGTTAACATATAGAACATCATTTCTATATTCAACTGTGTCACCTGGTAAGCCGATTACACGTTTAATATAATCTTTTTCCTTAGTAGCATGGAAGACTACAATATCAAAACGTTTTGGTTCATGAATCTTGTAAACAATTTTATTTACAATCATTCTACTTTGATCTTGTAATGTTGGCATCATTGAGATACCGTCAACTAAAACCGGTGTAAAAAGGAATGTTCGAATACCAAGTGCAAGTACAAGCGCAATAAAGATTGTTTTAACTAATTCCCAAATTCCACCACTATTGCTTTCTTTCAACCTAAATCCCTCCAATTATAACCATACGTTTTGAAGTATTAACCTTTCAAAAGTTAAAACCTTTATTTATGTATTCTATTTTACTTTTTATTATATCCATAATCTACATTTATTGGAAAAAAAGGAGCTTGTTTTATACAAGCTCCTTTCAAAAGACTATCGAAGTTCTTTAATTCTTGCTTTTTTACCAGTAAGTGCACGTAGGTAGTAAAGTTTAGCACGACGTACTTTACCGCGACGAACAACGTCTAATTTAGCAATTTTTGGAGTGTGAATTGGGAACGTACGTTCAACACCAACTCCGTAAGAAATTTTACGAACTGTGAAAGTTTCGCTAATTCCGCCACCACGACGTTTAATAACTACACCTTCGAATAATTGGATACGCTCACGAGTACCCTCAACAACTTTAACGTGAACTCGTACAGTATCACCAGGACGGAATGCTGGTAAGTCAGTTCTTAGTTGTTCTTTTGTAATTTCGTTGATTAAATTTTGCATAGTTTATGCGCTCCTTTTCCAACCGATGCTCTTACAAGATACATTGCTCGCAGCGGAACACCGAGAATAAAGGCTTAAGTATTAACTTAAGCCACAAGTTATATTAACATATTCTTTTAGTGCGTGCAACTAGTTTTCTTGTTTTAATTCTTCTTTAACTTGCTCAATCCATTTAGACTCTTTTTCAGATAAAGTGTAGTCCTTAAGTAGATCTGGACGACGTGTTAAAGTTCGTTTAAAAGATTGTTTTGTACGCCATTCCTCAATAAGAGCATGATTTCCAGATAATAATACGTCCGGCACTTTATGTCCTCTAAAATCAGCAGGTCTTGTATAATGTGGATGTTCTAATAATCCTGTACTAAATGAATCTTCTATTTTTGAAGTTGTATTTCCTAGTACACCAGGCAATAAACGAACAACGCTATCAGCAATTACCATAGCCCCAAGTTCACCACCAGTTAGTACATAATCACCGATTGAGATTTCATCTGTTACGACATGCTCACGAATTCGCTCATCATAGCCTTCATAATGACCACAAATAAAGATTAAATGTTCTTCTTTCGAAAGCTCTTCAGCTTTACGTTGATTAAATCTCTCTCCTTGAGGGCATAAAAGGACGACTCTAGGCTTATTTTCACTTTTAGATACTAATTCATCCACAGCGTCAAAAATCGGCTGAGGAGCAAGTACCATACCTGCGCCCCCGCCATAAGGATAATCATCAACATTTGAATGTTTATTAGTCGAAAAATCTCTAAAATTAACGCAACGGAATTGGACTGCTTCTTTTTCTTGCGCTTTTTTTAATATTGAGGAGTTTAATACTCCCTCAAACATTTCCGGAAAAAGTGTTAAAAAGTCTAATTTCATCATAATAGACCTTCCATTAATTCGATTTTAACTTTTTTATTCGTTACATCTACTTCTTTGACAATTTGTTCAATATATGGAATAAGCGCATCCTTTTGGCCTTTCCTTTGAATAACCCAAACATCATTCGCTCCTGGAGATAGTATTTCTTTTATCTTACCTATTTCTTCTCCATCAATTGTTTCAACTACACAACCAATAATCTCGTGGTAATAGTATTCATTTTTATCTAAATCATGTAGTTGGTCTTCAGTTATCTTTAATATTCCATTTTTCAGTGGCTCAACTGAGTTTAATGACTCATACCCTTCAAATGTAAGTAAATCAAAGTTTTTATGTACACGGTGACTCGTTACGATTAATTTAATTGGTGTAGTTTCATTTTCTTTAAATAAATAAAGTGAATTTCCTTTTTTGTAACGTTTCTCAGGAAAATCAGTTCTTGAAATAACGCGAACCTCTCCACGAATTCCATGAGTATTTACAATTTTTCCGACATTTAAATATTTTTCCATTCGATTACCTCTATATATAAAATTTCTTAAGTTTATAGTTAGTTTTACCATTCAGGTTGCATATATGTCTACTAATGTTGAAAACGGCCCTTAGCTATAGCCAAGGACCGTCTTACATTACTGAATATCTAAGTGAATACGTTTTGCGTGTTCATTACTTGCTGCGTAAACAACCGTACGAATCGCTTTAGCAATTTTACCATGTTTGCCAATCACTCTACCAGCATCTTCAGGGTTTACCTGTAAATGAAAGAATAGATTGTTCTCATCTTCTTTTACTTGAAGTGAAATATCCTCTGGATGATCTACAAGACTTGAAACAATTGCATTGATGAGTGTATTCATCTTTTTTTCCATAATTACTTGCCGTTGCGAGCGTTGTGGAATTTCTCTAAGATACCAGCTTTAGAGAATAAGTTACGAACTGTATCAGATGGTTTAGCACCTGTTCCTAACCATTTTAATGCTGCTTCTTCATTGATTTTGATTTCAGCTGGTTGAGCAACTGGATTGTAAGTTCCAATTTCCTCGATGAAGCGTCCGTCACGAGGAGAACGAGCATCTGCTACTACTACACGATAAAAAGGAGATTTTTTTGCTCCCATACGTTTTAAACGAATTTTAACTGCCATTTTTAAAGCACCTCCGAAAATATTTACAACGTTTTATATATTATCAAAAACCAATACTGTTTGTAAAGTAAAATTTCTTAACAGCATAATTTTTTATTAAATGATGTTTAAATGTTGGAAAATTATACAAAAAGATTAGAATAAGCCCGGAAATTTGAAACCCTTCTTCTTCCCTTTTTGCATACCGCCCATCATTTTCATCATTTTTTTCATCTCTTCAAACTGTTTTAATAAACGGTTTATTTCTTGAACAGGACGCCCAGAGCCTTTAGCTATTCGCTTTCTGCGACTAGAGTTAATGATATCTGGTGTAAGCTTTTCCTGTTTTGTCATCGATTGAATAATTGCCTCTACATGAGCGATTTGTTTATCGTCAATTTGCAGATCATTCAACCCTTTTATTTTGTTTGCACCTGGCATCATTTTTAAAATATCGCCAAGTGGACCCATTTTTTTAACTTGGGAAAGTTGGTCTAAGAAATCATCCAAAGTAAAAGATGCATTTCTTAATTTTTGTTCCATTTCTTTTGCTTTTTCTTGGTCTACGTTTTCTTGTGCTTTTTCAATTAGAGTAAGCACATCACCCATACCTAGAATACGTGATGCCATTCGTTCTGGATGGAACGGCTCAATTGCATCTAGTTTCTCACCAAGTCCAACAAATTTAATTGGAGTATTTGTAACTGCACGAATTGATAAAGCAGCACCACCACGAGTGTCGCCGTCAAGCTTTGTTAGAACAACTCCAGTTAAACCTAATTGTTCATTAAAACTTTGTGCCACATTGACTGCATCTTGTCCTGTCATTGCATCAACAACTAGGAAGATTTCTTCAGGTTTAGAAAGTTCTTTAATTTGTGCAAGTTCTTCCATTAAACCTTCGTCAATATGTAAACGACCGGCAGTATCAATTAGAACATAATCAAGATGTTCATCCTTTGCATGTTGAATTGCTTGTTTCGCAATTTCAACTGGACTTACTTGATCGCCTAATGAAAACACTGGCATATCTAACTGTTTACCTAAAGTTTGTAGCTGTTTAATCGCTGCAGGACGATAAATATCTGCTGCAACTAAAAGCGGATTACGATTATACTTTTTGCGAAGTAAATTAGCTAATTTACCAGTCGTAGTTGTTTTACCAGCACCTTGTAAACCAACCATCATAATAACAGTCGGCGGGCGATTTGCAACAGCAATTTTGCTTTGTTCTCCACCCATTAATGCAGTTAGTTCTTCTTGAACTACTTTAACAACATGTTGACCAGGCGTTAAGCTTTGTAATACTTCTTGTCCAACAGCTCGTTCAGAAACACGTTTCACAAAATCTTTAACAACTTTAAAGTTAACATCCGCCTCTAGTAACGCAAGACGAACTTCTCTCATCATTTCCTTGACATCAGATTCAGATACTTTACCTTTGCCTCGAACCTTTTGTAATGTCTTTTGAAGTCGGTCGGCTAATCCTTCAAATGCCATAAAACCGTCCTCCTTATTATTCTAATTTCTCTAACGCATCGATTAATCGAAGAAAATCGTTATCTACAACTTTACTCTTTTCAGCGTAAGTTTTCAATTGATTTAATATTTCATTTCGTTGTTGAAATTTTTTTAGAAGTAATAATTTCTCTTCATACTCTTCTAGCATTGCTTCAGTTCGCTTTATATTATCATAAACCGCCTGTCTACTAATGCTAAACTCTTCTGCAATCTCACCTAAAGAATAGTCATCTAAATAATATAGTGACATATAGTTTTGTTGTTTTGGAGTTAAAAGAGATTGATAAAAATCATATAGATAATTTATTCTCATCGTCTTATCTAACATGGTATGATCTGCCAAAACTATCACTCCTTTGTTAAGTGAATTGCCTTTACATATGCTAGTTTACCTAAAAGCTAAACTTCTGTCAAGTTTTTTACTTGACGTTACTTCAAGATTTAGGAAGCGCGGGATCAAGGAAAGATAAACCTCGTTTTACCGCCCTTCCAATTTGTACCTAATTTAGCATTATGCTTGTTCCTTACTAATTAAATCACCAAATAGTCCATATACGAATTGTTCTGCTTGGAATGGTTGTAGATCGTCCATTTGTTCTCCTAGCCCAACGAATTTTACTGGTACTTTTAGTTCGTTTCGGATTGCTAATACAATACCGCCTTTTGCAGTTCCGTCTAGTTTCGTTAAGACAATTCCCGTTACATTTGTTGCTTCGGAGAATGTTTTTGCTTGAACAAGGCCATTTTGACCAGTTGTTGCATCAATAACAAGTAAAACTTCATGAGGTGCTCCTGGTACTTCCCTAGCAATAACGTTACGTACTTTTTCTAGTTCTTTCATTAAGTTTACTTTGTTTTGCAATCGCCCAGCTGTATCGCAAAGTAATACATCTACTTTACGAGCTTTTGCAGCTTGTACCGCGTCAAACATTACCGCTGCAGGGTCTGAACCTTCACCTTGTTTAATTGTTTCAACACCGACACGATTTCCCCAAACTTCTAATTGATCAATTGCGCCAGCTCTAAATGTGTCACCTGCTGCAAGCAATACTTTTTTGCCATCAGATTTCAGTTTATGTGCGATTTTTCCAATCGAAGTTGTTTTACCTACACCGTTAACACCAACGAATAAAACAACTGTTAAACCATCTGGATTCATGTTGATTTCAAATGAATCCTCAGTTAAATCGTCACCTTTATACAATTCAACTAATTTTTCAGAAATTACTTCTTGAACAGCTTTTGGATCTTGAATATTTTTTCGCTTTACTTCATATTTTAATTCTTCGACTAATTCCATTACTGTGTTTACGCCAACATCAGCCATAATTAAAATTTCTTCAAGCTCTTCAAAAAAATCTTCGTCTACTTTACGGTATCTAGCAAATAAATCATTTAAACCATCTGTCAGATTATTTCTTGACTTCTCTAATCCAGATTTAAATTTTTGAGTCACTGACTCAGTTTGCTTTGAGATTGTTTCTTTTAATTTCTTAAAAAAGCTCATAATTTCAATCCTTTCTAATTACCATTCGATAGTAATGCTTCACCTTCATCTAAACGGACAGATACAAGAGTTGAAACACCGTATTCTTGCATTGTTACTCCGTATAGCACATCACATTCTTCCATCGTTCCTTTACGGTGTGTTATGACAATAAACTGCGTTTGTTCACTAAAGTATTTTAGGAATTTTGCAAATCGAGCTACATTGGCTTCGTCTAGTGCAGCTTCAACCTCATCAAGTACACAGAAAGGTACTGGACGAACTTGTAAAATGGCAAACAATAATGCGATTGCCGTAAGTGCTCTCTCACCGCCAGATAAAAGACTTAAATTTTGAAGTTTTTTACCTGGTGGCTGCGCGACTATATCAACACCTGTTAATAATAAGTTTTCTGCATCCGTCAGTATTAAATCCGCTCGGCCTCCACCAAACAGTTGTGTAAAGACGACTTGGAATTTTTCACGAATTGCGGAAAAACTTGATTCAAAGCGCTTCGTCATTTCTTCATCCATTTCACTGATTACATTGTAAAGTGTAGTTTTAGCTTCGTTTAAATCAGTTCTTTGTTCCTGTAGAAAATCATGACGCTCAGAAACTCGTTCATACTCATCAATTGCACCGATATTAACAGTACCTAGTTCTTCGATTGAACGTTTTAAAAGTTTTACTCGCTTACTTGCCTCATCAACTGTCATTTCTAATGTATATTTTACTTTTGCCGCTTCATAAGTCGTCATATACGTAACATTCAGTTGTTGTAGGCGGTTTTCTAATTCAACATCAAGTCGATTACTATTTACTTCTTGTTGCTTTAACAAATCAGAAAGTGATTTATATTGACGTTGCTTTTCACGTAAAGACTGAACATAATCTTCTAACTCTGTTTGGTAAGCAATTCGTTGCTCTCGACGTTTCGAAATGATTTCAGTTGTTTTTGAAAATTCATTTCGAGTTTCAGAAATTATTTTCTCCAATTCTTCCTTACCATTTTCATTTGTCATAAGTTCGCTTGATAAGAAAATAATTTTGTCCCTTGTTTCTTCAAGAACCTGCTTTTGTTTTAACTCATTTTCTTCAAATTGACGAATTCGTTCGATACTATAACTTAATTTTTGTTCTTCCTGTGCGAGAGAAATTTTAAAACTTGTTAACTTTGATTGTAATTCATCTTTTATTTCTTTTTGATTTAGTTTACGTTCAGTTAATTCATTAATCTTCTGCTCTTTGGTAATAATCTCTTGTTTTATATTAGCTTCTAATGTTGCTAATTCCCCTAGACGGTCTTTTACCTTTATTAAATCACTTGCTGAGCTACCCATTTCTAAATCATAGATTGCTAAAGCATCATTGATATTTTTTTCTTGAAATTCGATACTTTTTAATTGTTCCATAATCGAATCAATTACTTGCTTAACCGAATGCATTTCACCATTTAAGCTTTGGGCTTCAGTAGTTTTTTCTTGATACAACGCTTTAAGTGTTTGGACTTCACGTTCTACTGAAGTAGTCTTTTCCTGCATATCATCAAGCTTAATCGTTATTTCCTCTAACTCTCTTTGTCTCCCAATAAGTGAGGCATTTGTTGTTCGTACTGCACCACCGGTCATAGCACCACCCGGATTGACAACATCACCTTCAAGCGTGACAAAGCGATAACGATGACCAACGAGCTTAGCAAGTTCATTGGCACTCTTTAAATCTTGAGCTATTAAAACAGTCCCAAGTAAATTTTGAACTACTTGTTCATATTCATTTGAATAACTAACTAGCGATGAAGCAACGCCGATGAAAGAAGGATTTCTTTTTAAGCTATCAATTAGATTTGATGGCACAGAACGAGCTTTCACAATATTCATTGGTAAGAATGTAGCTCGACCAAGTCGTTGCTGCTTTAAAAATTGAATTGCTCTTCTAGCATGCTCATCATTTTGTACAACAATTTGTTGTGTAGCCGCACCTAGCGCAATTTCAATCGCAGTTTCATATTGTTTATTCGTTGAAATAAGTTCAGCAATTGCACCTTTAATACCTTCTAATCTCGTGCCTCTTGCTTTTAAAATTTCTTTAACGCCTTGATTAAACCCAGCAAAGTCTTCTTGAAGTTCTTCAAGAGTTTCTTTACGTGACTTTGTTTGTTGAATAAATTGATAAGCATTAGATAATAATTCTTCTTTTTCCTTTAATACATCTGTAGTTTCCTGAAGTTGAATAGTTGAAGATTCAAATTTTTCATTTAATGCTTGAAAATTAAGATCAACTTGTTGTTTCTCATTAAGCAATTCTGTTTTTCTATGTTGTAATTCTTCTCTTTGACGAATGTATTTTTCATTTTCTACATCTAATCGACTCGATTTTACAGAGAATTGTTGACTTTGTTTTTCGAGCATTGTTTTTTCATTTTTAATCGATGCTTGATTATTTAAGAGTTCGATATAATCTGATTTAATCAATTCGATTTGTTCTTCAATATCTCCCTCATAGGAAGTAATTTCATTTTGAATGTCAACAATACTCGTTTTAGTTTTATTTACATTTTGACGAGATAATTTTTCTTGTGCTTTTTCAGTTTCGATTAATATTTTAGTCACGTTAATTTGTTCAGTAACTTCATCTACTTGTTTTCTTAATTGTTCAGATTGAGTCGAAGTATTTCTTTTTCGTTCCTTCATTAACTCTTTCTGACCTTCATATTTTTCCAAGTTTTTCGTTACGGTTAATAAGACTTGTTGCAATTGATCAATCGACTCATCTAATGCAGTTAATTTGTCTTGTAATTCATGTTGCTTTGATTCATCTATTGAAATCTCCGTCGATAATGAGATTTCGATATCAGAATTTTGTGCAATTTCTTTTTTTAACTCTTCCCATTTTTGATGGAGCGATTCAATTTCGTATACTAATAGAGCAGCTTCAACCTTCTCTAACTCATCTCTATGTTCTATGTATTCTTTTGCAATTGAAGCCTGCATTCGTAGTGGTTCTATTTGGGAACCTAATTCAAATAAAATATCATCCACACGATTTAAATTTTCTTGTGTTTCAAATAATTTCGCTTCAGCTTTTTTCTTTCGAGTTTTATACTTTAAAACTCCAGCCGCTTCTTCAAAAATCCCTCTTCGATCTTCCGGCTTACTACTTAAAATTTCTTCGACCTTTCCTTGAGAGATAATAGAGAACGCTTCTCTCCCTAGTCCAGAATCCATAAATAAATCAACAATATCTTTTAATCGACATGATTGTTTATTAATATAAAAATCACTATCACCCGAACGGTAAACTCGTCTTGTTACACTTACTTCGCTATATTCAAGTGGTAATTGCTGATCTTCATTATCTAATGTGAGCGTAACCTCTGCATAATTTAAAGGCTTTCTTCCTTCACTGCCGGCAAAAATGATATCTTCCATTTTTGCTCCGCGCAATGATTTAACAGACTGCTCACCTAGAACCCATCTGATTGCATCTGTAATATTACTTTTACCACTTCCGTTTGGTCCTACTACTGCAGTAACACCTTTTACAAAATCTATCGTAACTCGCTGAGCGAATGATTTAAATCCAATTATATCTAGTCGTTTGAGGAACAACTGAATTCCCCCTTTTTGATTTAATTATATACACAAAAACTCCCCCATAAAAGGGGGAGCAGATTGCCCGCCAAACGCTCGCTTTCAATGCTTCGCCGTCTTTTGCGGTGCGCGATTACCATTAAAGATAACTTTCGCTCCTCGAAAGTATTCATGCATTTATATGTCAAGCGCTTGCAATCAATCTAAAAATCAAGTTTTATCGTTTATTTGGCAAGCTTCTACTAGATTTTAAGAAATCTATTTACTTGACTCTTTTAGTTTTATTAACGCTTCTTTAGCTGCCTGTTGCTCAGCTTCTTTTTTAGATCTTCCACTACCAATTCCTAATGTTTCTCCATTTAATAACACTTTAGAAACAAATTCGCGGTTATGAGCAGGTCCTTTTTCTTGTAGTATTTTATACTCTATTGAACCTGTAGAATCTCTTTGAACAAACTCTTGTAATTGACTTTTAAAATCCATCACATGCGAAAAAGCACCATCGTTTATTTTTGGGAATATATGAAGTGATAAGAAGTTAATAACTGTTTGTAGTCCTTGATCTAAATATAATGATCCAATGAATGCTTCAAAAACATCTGCTAAAAGTGCCGGACGTGTCCGACCACCTGTCATTTCTTCACCGCGACCAAGTAAAATAAATCGACCAAAATCTAATTCGTTCGCAAATTTTACTAACGATGGTTCACAAACGATTGCGGCACGTAACTTAGTTAACTCGCCTTCACTCATTGTGTCATATTTTTGGAATAAATATTGTGAAACTGTAAGTTCTAAAACAGCATCCCCTAAATATTCTAATCTCTCATTATCTTCATATGGTTTTTTACGATGCTCATTCACATAGGATGAATGTGTAAACGCTTGAATAAGCAAGCCTTCATTATTAAACATAATGTTAATTTGCTTTTGGAAATTTACAAAATTCTCTTTTTCATGATCAGATAGTTTAAATTCTCTTACTCTTCTTGAATGCGGCATATTTACCTCCAACTAAAAAACAGTTTGATATGCTGCTAAACCTACTAGTTAAGAAAATGATGAGAAGTCCCGCATAAAATACGGGACTTTTCTCATTACATGTTGCTCTCTATGTAGTTCACAACATCACCAACTGTGACGATTTTTTCAGCATCTTCGTCTGAAATTTCTAATTCAAACTCATCTTCTAATTGCATTACTAATTCAACAACATCTAATGAGTCTGCGTCTAAGTCTTCTTTGAAACGACTTGTAATTTGGATCTCAGATTCTTCTACACCTAAACGGTCAACAATAATCTTTGATACACGCTCTAATACGTCTTGCATTATTATTCACCTCCCCCCAAAGATTGTCTACTTAAGCATTATACATAAAATTTAGGCAAACGCCAAACTAAATCATTACAAGTCCGCCATCAACATTAATTGTTTGTCCTGTAATGTATCTACTAGCATCCATTGCTAAGAATACTACTGCATGTGCGATATCTTCTGGTTGTCCAAATGATTGCAATGGAATATTAGATAACATTTGTGTTCTAACTTGCTCATTTAATTCATTTGTCATATCAGTTTCAATAAAACCAGGTGCGATTGCATTAACTGTAATATTTCTTGAAGCTAATTCTTTTGCAGCCGTTTTTGTTAAGCCTAATACACCAGCTTTAGCTGCTACATAGTTCATTTGTCCAGGATTACCAATTTGTCCTACAACTGAACTAATATTAATGATACGGCCATTACGTTGACGAGTCATAAACTTCGCTGCTGCTTTAATACAGTTGAATACACCTTTTAGGTTCGTGTCAATTACATCGTCCCAATCAGCATCTTTCATACGTAATAAAAGACCGTCTCTAGTAATACCTGCATTGTTTACTAGTATATCAATACTTCCGAATTCATCAACAGTATTTTTTACTAATGCTGCAACTTCTTCACTATTTGATACGTTTGCTTTATATGCAATCGCTTTTACTCCAAGAGCTGTAATTTCCTCTACAACTTTAAGAGCAGCAGCCTCATTACCAGAATAGTTAACAACTACATTTGCACCATTTTTTGCTAAAGATAAGGCGATTGCTCGTCCAATACCTCTAGATCCACCAGTTACTAAAGCAACTTTACCATTTAGCATGATTTCATTTCCTCCCACTCATTTAAAAACTGGTTTAATGTTTCAACATCATAAACATTTACTAATTTAGATGATGGAGAGATTGCTTTTACTAATCCAGTTAAAACCTTACCAGGACCAATCTCAACAAATGTATCAACACCTTGGTTAACTAATTCTTGAATTGATTGATTCCATTTAACTGGTGAGTATAATTGATTAACTAATAATTCTTTAATTTCATTTGCATCTGTCACAACGTTCGCAGTAACATTTGAAATTAATGGAGTTACACAGTCATTAACATTTATTTTACCAAGTTCATTTTGGAAATCTTCACTTGCAGGTTTCATTAATGATGAATGGAAAGGTCCACTTACCTTTAATGGTAGTACACGTTTTGCTCCAGCTTCTTTAAGTAAGCCAGAAGCGATTTGAACGCCTTCTGCATCTCCTGTAATAACAACTTGTGTAGGAGAGTTATAATTCGCAATTCCTACAGAGTGACCATTTTTATTTACTTCAGAAACAACTTCTTCAATTTTTTCTGGAGCTAAAAATAATACCGCTGCCATAGCACCTTGACCTACTGGTACAGCTTTCTCCATTAATTGACCACGCTTATGAACTAATTTAACACCATCTTCAAAAGAGATCGCATCTGCCGCTACAAGTGCAGTAAATTCACCTAAACTATGTCCAGCAACGAAGTCTGGTTTAATGCCAGCTTCTTTTATTTTCTCAAGCATTGCAATTGAAGTAGTTAAAATTGCAGGTTGTGCATGATATGTAGCAGTTAACTCTTCATCTGTCCCATTGAAAATAATATTAGAAAGGCTGAACCCTAAGTGTTCATTAGCAGATTCAAATATTGCCCCACACTCATTATAGCTTTCAGCTAGATCTTTACCCATTCCTACTTTTTGTGATCCTTGTCCAGGAAAAATAAACGCCACTTTACCCAATGGAGTGACCCCCTTATGCTTTTGATTCGATTTTCTCCATGTGATCACTTACTTGTTTTATCACATCATGTTCAACCATCGTTTTAGTTTGCTTAATTGCACTAAAAATACCTAAAGCATCAGAACTACCATGCGCTTTAATAACAGGTGATTTTAAGCCAAATAATGCTGCTCCACCATATTCAGCGTAATCCATTTTCTTTTTTACGCCTTTTAAGTTTGGTTTTAATACAGCTGCTGCAAGCTTTGATGTGAAATTAGTAAGCATCGCATCTTTTATTAACGAAAACATTGCAAGCGCGGTACCTTCAATCGCTTTTAAGGCTATATTTCCAGTATACCCATCAGTAACAACAACATCTGCAACTGAGTTCATCAAGTCCCTTGCTTCAACATTTCCGATAAAATTCAAATTAGATTCTTTTAGTAACTGAAATGTTTGTTTAGTCAGTTCATTTCCTTTTTTATCTTCAGTACCGACATTTAATAAGCCAACAGTTGGATTATTAATTCCTCTTACTTTTTGGGCATAGATAGACCCCATTATCGCATATTGAAGTAAGTGATTTGCTTTTGCATCGACATTTGCTCCAACATCAAGGAAAACAAAGCCTTTGCCGTCTAAAGTAGGCATTGTAGGTGAAAGGGCAGGTCTTTCTACACCTTCCATTCGACCAACAACTAAAAGTCCTGCAGTCATTAAAGCTCCAGTATTTCCCGCGGAAATACATGCATCAGCATTACCTTCTTTTACTTGATTTGCCATTAAAACCATTGAAGCATTTTTCTTTCTTCTAACTGCTCTAACTGGCTCCTCAGTACCTTCAATCACTTCATCTGTATGGATAATTGTTATATTTTTATTATTGGTTAAGAATGGTTTTATTTTTGATTCATCACCAATCAAAGTTATATGTATATCATTTAATTTTTCAACTGCAAGCATCGCACCTTCAACGATTGCTTTTGGGGCATGATCGCCACCCATTGCATCGATTGCTAACTTCATCCTAATTCACTTCCTATTCTTCAATACTTCGGTGATACATTTCAAATAAGCCTTGGAATACATGCTCTTTTTCAACGTATCCATTGATATCAACTGTTGTACGCCTCGGATCTCCTGTTTGCGGTAAAACCTTCGCCTTAGCAATTACTCGATCATTTGTTCTTACTGGTTTAATAAAAACAAAATTTGACTTAGCAGTTAATGCTAAATCATCATGAATAACTGCAACAGCTAAAGAATTAGCTTGTGCAAATAGGTGATGACCACGTGCAATACCATTCCTACTAAAAGTATGCTCTTCCTTCACATCAAATATCGAAATCGCACTTTCGTTTAAATGGATATCAATCACTTCACCGATTATTTCATCTACAGGTAGTGATTTTACATCTTCCAATTGCTGAGTTGCAACATTTTTGATACGTTCTCTTAGCTCAGGAATTGATAATTCAAGACGATCAAGACGAATAGTTTGTATGCTCACAGATAATTGACTAGCTAAATCTTCATCTGTAATAAACGGATTTTCTTTTATAATTTTTTTTAACAATTCATGACGATCTTTTTTATTTCTTCTCATATTACATACCTCTACTACCAATTTGTGACCAGGTATTAAATACAGTTTATATTAAAAATCCATGTATTACAATAGTTTTTTGACAAACTTTTAATACCTAGTACTAATCTAATTTTTCTGAATCAAATATTCCCGTTCGTTCTAAGTACGTTCTTAACACTTGATATTTATTAGCTTTCCAAAAAACATCTGAATTAACTAATAATGTAGCATCATTTCTTGCAACCTCTAGAGCACGATAATCATGTACCATATCAGCCATTTTAAATTCAGGTACTCCACTTTGTTGTTTCCCAAAGAAATCTCCTGGTCCTCTAAGCTCTAAATCCTTTTCGCTTAGCTCAAAACCATCATTTGTTTCCGTCATGATTGTTAGTCTTTCTTTCCCTACTTCACTTTTTGGATCTCCTACTAAAACACAATACGACTGCTCAGAACCACGTCCAACTCGCCCTCTTAACTGATGTAATTGTGAAAGTCCAAATCGATCAGCGTCATAAATAACCATTACAGTTGCATTAGGAACATTTACACCTACTTCTACAACCGTAGTTGATACTAAAATTTGAACTTCATTTGCTGCAAAGTCCTTCATTACTTCATCTTTTTCAGAAGAGGAGAGCTTCCCATGCATTAATCCTACCTTTGCCATATTTTTATAATGGAATGATAGTACACTATGCAAATCTAATGCATTTTGAAGATCTAGTTTTTCAGATTCTTCAATAAGGGGGCAAATCAAATATGCTTGTCTCCCGTTTTTGATCTCTTTACCTATAAAATCTAAAACACGATCAAACATTTCTTGTTTAACCCAATACGTTTCTATTTTCTTACGTCCAGCCGGATATTCGTCAATAATCGAAACATCCATTTCTCCAAAAGCAGTGATCGCTAACGTTCTAGGGATCGGAGTCGCTGTCATAAATAAAACATCAGGGAAATAACCTTTTTCTCTTAACACTCTTCGTTGACCAACACCAAATCGATGTTGCTCATCTGTTATGACAATCCCTAATTTATTAAATTGAACCTCATCTTGAATTAAAGCATGCGTACCGACTAATATATGAACGTCTCCGTTTTTTAATCTTTCGAGAATCTCACGACGCTTTTTTCCTTTTACTGAACTAGTAAGAAGTTCAACTTTCATATCTGTATGCTGTAGCATTTTTGATAACGATTCAAAATGTTGTTCAGCTAAAATTTCTGTAGGTACCATTAATGCCCCTTGATAGCCATCAAGTGTACATGCATATAAAGCAATGGTAGCGACAACAGTTTTTCCGGAACCAACATCACCTTGTAATAAGCGATTCATGCGATACGGACTTTCTAAATCGTTGAATATTTCTTGTACAACTCTATTTTGAGCTGATGTCAGAGGAAATGGTAGGGATTGGATTAGTTGTTGAATTTTATCATTTTTTAATACTTTTGAAATGCCTTTAGACTGATTGCGTTGAATTTTTCGAAGGGCTTGCATTTTCAACTGAAATAGAAAAAACTCTTCATAAACAAAACTTCTTCTAGCTTGTTTTAAACTATTTGCATCGATCGGATGGTGAAGCAATCTCATCGTTTCTGAACGATTCAATAGTTTATAATTATGAATTAATTCTGTTGGTATTAAATCATTTATTAAATGTCCAAACTTTTTAAATGACTGGTCAACAAATTTTCTCATAGTTTTGACAGACATTTTCCCTTTAATTGAATAGACAGGTTCAATTTCATGGCTATTCGTACGAGCACCAAAAACAAGCTCAGATAAAGTAATAGATTGTTTATGTTGATCCCATTTACCAGTAATCGTTACGTGTTCATTTAAATTTAATTTCGTTTTAAAATAAGGTCGATTAAAACAAATAACAGTAATTAAGTAACGATCTACTAAGACTCTAAATGTTAAACGTGATTTGTTCTTACCAAAATATTGAAGAAGAGGAGCGCTATGAACAATCCCTTCAACTGTCACGCGCTCTTCATGTTTTACTTCTGATAACTCTTTATTTCGATAATCCTCATATCGATATGGTAAATACTCGATTAAGTCATTTATTGTAAAAATACCCATATCGTTTAGCTGTATTTCCGTTTCCTCACCAACACCACTTAATATAGATACTTTTTGTTCTAATTCAATACTCACTATTTTTTTAGCGAAACACCAAATATCTTTGCTTCTAATTCTCGTCCTGTTGGCGTTGCCGCTAGTCCTCCTTCTGCAGTTTCTCTTAGAGCAGATGGCATTGTTTGTCCAATTCGATACATAGCATCAATTACTTCATCGCATGGAATACGACTTGTAATACCAGCTAAAGCCATATCTGCAGCTACCATTGCATTTGCAGCACCCATTGCATTTCGCTTAACGCAAGGAACCTCTACTAACCCTGCAACTGGGTCACAAACTAAACCAAGCATATTCTTTAATGTAATAGCAAATGCTTGAGCACTTTGACTTGGAGAGCCTCCAGCCATTTCTACAATCGCTGCTGCAGCCATACCACTAGCAGAGCCCACTTCGGCTTGACAACCACCTGCAGCACCTGAAATAGACGCATTATTAGCTACAACAAAACCGAATGCCCCAGAAGCAAATAAGAATTCGATCATTTGCATTCGAGTAGGATTTAATTTATTTTTTACTGCAAAAAGTGTACCTGGCACTACCCCAGCAGACCCTGCTGTAGGAGTCGCACAAATTGTACCCATTGCAGCATTTACTTCATTTGTCGCAACTGCTTTACTTACGGCATCTAAAAGTAGAGTACCCGAAAGAGAATTTCCTTTGGCAATATAATTTTGAAGTAATACAGCATCTCCACCAGTTAATCCTGTTGGCGAATGCACACCTGCTAACCCTCTTTCAACTGCCTTTTCCATAACTACAAGATTTTGATCCATTTTCGCGATAATTTCTTCACGACTTCTCCCAGTAAATTGCATCTCTTGTTGGATCATTATTTCTGAAACTTTTACATTTTTAGATTCAGCTAATTCTACTAATTCTGCAACATTTTTAAACATTATTATCCCCCTCTCCTTAATCAACCATTTTCGTAACGCGAATGATATGTGGTAAAGATTCTATTTCTTGTATTACTTTTTCATCTAAGTCTTGGTCAACTTCGATTGCCATTAATGCTATTTGTCCTACTTCTTTACGTGAAACTTCCATATGACCAATATTCACAGCATACTTCATCAGTACATTTGTTACACCTGCAATTGAACCGAAGCGATCATTATGCACGACAAGTATTGCAGGGTAATTACCCGAAAGCTTAAGTTCAAATCCATTCAACTCAATAATTTCAATTTTTCCACCACCAATTGAAATTCCTACTAATTCAAATGGTTGATCGTCATCTAGTATTGTAATTTTTACTGTATTTGGATGTTCAGTAACTGCATCTTCCTCAACGAAATCAACAGACATTCCATTTCCAGTAGCAATTTTTAATGACTCTGGAATACGCTCATCAAATGTATCAAAGTCTAATAATCCACCGACTAGTGCTACATCTGTACCATGTCCTCGATAAGTTTTAGCAAAAGAACCATATAATGAAATTAAAACCTTCTTTGGTTCTTTTCCATAAAGATTTCTCGCTACACGGCCAATTTTAGCCGCTCCAGCTGTATGTGAACTTGATGGACCAATCATAATTGGACCAATAATGTCAAAAACACTTTTATATTTCATCACGTTTCCCCCATTACGTTAATTAAAAGCGTGTTAATTTAGTTTTTCTTACGTATTAACAATTCATTTATATAAAAAATTGTATTAAAGACAAAACAATGTCCACCTTATAGTGTAATACGAATTTCTACAGAGTTCTACGTTATTTTACATTAGTCGTTAAATAATGTGCAAAAAAAAAGAAGCATCTCTTCATTTCTTCCTTATGTGATTATAAAATTTGCCATTTTATACTTCTCTTTACAAAAAAAGTGTAGAGAAATTTTACAGATTTCTCTACACTTTTCTTACTTTATTTTATTCGATTGAAAAAATATACGAATACAATGGTTGATTTCCATTATGAACTTCGATTTCTAAATGATCAAAGCTTTCTTCAGCAAATTCAACTAATTTTGAAATTTCTTCGTCAGATACATCTTGACCGTATAAAATCGTTAAAATTTCAGACTCTTCATCAATCATATCTTGCAATAATTTCTTTGCAGCCTCAAATTGATTCGCATCTGTTGTTACAATCTTACTTTCAAGAATCCCCATGAAATGATCCTTCGTTATTTCCACACCATCAATTTCAGTATCTCTAACAGCATATGTTATTTGACCTGTTTTAACTGTTTTTAATGCTTCTTGCATCCCTACTTTATTTTCATCTAATGACGCCGTTGGATTAAATGATAATAATGCAGTCATTCCTTGAGGCACTGATTTACTCGTCACAACAGCAACATTACATTCTGCGACTGACGCAGCTTGTTCAGCAGCCATCACGATATTCCCGTTATTAGGAAGGACAATGACGTTTTTGGCGTTACACTGTTCGATCGCTTTTACAATGTCTTCTGTACTTGGGTTCATTGTTTGACCGCCCTCGATCACAACAGTTGCTCCAATGCTTTCAAATAATGCTTTAATGCCTGAACCCATTGCTACAGTTACAACCCCAAATTCTTGTTGCTCAGTAGTTTGGATAGACTCATTTTTAGAAGGAGACTCATTTGAAACCTCTTCATGTAGTAAGCTAGTATGTTGTTCGCGCATATTCTCTGCTTTTAATTTTAAAAAGCTTCCAAATCGTTGACCTAAATTAAAAACTTCACCAGGGTATTCAGCGTGAATATGAACTTTTACAATTTCATCATCCGCAACAACTAATAGCGAATCACCCCATGCACTTAACTCTTTACGGAAAGTATCAATGTCAAACGGTTGTTTTTTTAATTTATCTTTTTCAAAACGCACCATAAATTCAGTACAGTAGCCATAGACAATGTCCTCAGTATTTAACATACTTTGTACATTACGATGTTCTGCTTCCACAAGCTCCTCTAGTGAAAGTGTCGCTTCAGCACCTTCTAAAGAAATTTCTTCACCTTTTAAAGATGCTAAGAATCCTTCATATACAAGGACTAAACCTTGACCACCACTATCAACTACACCAACTTGTTTTAATACAGGTAATAAATCTGGAGTACGATTTAATGATGCTTTTGCTTCAACAATTGTTTCCTCAAGAAATGGAATAAACTCTTCATTAGTTTTAGCAATTACAACCGCTTTTTTAGCCGTTTCTCTTGCAACTGTTAAGATTGTACCTTCAATAGGCTTCATAACAGCCTTATAAGCAGTCTCTACACCCGCTTCTAAAGCTTGCGCAAAATCAGCTGTTGAAATTGTATCCTTAGCTTCGATTGATTTAGAAAAACCTCTAAATAATTGAGACAGGATAACACCAGAATTTCCACGCGCTCCCATTAGTAAGCCTTTTGCAAAGCTTTGTCCAACTTTTCCTACATGATGATTCGGTTTTTCTTTTACTTCTTTTGAACCAGAAGTAATCGAAAGATTCATATTTGTTCCAGTGTCACCATCAGGTACAGGAAATACATTTAATGAATCTACAAATTTTACATTTTTCGTTAAGTTATTTGCACCTTGAATCACCATATCTGCAAATAATTTACCGTCAATACGTTTTATCGACACAAATTCTCCTCCTTAATGCGTCTTACAGGTTTGCTACTTTTACACCTTGAACAAAAATATTGACTGAGTCAACAGACAAGCCTAATGTTTGATCAAGTGTATACTTCACTTTATTTTGTACGTTATTAGCAACTTCTGAAATCTTTGTACCATAGCTTACAATTATGTACATATCGATATTAACGTCTTCACCAATTTGGCGAACAATAACACCTTTTGTAAAGTTTTCTTTTTTTAGGATTTCAGTAAGACCATCCTTAATTTGTTTCTTAGAAGCCATTCCAACAATACCGTAACAATCAATGGCAGCTCCACCAGCAATTGTAGCGATTACATCTGTACCAATCTCGATTGTTCCATATTGCGTTTTCATTTCTAATGACATAATTTGGTCCCCCTTATTTGGATAATCCATGTATAGTTAGTTATACTACTTACTTATTATTGTATACCTTTTTCCAAAATAATTCTATTGACTCACTTTTATTATTAGCTTTTTAATAATATTCATGGTTAATTATAGAAAATACAATTTTTTATGAATTTCTTTTAAGGTCCCTCTTAATATTTAGTATACCATACAATTCAATGTCAAGGTTTTTTTCTTGAACAACTTACCAATAACTGTTGCATTAAGCTAAACGGTGTGATAAATTATAGTAGTATTTCTTAATGAAAATAATCATTGAAATGTTATTCCGGTTTTTGTAAGGAGGGAAATAGATGGCTCGTGTTTGTGTAATCACAGGAAGAAAATCTCGTTCTGGTAACAGTCGCTCTCACGCTATGAATGCTTCAAAACGTACTTGGGGTGCTAACCTTCAAAAAGTTCGTATTTTAGTAAACGGTAAACCAAAGCGTGTTTACGTTTCAGCGAGAGCATTAAAATCAGGTAAAATTGAGCGCGTTTAATTTATTAACGTACTAAAAAGCATAGCGAACCGCTATGCTTTTTTACTTTTTTTATGATTCCTATTGCAACTAACCAAAAACCCCTACTTCAACTATCCTTCTTTTTTAAATGTACTCAGCATGGCGCGAACAAGTCCGCCAAGAAATTTAGGTAATTTAATCGTATAAAATCTCATGCTTTCCCTCCTACAAGCTTTCTAGCATTTTTAAGGAAAAGATTAACCCTAATACATTCTACTTGCTATTAGCAAAAACTATGACATGAAAATTTTTAATCTTTGCTCCTCACTACTAAAGCTATGCCTTTTGTAAAGGAAATAGACCCTACACCCTCCACTATCTCATTGCTCACACATAACGATGAACCAATTTCCAATAAATGATTTGTAAGGGGGTATTTAAAGCCTTTTAGCGTTAAATTTTCTACTGAAGTACCTAATGAAAAAAATGATACATATTTAAACTGTTTCTGTTTATTAATCAGATGCGTGCCTTCATTTATCACATAAATCTCGTTATATTCATCAACAATCATAATGGGTACTTCCGAATTCATAAACTTTATTAATAAAGTTATACTTCCAAATTCGTGATCTAAACGTTTACCGGTTACACAATGAATGATTATTTTTTCAGGATTTTGCTTAATCGCCCATTGAATGGCAAGTTCTAGATCTGTTTCATCTTTTTCAGGAGGGTAAATAAATACATTTGGTACAAGCCTTTTTATCTTTTCTAAATTTTCATCAACCAAAGAATCGAAATCACCAAATATTGCTTCTGGAATCAATCCTTCTTCAATTATATAATGGGCTCCATTATCCACTCCAATTACGATTGAATTCTCGTCATTTTGCGGTAGGTTTGTAATTGTATTCGTTTTTGGTCCTGCACCTACTATATGTATTATCAACTTAATTTCCACCTTTAAAAAAAATGCAATCGAATCGATTGCATTTTTTGTTTCATATTTAGATTATTTAATATTAACCTCTAATTTTTTCTATTGCTTCTTTTCTGTTTTCTTTATTATATACGGCTGAGCCAGCAACTAAAACTGTAGCACCTGCTTCTTTGCACAGAATAGCTGTATGTTCATCTACACCACCGTCTATTTCAATATCAACAGATAAATTACGCTCTTTAATCAAATTAGCAACTTGCTTGATTTTAGGAACAACTGAGTGAATAAATTTCTGTCCACCAAAACCAGGATTAACCGTCATTAAAAGGACCATATCGATATCATCAATAATATGTTCAATTGTTGAAACAGGCGTAGCTGGATTAAGAACAACTCCTGCTTTTATACCGAATGATTTAATATTTTGAATCGTACGGTGTAAATGAGTACATGCCTCAACATGAACAGTAATAATATCCGCTCCTGCTTTTACAAATTGCTCTATGTATTGATCAGGTTTTTCGATCATTAAGTGTACATCAAGTGGAAGCTTCGTTATTGGTCTAATTGCTTCTACAATTAGTGGTCCAATCGTAATATTAGGTACAAAATGACCATCCATCACGTCGACGTGAATTAAATCTGCTCCTCCACGTTCTACATCTAAGATTTCGTCTCCTAATTTAGCAAAATTTGCTGATAGAATTGACGGTGCAATTTTAACCATGACTAATACCTCGGCTTTCTGTCTCTTATTTCTTCCATGAATGACACGTAATGGTCATATCGCTTAGAAGAAATTTCCCCACTTTCAACTGCAGCTTTTACAGCACATTTAGGTTCTTTTAAGTGGGTACAACCTCTAAATTTACATTCTTGACTTTTTTCTCGCATTTCAACAAAGCAATAAGATAAATCTTCAGCTTCAATTCCTAGAAAGTCTAATGAACTAAAACCAGGTGTATCGGCAACTAATCCTTCACCGATTTTAATTAATTCAACATGTCTAGTAGTATGTTTACCACGTCCTAAATGCGTCGAGATTATGCCTGTTTTTAGATCTAATTCTGGATTAATCGCATTTAGTAAAGTTGACTTACCAACGCCTGATTGACCTGCAAAGACCGAAATTTTATTTGACATATGAGGTAGTACTTTTTCTAAACCTTCCTCAGTTTTTGAAGAAGTTAAACATACTTCATATCCAATTTGGCGATAATAAGAAACATATTCATAGACTAATTTTAATTGCGTTTCTGAACATAAATCGATTTTCGTTATAACAATTAACGGTTTGATTTCATTAAATTCAATTAAAACGAGAAATCGATCTAATAATATTGGAGAAAAATCGGGCTCTACCGCTGAAAAGACTAAAATGGCTTGATCGACATTTGCAATCGGAGGTCGAACAAGTTCATTTTTTCTCTCTTTTATTTCTAATAGATAGCCTTCTCCACTCTTTTCTAAATGGTATTCTACTTCATCTCCAACTAATGGTGTGATTTTCTTATTGCGAAAATTCCCTCTACCACGACATTGAATGATCGTTTCATTTGTTTCGACATAATAGAACCCACTCAATGCTTTTACGATTTTGCCTTCTGGCATATACTCACTCCTACAGCTATTTAATTCGATGGATAAGATACATCTCTTTCTGCAATAACTTGACCATCTTTAACAATTTTATAGGAAGCTTTTTGTCCAGGATCAATTGTCACTTCTACAGGAATTGTAGTTGTTTCTGTGATCGATTTTGAAATTGCAGGTTTATCACCATTATTATTTTTATCTGTAATAAATACCTCAATTAACTGAGGGGTACTAGGATTAGTCGGTGTATATGGTACTTGTACATTAATGGTTACTTTTTTCGTCTTTTCTTTAGGTTTCCCAGAAGAAATAACTACTCTAAGTTTTCCGCCTTCCTTTATAGCAGCTGTAGCAGCTGGGCTTTGGGAAATAACATGGTCTTCAGCAATTGTTTCTGATTCTGCTTTCGTAACACTAAGAACTAAGTTATTGTCACCTGCATAGTCTTCAACATCATTTCTAGACCATCCAGTAAGGTCACGAATGATTACTGTAGCTGTACCTTTACTAATCCATACGTTTAAATCTGTTTCTGAAGGGACAACTTCGGCTCCCATATTTGGAGATTGATCAATTACTTCACCTTCAGTTTCATCACTTTCGATAAAATGCGTCGTAACCGAACGATAATCATCTTGTAATCGAGACTTTATTGTGCTGTATTGAAAACCTTTTAGATCTTCCATCTCACTACTTTTTTTTCCCTTAGATTTATAAATTGTAACTGATGAATTTTCTTTAACAGTTTCCCCAATATTAGGCGATGTTTGTACTACTTTTCCTTCATCAATTTCATTATCATAAATTTCTTTCGGATCGCTTATTTTCAATCCTTTTGAGGCAAGTAAAGTAACAGCACTTTCATATGTCATATTCTTCACATCAGGAATTTCTACATCTTCTGGTAAGAACAAAGCAGGTATTAACGTAATAGCTAATAAACCACTAATTAAAAGTGCTATAAAAGTCCCAATAATAAATTTTGCGAAAGAATTTTTCTTCTTTCGTTTTAAATTTTTATCTGGAGCTTTTTTTACATTGTCTTTCGGTTGATTTGATTGATTTGATTGATTTGATTTCATCTTTATTGGAACTACTACAGTATCATCATTTATCGATCCAGGAATATCTTTAAGGATTGGAATAATCTTCGTTTCGTCATCATTTGTAGGGATAACAAAAGGTTTTTCATTCAATCGATCGGTGTCTAAAGCCGTTTGTAAATCGAGCTTCATTTCATCCGCTGAATCATATCGATAGAAAATATCTTTCGCAGTTGCTTTTAAAACTATATTTTCAACACTTTGCGGTATTTCTGGATTATATTTTGTCGGTGGTGGAACTTCACTTTGTAAATGTTTTAATGCAACCGCAACAGCACTTTCACCCGAAAATGGTAGTTTTCCAGTTAACAGTTCAAACATTACAATACCTAAAGAATAAATGTCTGACTTTTTATTAGCTACTCCACCTCTTGCTTGTTCAGGTGAAAGATAGTGAACAGACCCAAGAACTGAATTTGTTTGAGTAATTGTAGCAGCTGTCGAAGCTGTTGCAATTCCAAAATCAGTGACTTTTACGTTACCATCTTTATTTATTAAAATGTTTTGCGGTTTTACATCTCTATGAACAATTTGAAAATGATGAGCGTGTGCTAACGCTGAAGCTAATTGCTCCATTATTCGTATCACTTCTTTTGGTCTAATAGGAGTATGGTGCTGAATATACTCCTTTAAAGTCTCACCTTCAACATATTCCATTACGATATATTGTAAACCATCCTCTTCCCCAACGTCATACGAGCTTACGATATTAGGATGAGAAAGTGATGTTACAGAATATGCTTCACGTTGAAATCTTCTTAAGAATTCAGGATCGTTTGAGAAATCAGCTTTTAGCATTTTAACTGCTACATCGCGATCTAATATCATATCACGGGCTAAATAAACGTTTGCCATACCGCCAGTACCAATTAATTTTAAAATTTTATATCGGTCGTTTAGGCGTCTACCAATCATCACGTTCATCATCACCCCTTCTCATTATTTCTAGACTCGTACTTAATAATGGCAAGTGTGATGTTATCTTCTCCACCGAGATCATTTGCTTGTGAAATCAACTGGTTTCCGATTATTTCAATTGGAAGATTTTCATTTAATTTTTCATTTAATTGTTCATTAGTAATTTTATTAGATAAACCATCTGAACATAAAAGGATTAAATCATCTTCTTCCCAAGTTAAAGTTTTAATATCAACATCAACTGTTTCCTCTGTACCAAGTGCTCGTGTAATTACATTTTTACGAGGATGTATTTCTGCATCCTCTCTAGAAATTTGTCCAAATTTAACGAGTTCGGCAACAAATGTATGATCTTCTGTTATTTGTTTAAAACCTTCGTCGTTCAATAAATAACTTCTACTATCCCCTACATGTGCTAGCGTGAAAAACAGAGGAGTACAAATGATTGCCTCAAGAGTTGTACCCATCCCATTGCACTCTTCATTTTGTTCTGAATGAACTAATAAGTTTGTATTTAATTGTCCTACAATGTTTTTTAGCCATGCTTCGGCTTCGATTGGTGTATCAAATTTACTAGTATTTTTCCATTCTGCTTCGAGGAAATTGATCGCCATCATACTGGCAACTTCGCCTGCTAAATGACCACCCATTCCATCAGCAACTACAGCTAATACGATTCCTGCATCGTTCGAAAATATGCCTACGCTATCTTCATTATGCCCACGAACTTTCCCCGTATCAGTTTGAAAAAAAGTTTGCATTGTTTCACCTCGTCTCCTCTTTACGCTCCTTTGCACGCAACTGTCCACAAGCTGCATCTATATCATGACCTTGTTCACGACGAATTGTAACATTGATATTATTATTTTTTAATACTTTTTCGAATGCAAAGATTTGTTCCTTAGGTGTTCTTACGTAATTTCTTTCTGGTACATAGTTTACTGGAATTAAATTCACATGACATTTAACTCCTTTTAGTAGTTTTGAAAGTTCTTCTGCATGCTCAACTTGATCATTCTCTCCACCGAATAGACCATATTCGAACGTAACACGTCTACCAGTCTTTTCAACATAGTAACGAACAGCGTCCATTAAATCCGGTAATTTATATGCTCTATTAATCGGCATTAATTTAGAACGTAACTCACTATTAGGAGCGTGTAATGAGATTGCAAAATTAATTTGAAGTCCTTCATCAGCAAAGTTATAGATTTTTGGAATGATTCCACTTGTTGAAACAGTAATATGTCTTGCACCAATGTTTAAACCTTTTTCACTATTTACAATTCTTAAGAAATCCATTAAACCATCGTAGTTATCAAACGGTTCACCAATACCCATAACAACAATTGAGCTTACTCTTTCTTCGACTTCATCGATTGCACGTTGTACTTCTAAAACTTGTGCAACAATTTCGCCAGCTTCTAGATTTCGTTTTAAACCGCCAAGAGTTGATGCACAAAATGTACATCCAATTCGACAACCTACTTGTGTCGTTACACATACAGAATTGCCATAATTATGTCTCATTAAAACAGTTTCAATCGAATATCCATCATGTAATTCAAATAAAAATTTCATTGTACCGTCTGAAGAGGTTTGTTTTACTAACGTTTTTAATGTAGTAATCGTAAAATTTTCTTCAAGTAAAACACGTAATTCTTTTGGAATATTTTGCATTTCTTCAAAGCTTTCAACTCGTTGCACATATAGCCAATTATAAATTTGTTTCGCGCGGAAAACCTGCTGCTTTTGAGCCTTTATCCAATCCTCTAAATCACTCACCTTTAACGAGTAAATTGAGGGTTTATGTTCCTTTTTTATTTTGACTGAATTTGTAGTATTTTCTAAATTCAACGTTACACCTTCTTCCTTAATCTTGCAATAAAAAATCCATCCGTTCCAAAATAATGTGGTAAAAGTTGTACATACCCATTTTGAACCGATTTATTTTCATTTAATTTCTCTGGTAAATGATCAACCAACGAATGATCTAACTCATATTCTTGATGTTCATCTAAAAAAGCATTTATTACATCTATATTTTCTTCATGCCCCACTGTACAAGTACTATATACTAATGATCCACCAGGTTTAACTAGTTTTGAAGCTTCATCCAAAATAGACTTTTGAACTTTTTGTAAATTTGTCACATCTGTGGCATTCTTTTTCAATAAAATATCTGGTTTACGACGAATAACCCCTAAACCTGAACAAGGAGCATCAACTAATACTTTGTCGAATAGTCTTCCTTCAAACTCAAGCGGCGCATTTCTAGCATCAAGAGCTTTTGTTTCGATATTATTTAAGCCTAAACGATTCGCTTGTTCTTTAATAAGCTTCACTTTATGCTTGTGTAAATCTAATGAAGTCACAGATCCAGAACCGTCTAACAGTTCAGCAATATGAGTCGACTTACCTCCAGGTGCTGCACAAGTATCTAATACATCGTCACCTTTTGTTACACCTAGTGCTTGGGCGACTAACATCGAACTCTCATCTTGGATTGACAGATAGCCTTCTTTAAATGCATTCGTATAAGCAACATTGCCTTTTTGTATTTCAATTGCAAATGGAGACAGTTTTCCTACGTTGGCCTGTACTCCCTCATCTTCTAACATTTTAAGAACTTCTTCTCTTGACGCCTTCATCGTATTAACTCTTGCAGTTTGAAATGGTGGTAGTATATTCTCTTCACAGATTTTTCTAGTTTCTTCTAGACCGAATTCATCTGCCCACTGTTCAATTAACCACTCCGGGTGATTCGTTTCAATTGAAAGCTTCTCAATTGGATCTTTTATTTCATCTATAGATTTCAAGCCATTTCTTTGAATATTTCTTAAAACGCCATTAACTAAAGAAGCGATTCCTTTATGGCCACGTTTTTTAGCAATTTCAACCGCTTCATTTAAAACTGCATGAGGAGGTATTCGATCTAAAAAATGCATTTGATATAAAGAAAGCTTGATTAATAAATAAACCCATTCTTCTAATTTCTTCTGATTTTTAATAAATGGTTCTAAATAAAAATCTAATAATTTATCTCTTTGGATTGTTCCATAGATAATTTCCGTTAATAGTCCCGAATCAGCAGAAGATAAATCATTCTTTTGAATATAGTTATTTACTAACAAATTACTATACGATTGATTTTTATAAACTGAAAGAAGTGCCTCTAAGGCAATCTCTCTTACATTTTTACTCATGTTATTCTCCTAACTTCATTCCACGTTCAATAAAAGAACCTGCACCGTTAATATATTGTTTTGCTTCCATTCGCTTTTTACCAGCAGGCTGTAAATCTGTAATCTTTATGGCAGTAGTATTTCCAGTTGATACTAAAATGCCATCATTTAGAACTTCAATTATTTCACCTGGAGTAACAGTTTTATTTGTAGTAGCTTTCTCTCCCCACCAAACTTTTAAAACTTCTCCGTTTAATGTAGTATAAGCTACTGGCCAAGGGTGTAAACCTCTTATATGATTATAAATCTCCTCGCCAGTTTTCGACCAATTAATTAGCTCTTCTTCACGCTTAATATTTCTTGCGAAGCTCACATTACTATCATCTTGTTTTTTAGCAGTAATTTCACCTTTTAATAAAGGTGGAATAGTTTCAGAAAGCAAGTTAGCACCTGCAATACTTAATTTATCGTGTAGCGTCCCAACATGATCACTTTCTTCAATAGGAACAACGACTCTAGATAACATATCACCAGCATCTAATTTTTCTACCATATACATGATTGTTACACCAGTTTCACTTTTACCTTGAATGATTGAATAGTGAATTGGTGCACCACCTCTTAGCTCTGGAAGTAAAGAAGCATGTACATTTATACAACCAAATTGAGGCGCCTCTAAAATATCATTTGGGAGAATTTGCCCAAAAGCTGCTGTTACGATTAAATCTGGATTTAATGCCAATACTTTTTCTGTTTCTTCTGGTAGACGTATTTTTTCAGGTTGTAATACTGGAATATTATGCTTTAGAGCCTCAACTTTAACAGGAGGTGGCGTTAATACTCTTTTTCGACCAACAGGACGATCCGGCTGCGTCACTACCCCTATAACATCATATCCATCTTCAATTAATCTTCTTAAAACGGGAACTGAAAAATCTGGAGTTCCCATAAAAACGATCTTTGTCATTCTTTTGCCTACCCTTCTAATTCACTTTCCTCATAGTATTTTGATACTTTAGAAGTGAATAAAACTCCATTTAAATGATCAATTTCATGTAAAAGTGCACGAGCTAAAAACCCACGAGCCTCAATAATAAAATATTTCCCACGTTTATTTTGCGCTTTTATTTTTGCATAGCTAGGTCTTGTAACATCCCCATAAAGGTTTGGAAAACTTAAACAACCTTCTACATCGGTTTGCTCACCCTTGGTTTCCATGACGATTGGATTAATTAAATCAATTCTTCCATTCTCATCTTCAACGTCTACTACAGCTACTTGTTGCAGAATTCCAACTTGTGGTGCTGCTAATCCAACACCATCAGCTGCAAGCATCGTCTCATACATATTATTTAAAAGTTTTACTAAATTTTTATCAAATGTCGTCACTTTTTCACAAGGTGTTTCAAGCACTTCATTTGGGTGTTCAATAATTGTTAATAAAGCCAATTTCACAACTCCTATCATGATTGTTTGTAAATTTGTGTATGTTTAATTTCTTATTTTCATCTTTATTATTTGAAGAACTGACTAAAGATTTTCCCTATAGCCCTGGGCAAACTTACTCAACTTTTTGTATTGTCCAGTTCCGCCTCCTAGCCCGCCTGAGGTCATAAGTCAAAGTCCAACAAAGGTTAAAACCCAACCTTTATCTTATGCTTTAAGAAGTTTCGATGTAAATATGTTTATTGTGGTGTCTAGTTCCGCAAGTTAGCTCTTCGGTAATATTCCATCCATCTTCGAAGTGGAAAAACCGCCACTTCTTCAGCTGTATGGAGATATTCCTTTCAGAGCTGGGCAAACTTGCTCCACTTTTCGTTACATAAACATAGTAGGTTGAAAGTCGATTGTCAGTTGTAGTTTTGATTTGTCTGTTTCATCTTGGTAATATTGTTGAATTCGGTTTAGTACGTCGTATAGTGCAGGCTCAGATTTGTATTTTATCATACATTGATAACGAAAATGGTCTTTTATTTTTGCGATTGGCGACGCGACTGGTCCAAGTATAATAGAACTTTCCGATAAATGTTCTCTTAAATAGCTTGCGATTTGTTCACTAACTTTTACTGTTTTTATTAAATCATTATGTGCTATTGAGATTAAAACTAAATAATAAAACGGTGGATATCTAAACGAGCGTCTAATTTTCATTTCTTCTTCATAAAACGCAACATAGTTTTGAGTTTGCGCTAATTCAATACTATAATGCTCTGGAGAATATGTTTGTATGACTACTTCACCAGGTTTTTCATGTCGACCAGCTCTTCCACTTACTTGTGTTAATAAGCTAAAAGTACGTTCACTTGCTCTGAAATCTGGTAAATGAAGTGAACTATCTGCTGCTAAAACACCTACCAATGTTACATTAGGAAAATCAAGTCCTTTGGCAATCATTTGGGTTCCTAATAATATGTCTGCCTCACCATTTCCGAATTGCTTAAGCATTTTTTCGTGTGCACCTTTACGGCTAGTTGTATCATTATCCATCCTGATTACTCTTGCTTCTGGATAAGCTTTTGTAATGGCTTCTTCTACTTTTTGTGTTCCTGTTCCAAAAAAACGTATATGCTCACTTTGGCAAGAAGGGCATTGCTTTGGCATATAAGTTTCATATCCGCAATAATGACATTTCAAATGATGATTATGTTTATGATAAGTTAAGGAAACCTCGCAATGGGGGCATTGAATTGTGTAACCACAATCTCTACACATTACAAATGAAGAATAGCCTCGACGGTTTAAAAATAAGATGATTTGTTCCTTTTTTTCTAATCGATCAATTATTTTTTCATGTAAAGCGGTAGAAAACATCGTACGATTACCAATTCTTAGTTGTTCTCTCATATCGACGATTTCGACTTCAGGTAAAGGACCATGATTGACCCTTTTTGACATTATATTTAGTTCGTAAACTCCCTTGCTTGCTCTAGCAAATGATTCAAGCGTAGGGGTTGCACTTCCTAATACTACTGGACAATGGTGGTATTCACCTCTCCAAATAGCAATATCTCTAGCGTGATATCTTGGATGTTCATCCTGTTTATATGTCGTTTCATGTTCTTCATCAATGATGATTATTCCAATATTTTCAAATGGAGCAAAAATAGCTGAACGGGCACCAACTACTACTTTCACTTCTTTTCTTTGAATTTTTCTCCATTCATCATATTTCTCACCAATTGATAGTCCGCTGTGTAATACTGCCACATCATTACCAAATCGGCTTTTAAAGCGACCTACAATTTGTGGGGTAAGTGAAATTTCTGGTACTAATACAATTGCTTCCTTCCCCTGCAATAGTACTTCTTGGATCGATTGCAAATAAACTTCTGTTTTTCCACTACCCGTTACACCATTTAAAAGATGGATCTTATTTTCTTTATTATTAAAGGAAGAAACAATTTGCTCAAATGCCACTTGTTGTTCTGCAAGCAGTGGTAACGGCTGAGACTTCACAATTTCTCTTCCTACATAAGGATCTCGATAAACTTCAACCGTTTTAATTGAAATAACATTGTTTTTCTCCAAAGTCTTAATCGGAGAGTCAGTGATGACAAGACATTCTTTTAACTCTTTCACACTTGCTTCGCCATTCATACGTAAATATTCAATAATGTCCATTTGCTGTGGAGAAATTTTGTTTGGAAGTTCCTCATCTAACACTTTTAAAAGTGAAGCAACACGTTCGGTTTTTTTATTTGCTTTATTTTTTACTTCATATTCAATTTCAAGCAAACCATCTTTAACAGCACGTTGAACTAAAGAAATATTACTTACAAGACTTTCTACTTCAGGCCATTCTCTTCTTTTTACTAGGGAGAATAGATTTGCTAATTCAGGAACTAGCTGCTCATAAGCTTCTTCTGTACTTACCTGAACATGTTTTTTATATACAGCTTTTATTGCTGTAGGTAGCATTGCTTGATAAGCAGAAATTAAAAAGCAAAGTGTTTTTTCAGAAATATACGAACCTAAAAGAAGAAGCTCTTCAGTTAAAACTGGCACTACATCAAGAACTTCTTCAATTTCTTTCACCTTTTCTAAACTAGTTGTTTCCTTTATGGACAAAACAAAGCCTTGAACCTTTCTTGGACCAAATGGAACAATTACTCTCATTCCCGGCTGAATTGCATCCGCCCAACTAGTTGGAACTTTATAATCAAAAGGACGGTCAGTTTGTCTGACTGATACATCAACTAAAACTGATGCGTATGTCATCTCTCTACCTCATTTAGTAAGTGATGCACTTCAAGTAATATTTCTTTAGCTACTTCTTTTTTACTCATTTTAGGTAACGGTTTACTTTCACCATTTCGCTTAAAAATTGTTACAATATTCGTATCAGACCCAAAACCCGCCCCAGCTTTTGTTACATCATTTGCAACAATCATATCAGCATTTTTCTTTATCAGTTTACTTTTTGCATACTCATCTATTTGGCTTGTTTCTGCAGCAAACCCTACTAAAATTTGATGTGTTTTATTTTGGCCTAAAGTTAAAAGTATATCTTTCGTCCGTTTAAACGAAATTGAAAGATCACCTTCAACCTTTTTTACTTTTTGGTCATACGAAATTAAAGGTGTATAATCAGCTACTGCTGCTGTTTTTATGACAACATCAGCCTCATCATACTGTGACCAGATCGCTTCAAACATTTGTTCAGCAGACTCAATTTGGATAAATGTACACCCTTCAGGTGGAGTTAAGTTAGATGGACCTGATACTAAAATTACTTCTGCACCTAATGAGACTGCAACTTCTGCAATACTATAACCCATTTTACCTGTTGAGTGATTTGAAACAAATCGAACTGGATCAATTTTTTCTACTGTCGGTCCAGCGGAGATGATTATTTTTTTTCCTTTTAATAACCCAACATCTCTTTGGAAATATTCATTTACAAATTGAACAATTTCCTCAGGCTCTGCTAATCTACCTTTCCCCACATAACCACATGCTAAATATCCTTCATTAGGTTCGATAAATCGATGTCCGATTTCTTTCAAAGTGTTCATATTTTTTTGAACAATTGGATGATTATACATATTAACATTCATAGCTGGCGCGACCCAAACTGGCTTTGTTGCAGCAAGTAAAGTTACTTGAATCATTTCATCACCAAGACCGTTTGCAAGTTTTCCAATTGTATTAGCAGTTGCAGGAGCAACAATAATTAAATCTGGCCAGTCCCCTAAATCAATATGTGCAATTTTAGAACTATCCTTTTCATCAAACGTATCTATATATACATCATTTCTTGATAAAGCTTGAAACGTTAAAGGTGTCACAAATTCAGTTGCAGATGGGCTCATCATTACTTTAACGTCATATCCTGCTTGTACTAGTTTACTTGTAAGTGCCGCTGCCTTATAGACCGCAATCCCACCTGTAACACATAGGAGAATCTTTTTCTGTACCACTCACCTTCACCCTTTCAAATCTTATACTTTCTATGTAATGTCAAAAAATAGTTCTTTTTGATGTTCTATGTCTAAGATACCACAAATATGTTTTAAATAAATCTTAAAGGCTTATATAAAGAAAACCCGCCAACTGGCGAGCCTTATCGTCGAAATCAAAGGCAAGTTGCCTTTATCTTAATTCCTAGAATGAGGAACCTTCGTCGAGAATGATCCTTGCTGCCACTTTATACTTTAAAACGTAAAAATAAGACTGTCCCCATCTGACTAGTCACCACGAAACTTTTTAAGGAAGTGTTAAAACACCACGTTGTCCTTTCAGTCATATGGATATTAGCAAATGTTTTGGGACAGCCTCATCACACAGTTAAATATTAGTCTTCTTTATATTCTTCAAGTTTTCTATAAGATAATAGTCCAGCATTAATTTCTTCTAATGCTTTTCCTACAAATTTGTCAGATACAGGTTTTTCAACACGAGTATCTTTAGTTACTTGCATTTCACGAGCACGCTTTGATGCAACTGTTACTAGTGTGTATTTTGAGTCTAATTTTGTTAATAAACGGTCAATCGAAGGATATAACATAGTTTATTCGGCCTCCATCATTCTTTTATAATAATTTGCAACTCGTTCACGTTTTAAATGTTCACTTAAAATAATTGCTTTAATACGCTCACAAGCTAATTCAACTTGGTCATTTTCAACTACATAATCGTATGCATCCATCATTTCAATTTCTTCTTTTGCTGCATTCATACGATTCATGATGATTTCTTCAGTTTCAGTACCTCTTGTTACAATTCTATTTTGTAATTCGCTCATACTTGGAGGGGCTAAGAAAATAAAGATTCCTTCTGGAAATGCTTTTTTAACTTGCAGTGCACCTTGAACTTCAATTTCTAGGAAAATGTCTTTTCCTTCTGTTAATGTTTTTTCAACATAATCAATTGGAGTTCCGTAATAATTACCTACAAATTCTGCCCACTCAAGGAATTTATTATCATTAATTTTTTGTTTAAAATCTTCTTTTGTTGTAAAGAAATAATCTACTCCATTTACTTCGCCTTCACGAGGATTTCTCGTAGTCATTGAAATACTATATTGTAGATCTAAATCCTTATTTTCAAAAATAGCTTTACGCACCGTACCTTTTCCTACTCCAGATGGACCAGAAAGTACGATTAATAAACCTCTTTCATGCCTCATTTATGACCCTACCCTTCTAATTCTTAAACAGTTTAAATAATTAAAGGTCAATCTATTTCTTTATCTTGTGTTAGAGTCAATTAATAAAATTAATTAGTCTTCTAATTCACATTGTTACCGGACCTTTGCAACTATAAACAAATCTTTTACATTATTCAATATTTTGAACTTGCTCTCTAATTTTTTCAAGATTATTTTTCATTTCAACTACTTGTTTTGAAATATCCAATGAATTTGCTTTTGAACCTATCGTATTAACTTCTCGATTCATTTCTTGTACGATGAAATCTAGTTTACGACCAATTGATTCTTTTAATTGCAAAGTTTCTTTAAATAAGTCTAAATGACTAGTTAGTCGAACTAATTCTTCAGAAATATCGCAGCGATCTGCAAATAGCATGATTTCTGTTAATAATCTTTGCTCATCTACAGTAGTTAATTCAACTTCTGCCAATTTAGATTGAAGTTTTTCTCGATATGATTTCACTACTTGAGGAGAATACTCAGCAATCTGTTTTTTACATTCTTCAATCGCTGATAATCTTTCTATTAAATCTTTTTCTAGTTGGCTACCTTCTTTACACTTAACATCAAAAAATTGTTTACATGCGTTTTCGGTAGTCGTTAATAATAATTCTTCAAAATTATCATTTATTTGTTCTACTTCACTAACTGTAGTTACTTCAGGTAACTTTAATAAATCAATTGGATTATAAGTAGATTCATTTTGTTTTTCACCTGAAAGATTTTCAATCGCATTTTTATATTGTTGAATTAAGCCTTCATCTATTTGTAATGTACGTTGTAACAAACCTTCAATTGTAACAAAAACCTCAACTCGACCTCGACTAGTATATTCAGCTACAATTTTCTTAATTGCATCTTCATATGCTAATAATTGTCTAGGCATTCGAACGATTGTCTCTAAATATCGATGATTTACTGCCTTCATTTCAATATGTATTTTGTACTGTTCATTTGACAAAATGGCTTTACCATACCCTGTCATACTTACAACCATTGTTCCACTTCCAATACACTAATTTTCTCTCTAATTTAATTACCAAATTTTATTCAATATGTAAAAGAGAAAAGGTAATAGAGCGTACCTCTACTACCTTTAGGAATTATAACATATTTTAAATTGGTTATCCATTTTGTTCTTAAATTATTTTTTCTTTGTAAATAAAGCTCCAGCAAGCATAAAAGTTGGGATCGATGAAAGTCCGCCTATTAGGAACCAATCTCTACCCACAATTGGAATCGTTTTGAAAATAGGTTGTAATGGAGGATAATAGATTACGACTAACATTAATAACATCGAAATAATAACAGCACCAATTAAATATAAATTTCCAAATACGTTTCGATGGAAAATAGAACGCTCACTTCTACAATCAAATACATGAATTAATTGTGCTAAAACTAAAGTTGAAAATGCTACTGTTTGAGCGTATTCTAATTGATTCGGATGCTGATTATAGGAGATAATGAATGCCAATAGCGTGACAAATCCAATTAAAAATCCTCTCGAAATGATTTTCCAACCTAACCCTCTTGCAAAAATCCCTTCTGATAATGAGCGAGGACTTCTTTTCATCACATCGTCTTCAGCAGAATCTACACCTAATGCCATTGCCGGTAAACCATCCGTTACTAAATTTACCCATAAAATTTGTACTGGTACTAGTGGTAATGGTAAAGCTAATAACATCGCAAACAACATTACTAAAATTTCACCGACATTCGAAGCTAATAAGTACCGTATGAATTTTCGAATATTACTATAAATATTACGTCCTTCTGTAATAGCCGATTTTATTGTCGCAAAATTATCATCGAGTAAAACTAATGACGAAGCTTCTTTGGCTACATCTGTTCCTGTAATCCCCATAGATATTCCAATATCTGCTGCCTTGATTGCTGGTGCATCATTTACACCATCGCCAGTCATTGCTACGATATGTCCATTTGCTTGAAGCGCTTTAACAATTTTTAATTTATGCTCAGGAGAAACTCGGGCAAACACCGAAGCATCTTCAACGAATTCCTGAATTTGCTCGATTGATAATGCATCTAATTCTTTTCCTTCTACTACTCTACCATTATCTCTTAATATCCCTAGTTTTCTAGCGATACTTGAAGCAGTTAATTTATGATCACCAGTAATCATAATCGTTTTAATTCCTGCTTCTTTACATTCTTGTACAGCTTGTGCAACTTCTGCTCTTGGAGGGTCAATCATCCCTTGCAAACCAATAAAAGTTAAATTATTTTCGAGCTCCCTTTCATCAATAATTGTTGCTTTTAATGGTTTAAAAGCAATCGCAATCGTACGGAGAGCATTATTTGCATAGGCTTCAATTGTACTTTCTACAGCGTTTTGTCTAAACGTATTTAATTGCTCTTCCCTTTCATGCCATAAAATTGTATTACATTTAGAAAGTAATACGTCAGGAGCACCCTTCGTAATAACAAACTGCTCGCCAGTACGATTTTTCACAACTACCGTCATCATTTTCCGTGTACTATCAAATGGGACCTCATGTACTCTAGTGAAATTCGAGTTTATATATTCTCGGTCAATCCCCGCTTTATAACCTGCAACAACAAGCGCACCTTCAGTTGGGTCCCCATCTAATACGATTTCTTTTTTCTTTTGAATTAACTCAGCGTCACTACAAATTGATCCGAATACAAGTGTTTGAAATAATTGTTTATTTAATGTCGGATTGATTGTTCGTTCTTTACTAGTAAATTCTCCATTAATTGCATATCCATTTCCAGTTACTTCATAACTCGATCCACCCGACCAAATATTTGTAACAGTCATTTTATTTTCTGTCATAGTTCCCGTTTTATCTGAACAAATGACAGAAGCACAACCTAATGTTTCAACCGCTTGAAGCTTTCGAACAATCGCTTTCTTTTTAATCATCCGTTGCACACCGAGTGATAACGCAACTGTTACAATCGCCGGTAAGCCTTCTGGAATTGCAGCAACCGCTAAAGACACACCCGCTAAAAACATATGATATAATTCATTACCTTGATAAACTCCTATAAATACGACTAAAGCTGTTAAGAACAATGCAAGTACGATTAATATTTTTCCTAATTGTTCTAGTCGTCTTTGTAACGGTGTCACAATCGTTTCTGTATTTTGAAGTAAATTCGCAATTTGACCCATTGCTGTTTTCATTCCAGTTGAAACAACAACACCTTTACCATTTCCACGCGTAACAAGCGTTCCCATAAAGCCCATATTATCTTGATCACCAATACCAATATCATCTAACTGAATTGATTCAAATCTTTTCTGAACTGGAACCGACTCACCTGTAAGCGCTGATTCTTCTATGTATAAACTTGATGCTTCGATTATGCGAATATCAGCACCAATCCGATCGCCACTTGAAAACTTAATAATATCCCCTACAACTAAATCTCTTGAAGGTAGCTTGACAAATTGCCCATTTCTCAAGACATTTACTTGTGGAGCGGCCAATTCCTTTAGCGCTTCTAATGATCTCTCTGCCTTAGCTTCCTGAAAATAACCTAAAATCCCATTAATTAACACAATCGCCAAAATTGCGACTGCATCTACAACTTCTTTCAAAAAGATTGATATAATCGTTGCGCCTAATAGTACAAATACCATAAAATCATTAAACTGATTTAAAAATAAAACGAGTTTGGAAGTTTTCTCCGATTCCTTTAATTCATTTGTACCAAAAGTTGCTCGCCTTTGCCTTACCTCCTCATCAGTTAAACCGGAGGAAACATTTGTATTTGTTACTTCTACGACTTCTTCCGCTCTCATCCGATAAAAATTCATACTATAGTTCACCCCTAATTAAACATTAGGTAAGTTGTCCCCCTTACCTCTCATAAAAGCATATTCAGACTCGTCCTAATAAATGATATAATGATGAAAATAAATCTATCTTTTAACCTTTTAAAACTGTGACAATACTAAATAAAATATTGTATGATTAATTTCTTGATAAATTTTATGATTACATAGTTTTGGGTTATGACTCTGTTAATGAATAAAGTTGAAGTGTGAACTGAAATGAATGTTGCTAATATTTTGAGGAGTACTTTTAGGGTGGTAACGTTAGGAAAAGTGAAATAAGTCTCTTGCTATATCCTAATCTTGAGTAGTTTGCACTTTCAAAAATAGAAATCAACATTCTTCTTTCATTGATATTTAGTCACATTATTTAATCAATAAAAATAAAATTAGTGTTTATAAGAGTAGGACGTGATACATATGTCTTTTGACGGACTTTTTACAGGAGCTATGACCAATGAAGTAGCTTCTAAACTAACAACTGGTAGAATATCAAAAATAGTACAACCAAGTAACTATGAAGTACTTCTAACCGTGAGAGCAAACGGGGCAAATTACAAACTTTTATTAAGTGCTCATCCTAGCTACGCAAGATTCCATTTTACAAATCATAACTACGATACCCCTTCAGAACCATCAATGTTTACAATGCTTTTAAGAAAGCATTTAAATGGTGGATTCATTGAAAGTATTACGCAATTAGAGCGCGAGCGAATTGTTAACATAAAAGTTCGTAGTAGAAATGAAATTGGTGATGAACAATACAGAACTTTAATCATTGAATTAATGGGTAGACATAGTAATATCATTTTAATTGATGAAGAAAGACAAATGATTTTGGATAGTATTAAGCATGTACCGATGGCTGTTAACCGTCATCGAATTGTACAACCAGGAGCAACTTATATTTCTCCACCTCAACAAGAAAAACTAGATCCATTCCAAGTAATATCTGAAGATGAATTTAATAAACTAATCAATCAAAATGATGAGACACCCGCACAAGCAATCGTTCAAAATTTCTCTGGAATCTCACCATTACTTGCAAATGAAATTGTCTTTTTAGGAACTACAAATGTCTATGATTCATTTAAAACAATCATGAATGAAATCCAATTGGAAAAGTTTACGCCTTCACTTTTCCGCTTAGAAACAAAAGAACTTTTTTATTTCATAAATTTATCTCACTTAAAAGCTGAGCAAACTGTTTTCCCATCTTTAAGTGAGCTCTTAGATGTTTATTACTTCGGTAAGGCTGAACGTGACCGAGTGAAACAGCAAAGCGGAGATTTAGAAAAATTATTACAAAATGAACTAACAAAAAACAAGAAAAAAATTAAAAAGCTACGTAATAGTCTTGAAGATACTGATAAAGCAGATAAAATTCAATTACAAGGCGAATTACTCACAGCAAATATGTACGCAATGCAAAAAGGCATGAAAGAAATCGAAGTAGTTAATTACTATGACGAAAACGGTGGCACAATGGTCATACCTTTATCACCATTAAAAACACCATCTGAAAATGCACAAGCTTATTTCACAAAATACACTAAGCTTAAAAATTCAGTAACACATATCGAAGAACAAATTAAACTAACAACCGAAGAAAATGACTATTTAGAAACAGTTATTCAACAAATCGAATCTGCCTCCCCACGTGATTTGGAAGAAATCCGAGAAGAACTAGTGGAGACTGGTTATATAAGAAAGAAAAAATCGAAAAAAGCACAAAAGTCGAATAAACAGAAAGTTACGTTAGATGAATACATCTCTTCTACTGGTGAACAACTATTAGTAGGGAAAAACAATAAACAAAATGAATATTTAACGAATAAACTTGCAAGTAGAGACGAACTTTGGTTTCACACAAAAGATATCCCTGGCTCACATGTAGTCATTCGTGCTAAGGATCCAAGTGAAAATGCCATAAAGGAAGCTGCTATTATCGCTGCATATTTTAGCAAAGCTCGCCAATCAAGCTCGGTACCAGTTGACTACACTGAAATTCGCCACGTAAAAAAACCAAGTGGCTCAAAACCAGGTTTTGTTATATACGAACAAAACAATACTGTGTATGTGACTCCTGATGAGGAACTCGTTTTAAAATTGAAGAAATAAAAAGTTTATACTTCTTGGGTAGAGAAAAATCGAACTTAATTATTCAAATGACAGACCAGATAGTAAACTATAGGTCTGTCATTTTTATTGTCAAATAAGTTAGGTACCGATTTATAGTGAATTCGGATGATAATACCTATGCGATTTTCTTAGTAAATTCTAAAATTAAGATAACTAACAACTATTTAAAGTATAAAAACATGGTCCACAAAAGTTTTTAAACTAAATGATTTTCGCATTTAAGATACAGTAAATCGGAGGCAAGATATGGATATTTCCGAGTATTTGGAGGAATTACAAACAGATTTAATAAAGAAATATAAAAATATCGAGAATAATAATCGCATGATGAAAAAATTCAAATGATTTGTATATAAGAAGCGATCTACCAAAATTGTCATAGATAAGAGATTTAATTTCGAATTTCGCTAAGTAAAGGTTAATTGTTAAGTTCTAAATTGTATACTTTTTTATAAAAGAAGTTGATTGGAACGAAAGGGTGCTCGACTCCTATGGGAAATGCGGGAATGCTCAGGTCTCGCCCCATGGAAAGCGAGAATCCTGTAGTGGAAATCAACCTCATTTAACTTCATTTACATTGACAGGTTCTTTTTAACAGCATGCAAAGCCAAAGTCACATTGTAATATTTCTATTAAGCTTTTAATAAAGTAAAAATAAAATTACTTTTGGAGTCTACATTATGAAATATAATAAAGATCAAATTCATTTATTAGTAGTAATTGGATTCACGATTTTGCAATTTTTCTTGCAGCTGTCAGAAAATATGTTCTTCGCTTTGATTTGCATTTATACATTAGTAGCATTAATTTTCATAGAAAAAAATTCTGTTCAATCAATTTATAAATATATTATTTTTATTATGTTTCTCTTTTTAATTCATATGTTACTTTCATAATCTAACGAAATTTAAACATATTTACTTATTTATTTGCATTTTATCATTTTTTCTAAAAAGTAATGATCCTAAAAATAGGACAAGTCCAACACAAAAACCAACAATTAAGTTTGTAAAAATTTCATCTTCTCTTATATATTTAATGATTAAATATACAGCAAAAAACAGCATCGTAATGACACCGAAATACATTAATACATCTTTTACTTTAACCATTTATTCATAGTCACTCCTTTCCAATTAGTAAAAAGATAGACAATAACAATTATTCGTTAAGTATCAACAGTAGTCCTATATTTAAAAATAGTCATTCAAAAAAAAGATAAGCTAACTAAAGCTTATCTTTCATTTTGTAAATAGTTTAACGCCTTTTGTGTCTTTTCAATATAGTCTTGATCATTGTTTGAACACATAAATTTTATATTTTTTTGACCAGATTCAGATAACTGGTCTTTTTCACCAAGTAATTGGATTAATCTTTTTACTGTACCATTACTTCCATCAACGATTTGAATATCTTCAGGTAAAATCTTTTTTAATATGTTTTTATAAAACGGATAATGGGTACAGCCTAGAACGATCGTTCCATACTGCTCAATCTTAAATAATGAAAGTTTACTTTTAAAATAATCAATCATTAGATCTTCATCAAAGTTTAATTCCTCACAATAATGAACAAGCTCTGGTAATGGAAGTGAGTCTACAATACTAAGGTCGTCCACTCTTGAAATAAGCTCATTATATTTTGTTTGCTTTAACGTTAGTGGCGTAGCAAACACTAATACTCGCTTTCCAGTTGTTCTGTTCATTTCAACGGCTGGTTTTACAGCCGGCTCCATACCGATAATTGGAAAGTCATACAATTCTCTTAATTCATTTACTGCAATACTTGTCGCCGTATTACAAGCAATCACTAGTGCTTTCACATCTTCTTTAATAATCATTTCAACTGATTTTTTTACAAATGCACTTACCTCTTCTTTAGACTTAGTCCCATATGGAACGTGAAGCGTATCTGCAAAATATAAAAATTCTTCATTTGGTAATTTTTTTAGTGCCTCATTTAAGACAGTTAACCCACCAATTCCTGAGTCAAAAAAAGCTATTCTCATTTTAATTCACCTAATAATTTTAATTTAATGAAGTCTTTTGTGAATATGTCTACAAATAATAACATTCCCTTATAAGGACAAAATTCACAAATATCTAATACTAAATTAACCTAATTATGGTAGAATGTAAACTTTTCAGAAAATAATTAACTCGACTCAATAGCACGTTTACTCGTACTGGTTGATTTTCTGTTCTTATCGTAATCAATTAAATTTCTCCCTTCAAACTATTTTTAATTAAATTATTTCAATCCTACCAAAATTATCTTTATAATAAAGTACATGGTTCAAGATCAAATACAAGGTGGTAAATTAAATGCAAGATGAATTACTTAAAATTTTTGATGAATCTGGTAAACATATAGGAGTAGCACCTCGAAGTGAAGTACATAAAAAAGGATTATGGCACGAAACTTTTCATTGTTGGTTACTTAGTGTAGAAAATGAACAAGCTTCAATCTATTTTCAAATTCGTAGCCACAACAAAAAAGATTATCCGAACTTATTTGATATTACGGCTGCTGGTCACTTATTATTTACTGAAACAGTTGAAGATGGTTTAAGAGAAGTTAAAGAGGAACTTGGAATAGAAGTAAAAATGGATGATGTGATCTCTCTTGGCATTATAAAAAATTCAATTATTTTAGAAACAATTATCGATCATGAATTAAGTCATGTATTTTTACTAAAAAGCGATAAACCTTTTACTAATTTCAATCTTCAAAAAGAAGAAGTCTCTGGGATCGTGAAAGCTGACTTTAATCATTTTTATCAGTTCGCCCATGGTTTAAGAGATACAATTTTAGTTGAAGGATTTCAAATAACTGAAGCTGATGAAAAAATTTCGATTCAAAAAGCTGTAGATAAAAATCAGTTTGTTTCCCACGAAAATAATTATCTTATTGATGTAGTTGAATTAATTAATAAACAACTTAAAAATTATTAAGTAAAAAAAGCAGTCTCAGGAAGTCTAATATAGACGATAGAGACTGCTTTTTTCATATTTTTACTAAATGTTTATAAACCGTAAAACGATGAGCACCCATTTCTTTTACAAAAAAGAAATAAAGTCTACTATTTTGTTCGGTAACCTCTTGACGCTTGCTTTCATTAGTTTTACACACTTATTACATTTTCTCCGGTTTCAGCTTCTCTTTTAAATAGTCTTGAATATACACCTTCAATTTCTAATAACGAGTGATGCGTACCTTCTTCAACTACTTTCCCGTTCTCTAGTACAACAATTCGATCGGCTGTTAATACTGTAGATAATCGATGTGAAATCACGATTACAGATTGTTTAGATTTTCGCTTTTGAATTGCTTCATTTATTTGTAATTCAGTAATTGGGTCTAAAGCTGAACTTGCTTCATCTAAAATTAGAATTGGAGAGTTTTTAACTAATGCTCTTGCTAAAGATAATCTTTGTTTTTGACCACCAGATAAAAGTGCACCACGTTCACCAATTGACGATTCTAATCCATTTGGTAAGGAACTAAGATAGTCAGATAATCCACTATCGTTCAAAGCCTGAATCATCGCTTCATTTGTCACTAAATCATTTCCTATTCGAATATTATCAGCTAAGCTTCCATTACGAAGCTGTACATCCTGGGAAACAAATGCAATCGATTCACGTAACCACTTAGCATTTGCTTTATCAATCGGTAATCCATCTACTTCGATTGTTCCATCATTTAAAGGATAGAAACCTAATAACAAGTCTACTATTGTTGATTTCCCAGCACCACTAGGTCCTACTACAGCAACTGCTTCTCCTGGTTTCACATGGAATGACAACCCATTTAACACAAATTCTTCCTTCGTAGGATAAGCAAACTTTACATCTTTAAATTCAATTAATCCATTAACAGAATTTAGACACTCTCCTTCTTGTACTTCAAATTGAGAAACTGCCTCTGCTAATAATTTTTCAGATCGATCTAATGCTGGACCGGTTCTTCTGACAGATAACCAGTTTCTTAACATTCTTTGAATTTCATTAGCTGCAATTGTTACAAGTCCCCCCGCAGTGTACATTTGACCAGTTGTTATTTGATCATTTGAAATGAGTAGTACACTTATGAAATAGACTGCCGCTAAAGCAAAGCCATTATAACTACCAATTACAACGATTGATTGCATTCTTGCTTTTAATTCAATAATCGATTCCTTTATAAAGGATTTACGAATTTCAGTCACACTTTGAATCTCATAATCTGTTGCACCTAGAATTCTTGAAAGCTGAATACCTGTTACTGATTCACGTAATCTTTCTAAATAACGTGAAGCCTCTGTTCTTGCTTTAGCGGATGCAATTCTAGTACGTGCTCCGACTTTGTTTGAAGTCCAGTAAAATAATACACCTAGTACAACACTAGTAATCATTAAATAAGGATTAATCCAAAGTAATACAATACTATAAATAAAAACGCCTTGCACGGAAGCCATAAAAGTAGAGCCTTCCCATGCTAAAAAATTGTGAAGTGTATCTGGATCGTCAGAAACTCTGGCTAATAATTCTCCAGATTTTGATTGATGAAAATATGAATAAGGCAATATTTGCAAATGTTTAAATAAGCGTAACTTTTGCCAATTCGTAACGGATTTAGCAATATGATGACAAAAGTACTCGTCAATGACCATTAAAATTAAATCAAGTATCGCCGCAATAACAAGTAACCACATTAATCCCCATAGCAGTGCATTATCGTGATTAGGAAGAATATGATCTATTAACCAGCCTGTTCCTAATGTTGGAATTAATGCCGCACAAATTTGACTTAAAGCAATGACAAACGAATCTGCAAATACCCATTTTTTATGAGGTTTTAAAAAGTTAATGACTCGTTTTCCATCGCCTATTTTTTTTGAATTATTTTGCATCATACAGCACTCTCCTTTTCAAGTTCACTGTATTGTGCCATATATAATTGATAGTACTGACCTTTTAGTGATAGTAATTCTTCATGAGTACCTTGTTCAGCAATACAACCTCGGTCTAATAACAAAATACAATCTGTCTCTTTTACTGTCACAAGTCGATGTGCGATTGTAATTGTTGTTCGACCTGGAATCAATTTTTCAAGTGATGATTGAACCTTCTCTTCCGTTTCTCCATCTAATGATGAAGTAGCCTCATCGAAAATTAAGACTGGTGGATGACGAAGAATTGCTCTAGCAAGTGCAACGCGTTGTCTCTGACCACCTGATAATTTTAACCCTCTTTCACCAACAATCGTTTCAAAACCATCCTGTAATGATTCAACTAAATCAGATAAATCTGCTGCTTCAACAGCTAAACTCAGTTCTTCATCTGTTGCATTTGGTTTCGCGTATAGTAAATTTTGTTTTAATGTATTATTTAATAGGAAAGTTTCCTGTGATACAACGCCGATATTTTTGCGTAATGATTGATAATCATGAGTAGATAAATCTTTGTTATCAACTGTAATAGTTCCTGAAGAAGGCTGATATAAACCAAGTAATAACTGAATTAACGTGCTTTTTCCCCCTCCACTAGTACCAACAATTCCAATATGTTGACCAGCTTTAATCGAGAAAGAAATATCTTTTAATACTTCATCTGTTGAGTTAGGATAAGTAAATCGAACATTTTCCACTTCGATATCCCCATTTACCTCACCAAATTTCGGTAAATCGTCAGGCTGTTCTGCAGGTAAATCAAAATACTCATAAATTCTTTGTAGTGCAGGAATAGCTTGTTGAATCGTTAATGCATTTTCTGCTAATGAGCGAACTGGCATAAACATTGTTGGTATAAATCCTAGTACAGCAATTAATGTACCAACCGTAATTTCGTGCTGCCAGATCGAATAGCCACCCATTAACATAATGACTCCTGGCGCACCGTTATTAAACACATTTCCTAAACGCCAATTTACTTTCCCTATTAAGGCCAAACGAATCGCAAACCTTTTCCAAACAGTCAGCTTATCTTCTATTTTTTTATTTTCTTTATCCTGCGTTTGGAATGTACGTACTAGACGGACAGATTCAATACTTTCCTGTGTATGATTATATAAATCAGCACTCATATCACGAGCAATAGCACCCATTTTTCGAACCTTTTTACCAATCATAAAAGAAGGAACTAAATAAATTGCAAAAACGATCAACATGACAACAGCAGCTGGCCAATACAATGGAAAAACCGCTATAAATGCTGCAATCGCCGCAATTACTTGTTGTATAAAACGAGGAATAACTGTATTATTTAAGTTCTGCACCGACTCAACATCGTGCGTCAAGCGATATAACATATCACCTCGAGGTGTAGTCGAAAAAAAAGCCATCGGAGCTTTTTGAAGCTTCGTAAATGCACGTAATTGCATATCTGTTATTACGTCTAAACCAATCTTTACTTGAATGAATTCTTGTAAAGATTCAAACCCAACTTTAAATAAGAATGAGAACATGATCCCAAGAATTAAATATAATATAACTTTAGAATCTGGACCGCCTACAATTTCATCGACTATTTTACCAGTCAAAATCGGCGGAATAATTGCAAACGCCCCAGCAATTAATGAACAAACAAATGCAACCAATAAAACTTTCCAATATGGTTTAAAATGATTAACTGTTTCGATTAATATCTTCATCTATTGCATCCCCCTAACCTGTAACATTTTACAATATTTTCGAACTATTTTCACTATTAAAATTTTTACCAGTATTAAGGTAACTTATTTTTAAAAGTAAAGGATGAGATTTTTATCGATTAGTAAGAAATCCCAGGACAATTTCCCTACTATCCTAGTGCCCCATACTTTTATTTTTAACTGACCCTACATTCATTCTAATCTTTCAATCCATCAATTTCTTCATTAAATAGACTGAATCTTCATACTCGATTAAGCTTATAAACATTAAAAAAATCTACAACTTAAGTCGTAGATTTATTCGCTTCATTTAATTTGAATTCTAAAAATTGTTGAGATTTTCCTTTTGGAATACTTAAACTAGTAAATTTCTCATTTTTTATTTGCTTAGAAATATAAACAATTTGACCAATATGGTAACCGTAATGACTTATTTGCCTATGTATTGCCTGTAACACGGTATGTTCTTCACCACGTATTTTAACCGTTTTTAGTACATCCTCTTCTTTTAAACTCTCAATTGTGTTAAAAACAACATTCCACCCTTTATTCCAATCAGTTAATAGGTCATCTTTAGATTTGTAATTGCCCTCAAATTCAACATCACGATTTCTCCATGGTTTTTCACCATCTGTCGTCATAAAATCTGTAAATCTCGAGATCATATTACCACTTAAATGCTTAACAATAATGGAAATACTATTCGATTCACTAGTTGGATGCCAATGAAGCTCCTCATTATCCAACTGATCTATAGAACGATCACCTAGCTTTTTTATTCCTTGGAATTCTTTTAAACTATTTGAAAGAAATTGTTTTGCGATTGACATACATGCCCCTCCAATTCAATAGTTTCATTCTCTTCAATTGTATGAAAAGTATAAAAACTTATTAATTAATAAATCAAATATTTTGATTTATCTATTTTAAAATAATTAGACATTTAATCCATCATCAAATGTTAATAAATCCTATTTTATTATATATAAAACAGCGTTAGTAAACTGAAATAAACCATTTGTGTTCTTTTAATACTTCATCATTAATTAGAATCTTTAAATTTTTTTGATTTATTTCCGTATTTTTAAATTAATTACAAAATGTTACATTTTTAGTGTATAATTTATATTTGTATTAAAATTTGATTAAAGGGGAAATTTTATGTCTATTTTACAAAAACAAGATCTCTCATCTGAAGATTTACAGCTTTTAAGTTCAGAAATGACTAAGAAGAAGAAGTCATCTGGAGCAACATGGATATTATGGTTATTTTTAGGCAGTATGGGTGGACACCGTTTTTATTTAGGTAAAACAGGTTCTGCTGTTGCAATGTTACTAACATTAGGTGGTTTAGGAATTTGGACATTAATTGATTTATTCTTAATCAATGGAATGATCAAGAACACAAATGAAAAAATTGAAAATGAAATCATTTCTGAAATTCGTTTAATTAAAAATGCTAAGAAAAATTCAGAAATCGCTTCTGCTAAGGAGTAATTTTCATGATTAAATTCAAAAGTAATCTTAATAAAAAAGATCTTACTTTAGAAGAACTTGGATTTTTAGAAACAGAAATGTTGAAAAAAATGAAAAACAAAGAAGCTGCTTGGGGTTTATGGGCAGGACTTCATTTTTGGGGAGCACATCGTTTCTATACTGAAGACTTTAAATATGGTAGTGCAATGTTTTTATCAATCATGTTACCTTTAACTGCAATTATTATTTTATTATACAATGATACAATTAATTTATTATTTTATATTTTTCTAGGTTTAACAGCATGCTCCTTATTGTGGAGCTGGATCGATGCATTCTTCTTGAATACAAGAATAAATGATTTCAATGAGACGGTTGAACAGTCTATTTTGGATCATATTCGAGAAACTAGAAATGCTTAAGAGTAAAAAATGAAACAAGTAAAAATTTAGTGATAGATATTTATAGGACATTACACATTTTATTTGGAATAAATGTGTAATGTCCTTTTATGTAACTAGTACATTGTGTTAGTTTCATAGTAAGAAGTCGATTAAGGTGGTCTCTAATTAGTCGTAGTAGTTAGTAAAATAAAGAATCTATTCATTTTAATTAAACAGTTGCTCTTACAATGTAACGAGAAAAAGTAATTGGTAACCCATCTTTAGTAGCATTTTGTTCAAATATTTGTTTTACTTTCGAATAATTTTCTTCAATTAAACTCTTATATATTATTGGTTTTTGTCCAAAACAGCGTAGTTTAAAAACATCATTAGGTGTGTGCAAAAATTCAATACTTTTCACAATTTGAATCTCGAAATAAGCATATCTGCCAAGATTAAGTTTTTCCTTTAAATTATCTAAAATTGGTGTTCCTTCAGAATTGGATTCAAATAGATTAGGAAATAACAAGGGTAATTCAGATCCTAAATTATCACCAGGGTGAAGCCCAAGAATTTTCCCACCATTTTTTACTACACGATTCAGTTCGAGATATGCAGTTGTAGGTCCTTTTCGATTGTATGCACAATCAAATTCACCCGATTCAAAAGGCAGGCCATCTTTAATATTACCAACCACAAAAAATACGTTTTGTTTTTTGTTCTTATTTCCATTTTTAATGAAATCCTCTGTTACATCAAAACCCACAATTTCTTTAGCAATTGAACTACAAATAAGAGTGAATTCCCCGTGTCCGCATCCGACATCTAACACCCTTTTATTAACGATCATTTGTGTAACTTCTTCTATAAAATTAGTCTCTACGTTTGGCTCTGTTAGTGTGGAATCCCAAGTATAGGAGTATTCTCCATATAAGTTAGCAAGTTGCTTATACCACTCAATAGAATGTGGTGCTACCCAATCCATATGAGTTGTAGGATCAATTAGTTTCATAAAAAGTAGACCTCCTTTATACATATACCGAATTAGATAATATTCCTTACTGTAATAGAAATACCTTCTTTTATTTAGTAAATCTAAATTGAACTAAAATGCAATATAGCGAATAGAGGATGAGCAATTAACGGTTTTCATAGAATAAGGAATTATATGTTTTATGCTACTTCACTTTAACAGAACCTAGTTTTATATTTAATAGTTCAACATGCTAGTAAGACGTTCATTTTATGCGATTATGTACGTGTTTTTAAATTGCTTAAAATTTATATTTATTATCAAGCAGGAATTTAGATTAAAAAAATCTAAGAATTATACTAAATAAACTAACAATTATTGGATATTTTTACTAGAAAAGGAGCGTTTATATGAAACAATCGACTTATATTTTTACTGCATTAATCCTTGGAATATCAATAGTATCTGCTGCAATCCTGTTTAATCATACTGTAACAACTACTGTAAAAGATATTACGTTGTTACAACAAAAAGTAATTTCACCTAATACCTTAATGACAAAAAAGGACCTATCTAAATATTTAAATATTAGTGTGGATTCAATTGACAAAATAATTGAAGAAGATGTCATTTCGAAAGCAAGAGCATCAGAAAGTGGTGCCTATGACAGGTATCAGTTTATACCTTATTTAAAAATCGATGACCAAGAAAGATTTATTAAAAGTGAGATAGACAAATGGTTAAGGTATAAGACTAATGGAAGTGAATCATAAAATTGAGGGGCTAATTAAAAAGAAAAAACTTAAATGTGTGTAAAAGACTGTTGCGTTTTTAAATACGCAAAAAAGTAAATAAAGTAAGCTATTAATCTTTAATTCTCTGAAAGCAAAAATTAAAGTTCTAATCTTATCATTTATTAGCAGGATTATCAGTAAACCGTTGTGTATTAGAAAGACCTTATATATATTTAAAGTACAACATGACAAAGCCCACGCTCATATTTCGTTGGATTTACTTATGCATTATTAAGGAGGATAAATGATGGAAGAAATAATTGAAAAAGCAATACAAGATGTTTACCCAGATGATTTCGCTTGGTGTTATGGATGCGGTCGATTAAATAAAGATGGTCACCATCTTCGAACTGGTTGGCAAGGTGATAATACGGTTACGGTCTTTACACCTGAATCAAAATACATAGGAATTCCAGGTTTTATTTATGGTGGGCTAATTGCCTCATTAATTGATTGCCACGGGTCAGGGTCTGCCGCACTTGCTTTACACCGTAAGAATGGGAATGAAATTGGTGATGGATCAATTCCACCTAGATTTGTTACTGCTAAACTCAATGTGGAATTTGTAGCTCCAACTCCACAAGATGTACCACTAAAAGCAATTGGAACTGTCGAAGAAATCCATCCTAAAAGATGGAAAGTTCATACAGAACTATTTGCAAACGATATTCTTTGTGCTCGCGGAGAGGTAGTTCTCGTTGTAATGCCTAGTACATTTATCAAATAAAAAAACTACATCTTTTCAAACCACAAATATGAAAAAGCTAAGAGAAGGCCTCTTAGCTTTTTTAAATTTAGGAAAGTGGCTTGTTAAACTAATTTTCTTAAATAACTCCTAATAAAGATCATTGTCACTGATCGAATAGATGCTTATGACTATTTTACATTTGTCCTCTCAGTTCCATAAAAAAAGACCACCGAAGTAGTCGATTCATAGACAAAATTATTATTAAATATTTGTAAACAAACTTAACAAGTACTTATAATAATCAAATGATATCGAACTTTCATTATGATGGATGACTATGCTCTTCTGTTTATTAAACGAAGAGTCTCGTTGCCAATTCGATAATTTGGCCAATTGATTAATATTAGGTCTTGTAACTGAATTTGTCAGGTAGGCTGAGCGGAATGCTCCTGGTCTTCTCATTCTATTTAGATTAAAAATTATTTGCTCAGCTGGCATGATCCCTAATCCGTGCCCGAAAAACGTACCATCTCCTAAAACAACGGCATTTTCTCCTCTCCACTCAGGGGTTAGAAAAGAAAAATCTGGATTATTAAAATATACGACATCTCCAGGAATAATAGGGGCATATTGTGCACTTATTCCTAAGTCAGGATCAGCGTGCCAGCCATATAAATAGATGTTTTGAAAAATTTGATTAAATAGGTTTTCACCAATAAGATTTAGGACCGCATTGTAAAAGATAATGACCATTGCCGTTGCGCATTCAAAAGCATAATATGGACTGTTAATGAAAATATCTTTAATCGCGTCAGAAGGTTTCACACCTTGCCTTAATAGAAACCCTCCGGTACCCATTAATTGCCAGTACATTGGATTACATCGAGATTTTGCAAATACTGCAAAATTTATCCTACTTTGATACATAGCTCTTGCACTTAAAATGATATTATTTCGCAAAATACTTTCAAACTCATTAATCGATCGATATTCATGTTCTGTTTGATCTTCATTTATCCGTTGAATTAACATTTTAACAACACTGTCTGATGGTCCTGTGTCAGTTTGTTGAATGGACGTCCCCGAAAAATGATCCATAATATACCTCTTTTCAACATCAAGTATTAATTTCCATATACACCCATCATATTCAAACAACGCTTAGAAGTGTATATTCGCCGAGGACCGTCCCAGTGGTACTTTTTTGTTTAGCACAAATTTAAATAGTAACTGAAGCTTCAATGAAAAGTTAGTCATGAATAACGTCACAGTTGCTCCTTATCATCTTGTTTAACACACGCATTCTGTTCACATAATAAGATTATTTTATTTATTATTACCGTTGAGCGACAACAGCTGCTATTTCTCCTAAGATTGTAATTTCAAATCCAAAATTATTATAAAAATGGAGCCATTTTGTGTGAGATTGTACAATTTTAATTACTTTTCCTACTGTTTATTTGTTTTCCACACATTCTTTATCAAACTATTTCATATTTCTTCGAGCTTTTCTAGAACTTATTTGCACTTTTGAACTTTTTGTTTGCAGTTTTTATGATTTTAATTGCACTTTTGATATTTTTATTTGCACTTTCACCTTTTTTATTTGCACCTCTTTTTTTATTTGCACTCCTCACTGTTTTAATTGCAGCCCCCACCATTTTATTTGCACTTTCACCTTTTTTATTTGCACCTCTTTTTTTATTTGCATTCCTCTCTCATTTAATTGCAGCCCCCACCATTTTATTTGCACTTTCGCCTTTTTTATTTGCATCTCTTGTATATTTGCACTCCTCTCAAATTTAATTGCAGCTCCCATCATTTTATTTGCACTTTCTTCCTATCTAAAATTTCAGCAAAAAACAAACAAAAAAAGATGACTTCAAAAAAGTCATCTTTCCTACTCTAAGTATTAAACTTCTACAGTCATCCAACTAGCATCTTGTGGATTTTTTCTCCATGCTGTTAGTTTTGCTACGTGTTCTTCTTCGATTGAGCCTTGTTCTTTTGCTACTTCAACTAAAGTGTCATAGTCAGTTAGTGAGTCATATGTTACGTCATTTGCAGTGAATTTTTCAACCGCTGCTGGTAGATTGTAAGTAAAGATTGATACTACTCCTAAAACTTCGCAACCTGCTTCGCGAAGAGCATCAACGCATGTAATTACGCTGCCGCCAGTTGAGATTAAGTCTTCTACTACAACTACTTTTTGTCCAGTTTGGATTGGGCCTTCGATTTGATTTCCTTTGCCGTGTCCTTTTGCTGAGCTACGTACATATACCATTGGTAATTCCATTAAATCACTTGTCCATGCTGCGTGAGGAATACCTGCAGTTGCAGTTCCTGCGATTACATCTACGTTACCAAATTTAGTTTGAATTAATTCTACTAAACCTTTTGCAATGTTTTTGCGAATTTCTGGATAGCCAAGAGTTAGGCGATTATCACAATAGATTGGAGATTTGATTCCTGATGCCCAAGTAAATGGATTTTCAGGTTGAAGGCTTACTGCCCCAATGCTTAGTAAGTTTGCTGCGATATTTTTTTTCATATTGTTACGCCCTCCCATTGTGCTACTATTTCTTCATATGCTTCTACTGGATTTTCGCTTTTTGTAATACTGCGTCCTACTACAATATAGCTACTTCCTAATTGTCTAGCTTTCGCTGGTGTTGTTACACGTACTTGATCGTCTACACTATTGTCTGCTAGACGAATGCCAGGTGTTACAGTGATAAAGTCGCCTTCTACTGCTGCTTTTACTAACTCTACATCTAGTGGAGAGCAGACTACACCATCTAGTCCACTTTCTTCTGTAATAGCAGCATAAAGTTTAATTGAATCCTTTAATGATGAAAGTCCTTGTTCGTGGATTACTTGCTCTTCTGATGTGCTTGTAAGTTGTGTTACAGCAATTAGTAGAGGTCTTTTTTTACCGGCAGGCGTGCCTTCTTCTAGTCCTTCTAATGCTGCTTTCATCATTTTCGTTCCACCAGCTGCATGGACATTCGTCATATCGACTTCTAAAGATGCGATATTTTTCATTGCATGTTTTACTGTATTTGGAATATCATGAAGCTTCAAATCTAAGAAGATTTGATGTCCTAATTCTTTTAGTTCCGTAATGATCGCTGGACCCTCTTTGTAAAATAACTCCATCCCTACCTTTACATATAGAGACTGTTGAAATTTTTTTACAAAATTCATAACTTCATCTTTTGATGAAAAATCAAGCGCGATGACCACTTGTGATGACATGTTGTTTCCAGCTCCTTCCAATACATTCTTCAATCGACTGATATCCATATTTGTGTAGTACTTCTGGTAGTTCTTCAATGATAGTTGGACAAGCGAATGGATCAACAAAGTTTGCCGTTCCTACACCGATTGCACTTGCTCCTGCTAGGAAAAATTCTAGTGCATCTTCTGCGTTCATAACGCCACCCATTCCGATAATCGGGATGTTTACTACTTGACTTACATCATGAATCATTCGAATTGCTACTGGTTTAATTGCAGGACCAGATAATCCACCAGTTTTATTTGCAAGAATCGGTTTTCCCGTTCTTAAATCTAGTCTCATTCCTAGTAATGTATTGATCATTGTTAAACCATCTGCACCTGCATTTTCAATTGCTTTTGCGATCTCAACAATGTTCGTTACATTAGGTGATAATTTTACGTAAAGCGGAACTTCGCTTACTTCTTTAACTTTCTTTGTCACTTCTGCCGCTGTTGCTGCATCTGTTCCAAATGCAATCCCACCACATTTTACATTTGGACAAGAGATGTTTAATTCTAATGCTTTTACATTACTTACTTTTGATATTTCTTTAGCAACTTTTACGTAGTCTTCTATAGTAGATCCAGCAATATTTGCTACGATCGGTACATCATAATTTGATAACCATTTTAATTCTTCGTTAATTACTTTTTCTAAACCAGGGTTTTGAAGTCCGATTGCATTTAACATCCCCGCTTGCGTTTCAGCTACACGAGGTGTTTCATTTCCGTATCTTGTTTCAACTGTTGTTGCTTTTATCATAATCGCTCCAAGAATGCTTAGATCGTATAGATTTGCAAACTCTCTACCAAAACCGAAGCAACCAGAAGCTGGCATAATAGGATTTTTTAAATCTAAGCCAGGAAGTTTTGTTTGTAATGAAATCATAGTACTACCTCCTCAGCTTGGAATACTGGTCCATCGCTACAAATTTTACGATATGAACCGTCTTCAGTATGGCATACACATGCGAAACAAGCGCCAATTCCACAGCCCATGCGTTCTTCAAGTGATATAAAGCCATCTTTCATACCTTTATACTGCTGTTGTAATGCTTTTAACATTACTGTTGGACCACATGCAAAGTATTGATCAAATTGAAGTCCTTTTTCACGAATTACATCTGTTACGAATCCTTTCGTACCTAAAGTTCCATCTACTGTTGCCATGTAAGTTGGACCTAATTCTGAGAACTCTTTTTCATAAAAAGCTACATTGCTTGATGCAAATCCTAGTACATGAATGACATTTACACCACGTGCTTTAAATTGCTTAGAAAGTTCATACATTGGAGGTACTCCAATTCCACCACCAACAAGTAGTGCTGTATCTCCTTCTGAAAGAGTTTCAACATCATACCCATGACCTAGAGGACCTAATACATCAACCTGTTGTCCAACGCTTGCTTCTTTTAAAAGTTTTGTTCCTTCACCTTCTGCGCGGAATATCATCGTGAACTCACTTTTCTCTTTGTCGATCGAACATATACTGATTGGTCTTCTTAATAGTGGTGTTAGTCCACCAGTCACTTTTATATGGACGAACTGCCCAGGAGAGTGCATCTCCTGAACAAGTTCACCTTTTAATGTCATTTCGACAATTTGATGGGCAATTTCTCTGTTTGAGACAATTGTCATGAGTTCTTTTTTTATCATACTAATACGCCAGCCTTCATTTCTTTGTTTGTTAGAGCAGCAGTTGAGAATGTTAAGCTTTCAATTACTGATAGAATCGCAGTTGCTGTATCTAGTGAAGTTAAGCAAACAACTCCATTTTCAACTGATTCACGGCGAATTCTGAAACCATCACGAGCTGGTTTTTTACCTTTTGTTAAAGTGTTGATAACAAACTGTGCATCTCCGCGCTTAATCATGTCTAGCATATTGTCTTCATGCTCATTAATTTTATTTACTGCTTTAACTGGTACACCGTGGTTTTCTAAATGATTTTTAGTTCCTTCTGTACCGAATACTGTAAATCCAATTTCATGGAAGCGTTTTGCGATATCTACTACTTCTTCTTTATCTTTATCAGCTACTGTAATGATAACTGATCCGTGAGTTGGGATTTGCATTCCAGCAGCTATTAATGCTTTGTATAATGCTTTTTGAAGACTTACATCTTTACCCATTACTTCTCCTGTTGATTTCATTTCAGGGCCTAATGTTATATCTACTGAGCGTAGTTTAGCGAAAGAGAACACTGGTGCTTTTACATAAACTTCATTTCCTTCTGGGTGATAGCCTGTTGCATATCCGAATGATGCTAATGTTTGACCAAGAATTACTTTCGTTGCAATATTCGCCATTGGTACATTTGTAATTTTACTTAAGAATGGTACTGTACGGCTTGATCTTGGGTTTACTTCTAGTACGAATACTTCATCTTTATCTGTTACAACAAACTGGATGTTTAGTAACCCTTTGATATTTAAGCCTTTTGCTAGTTTAATTGTGTATTCGATTAATTTTTGTTTCGCAGCATCTGATACATTTTGTGTTGGATATACTGCGATTGAATCTCCAGAGTGAACTCCAGCTCGTTCGATATGCTCCATAATACCTGGGATGTATACATCGATTCCATCTGAAATTGCATCTACTTCAATTTCTTTACCAGTTAGGTAACGGTCAACTAGTACTGGGTGTTCTGGATTAATTTTTACTGCATTTTGCATGTAGTGAAGAATTTCTTCACGGTGATATACAATCTCCATTGCACGCCCACCTAGTACATACGATGGTCTTACTAATACTGGGTAACCAATTTCATCAGCGATTGCCGCTGCTTCTTCAGGTGTCATTGCTGTTTTACCTAGAGGTTGTGGTACACCTAATTGTTGAAGTGCCTCTTCAAACTTGTCACGGTCTTCTGCACGATCTAAATCTTCTAGTGAAGTTCCAAGAATTTTTACACCACGTTCTACTAATTTAGCTGCTAGGTTAATTGCTGTTTGACCACCGAATTGTACGACTACACCCATTGGTTTTTCTAAATCGATAATGTGCATTACGTCTTCAATCGTTAAAGGCTCGAAATAAAGTTTGTCTGAGATACTGAAGTCAGTTGAAACTGTTTCTGGGTTGTTGTTGATGATGATTGCTTCGTATCCAGCTTCTTTAATTGCTCTTACACAATGTACTGTTGCATAGTCAAATTCAATACCTTGACCGATTCGAATTGGACCAGATCCTAGTACTACTACACTTGTTTTATCCGTTACGATTGATTCGTTTTCGATTTCATATGTTCCGTAGAAGTATGGAGTTGTAGATTCAAACTCAGCAGAACATGTATCAACCATTTTATATACTGGAACGATTTGATTTTGTTTTCTAAAGTCGTAAATTTCTCTATTTGTTGCATTCCATTTCGCTGCGATGTAATCATCACTGAAGCCCATTTTCTTAGCTTTTAAAAGTACATCTAGTTCAAAATGGTTTTCTTCAATTTGTTTTTCCATTTTAATGATGTTTTCAATTTTGTGTAGGAAGAAGAAATCAATTTTTGTAATTGAGTGTATTTCTTCTAATGTCATACCAGTTCTCATTGCTTCAGCAACAATGTATAATCTTTCATCGTCAGCTTTTGCCATGCGAGCAATCTTTTCTTCTTTAGACAGTTCTTTTACTGCGTTAAGTTCGATGTGACTTACTCCTAATTCTAGTGAGCGAACCGCTTTTAATAATGACTCTTCAAGTGTTCTACCGATCGCCATTACTTCTCCAGTTGCTTTCATTTGTGTTCCTAACTGACGGTTTGCAGTTTCGAACTTATCAAATGGCCAACGTGGAATTTTTGATACAATATAGTCTAATGCTGGCTCGAAGCAAGCATAAGTTTTCTTTGTAACTGGGTTAATCATTTCATCTAGTGTTAAGCCTACTGCGATTTTCGCTGCTAATTTTGCAATCGGGTAACCTGTTGCTTTTGAAGCTAGTGCACTTGAACGTGATACACGTGGGTTTACTTCGATTACATAGTATTGGAAGCTATCCGCATCTAGTGCAAGCTGTACGTTACATCCACCTTCGATTCCTAGTGCACGAATGATTTTTAATGATACATTTCGTAGCATTTGATATTCGCGGTCACTTAATGTTTGAGATGGAGCTACTACGATTGAATCTCCTGTATGAACACCAACTGGGTCGATGTTTTCCATGTTACATACTACAATCGCATGGTCATTTGCATCGCGCATTACTTCATACTCAATTTCTTTGAAACCAGCGATACTTTTTTCTAATAAACATTGTGTTACTGGGCTATTTTTTAATCCACTTGCTACGATTTCTTTTAAATCTTCTTCATCATTACAAATTCCTCCGCCTGTTCCTCCAAGAGTAAAGGCAGGTCTTACGATAACTGGGTAGCCAATTTCTGCTACGAAGTCATATGCTTCTTCTAAAGTATGGATGATTACACTTTCTGGTACTGGCTCGTTTAAGTCGTTCATTAACGTTCTGAATAGATCGCGGTCTTCTGCACGGTTAATCGCTTCTAGAGTTGTTCCTAATATTTTTACTCCACACTCTTTTAATACGCCAGATTTATCTAATTCTACCGCTAGATTAAGTCCTGTTTGACCACCTAATGTCGGTAATAGTGCATCTGGGCGTTCTTTACGAATGATTCGACTAACGAAATCTACTGTTAGTGGCTCGATGTATACTTTATCTGCTGTTTGTACATCTGTCATAATTGTTGCAGGGTTTGAGTTTACAAGAATTACTTTGTATCCTTCTTCTTTCAATGCCTGACAAGCCTGAGTTCCAGCATAGTCAAATTCTGCTGCTTGACCGATTATGATTGGTCCTGATCCGATTACTAAGATTGTTTTTATGTCTACGCGTTTTGGCATTGTAAGTTCCCCTCTCTCTTCTGTGCTTCCATCATGCTAATAAATTCGTCAAATAAGTAGTTTGCATCTTCAGGTCCTGGTGATGCTTCTGGGTGATATTGTACTGTGAAAGCTGGGTATTTCTTGTGTTTAAGTCCTTCTACTGTTCCATCATTTAATGCAACATGTGTTACTTCTAAGTCAGTTCCTTCAATTGACTCTGTTTCTACAGCATAACCGTGGTTTTGTGAAGTGATTGCTACTTTTCCTGTTTCTAAATGCTTAACTGGATGGTTAGCTCCACGGTGTCCGAATTTAAGTTTTGAAGTATTTCCTCCATTTGCTAGAGCGAATAATTGGTGACCTAAGCAAATTCCGAATAATGGTACTTTACCAACTACTTCTTTAATCATTTCGATTGCTACTTGAACATCTTTTGGATCTCCAGGTCCATTACTTAACATAATTCCATCTGGAGCTAGTAAGAATATTTCTTTTGCCGATACATTATAAGGCACAACTGTAACGTCACATTTACGATTTGTTAATTCTCTTAAGATACCGTGTTTCATACCGAAATCTACTAAAACCACTCGGTGTCCTCTACCTGGACTTCTATATGGTTTGTGTGTAGAAACTCGCTCTACATGATTTGTGAATAACGGTGTGTTTGCTAATTCTGCAACTACTTCATCAACATTTGCTTCCATGCTGCAGAACTTACCTTTCATCGTTCCAACTTCACGTAACTTTTTCGTTAACATACGTGTATCGATTCCTGCTAGACCTGGGATTCCTTTGTCTTTACAGTATTGATCTAAGCTCATTTTGTTTCGGAAATTTGATGGGTGCTCAGCATATTCCTTTACAATTAAGCCGTGAACTGCTGGTACGATACTTTCAAAATCCTCTAAATTGATTCCGTAGTTACCTACTAATGGGTAAGTGAATGTTACGATTTGTCCACAGTAAGATGGGTCAGTTAATACTTCTTGATATCCTGTCATACCTGTTGTAAATACTATTTCTCCTGTTGTTTCAACTTCGCTACCAAATCCTTCTCCTACAAAAACTGTACCGTCTTCTAATATTAATTGACGCATCATACTGTTAGTTCCTCTCTTTCATATACTAATTTGCCATTTACCATTGTCATTACCGGCCAACCTTTACAATTCCAGCCATCAAATGGTGTGTTTTTACCTTTTGAAAGGAATGTTGTTGAATCGATTTCCTCTTCTAACTCTAAGTCGATTACAGTTAAGTCTGCCACCGCTCCAACTTCAATTTTTCCTCTGTTTAAGTTAAAAACTTCAGCAGGTTTAGTTGTTAAAAAGTTGATTAATTGCTGTAATGTCATTTTCCCTGTTTCAACAAAGTGTGTGTTTAATAATGGAAATGCTGTTTCTAATCCTACAATTCCAAATGGTGCTAATTGCATTCCTTGTGCTTTTTCCTCAGCTGTATGAGGTGCATGATCTGTTGCAATCATGTCGATTGTTCCATCCATTAATCCTTCAATTAATGCGTCTCTGTCGATTGCACTTCTTAAAGGTGGATTCATTTTGAAATTTGTATCTAAGCCTGGGATATCATCTTCACAAAGAATTAAATGGTGTGGAGAAACCTCAGCAGTTACATTTATACCAGCTCGTTTAGCATCGCGTACTACTCTTACTGATTCTTTTGTACTGATATGGCAAACATGATAATGACATCCTGTAGCTTCAGCTAGTAAAACATCTCGAGCAATTTGAACACTTTCACAAATTGAAGGGATTCCATTTAAGCCATTTTCTTTTGAAAACTTGCCTTCGTGAACACAACCTTTTTGAATTAGTGTGTTTTCTTCACAGTGTGCAACGATTGATACGTTTAGCTCTGCAGCTTTTTGCATTGCTTTGTACATCATTTCAGCAGATTGAACTCCTACACCATCATCTGTGAAAGCAAATGCTCCATTTTCTTTTAAGCCTTCAAAGTCTGTTTGCTCTTCACCAGCTTGTCGTATTGTAATTGATGCATATGGTAATACGTTTACAACTGCTGTTTCTTCTATTTTCTTATTTAAAGCTGTTAAGTGTTCGATTGTATCTGGTACTGGACGAGTATTTGGCATTGCTGCAATTGATGTAAATCCACCTCTTGCTGCTGCTTTGGTACCTGTTTCGATTGTCTCCTTATGTTCACCACCTGGCTCGCGAAGATGAACATGAACATCTATTAAACCGGCTGAAAGTAATTTGCCGTTTAACTCAATTTGTACTGCATCTTCATCAACGATTGTTTCAGCGATCACTGAAATTTTTCCATTAACGACTAATACGTCTCTATTTAGAAGTTCACCATTTTCTTGTAAGATGACACCGTTTTTAAACAAGTACTTCATTTTTCATCTCTCCCCATACTGTTGGTAAGGCTCTTTTTAAAACAGCCATTCGTACATATACACCATTTTCCATTTGCTTAAAGATTCTTGATCGCTCGCACTCTACTAATTCACTCGCAATTTCTACATCTCGATTAAATGGAGCTGGATGCATGATGATACTATTAGGTTTCATTTTTGCTTCTCTTTCAATTGTTAGTCCATGGTTTTGTAAGTAATTTTCCATTATGTGATTAGTTTTTCCGTCATGCCTTTCATGCTGTACTCTCAGTAGCATCATCACATCAACTTCTTCAACTAATTCGTCTAAATTTTTATATGTTCCATAAGTATTTTTATCGTCTTTCCATTCATCTGGACTTGCGAAGTATACTTTTGCTCCAAGTCTCGTTAGTGCTTCAGCATTAGAGCGAGCAACTCTTGAATGTCTTAAGTCCCCAGCTATTGCTACTTTTAATCCTTCAAAGCTACCAAATTCTTGTTTGATTGTTAGTAAGTCAAGTAAGCATTGTGTTGGGTGATTTCCACATCCATCGCCGGCATTCAGGATTGGCATTCCAGCATCTTTAATTTCTTGAAAATACTCGTCTTCAGTGTGACGTATTACAACTGCTTCAACTCCAATTGCTTGAAGTGTTTTAACTGTGTCATATAAAGTTTCACCTTTTTGAATACTTGAGCTTTCAACAGCTAAGTTAATGACCTCAAGACCAAGTTTCTTCTGTGCTACTTCAAAACTGAAGCGAGTTCTCGTACTATTCTCAAAAAACAAATTTGCAACAAATGTCTGACGTTTCAGGCTACTTATTTCTCCATTTGCAAAGTTTTGAGCTTGGTTTAGCAAATCTTGAATTTCTTCTATTGTTAAATCAGACATGGTTAATAAATGATTCATCCGTCTTCCCCCTAAATGAATTTCATCCGTTTTATTTCTGGAGCACTCTATTCTTTGTAAGAATGCCCCACTTAATTGTCATTTATGAAGCTAAGCTATTATCGTTTTGATCTTTTTCAATTTTACGATCGCCACCAATATTTTCTGGTAGTACTAAATTTAGGACTACTCCGATTAGAGCTGATAATGCCATTCCTTCTAGTGCGAATGTCTTACCAATGTGTATTGCTGCTCCACCAATTCCTAGTACTAAGATTACTGAAGCGATGATTAAGTTACGTTGTTTCGAGAAATCTGTTTTGTTTTCTACAAGTACTCGTAATCCGCTTGAAGCGATGATTCCGAAAAGTAGGATTGAGATACCACCCATTACAGGTGTTGGTATTGAGCTAATCACTGCTGATATTTTTCCGATGAATCCGAATACCATGGCGAAGGTTGCAGCACCTATGAACAGGTATACGCTGTATGCTCTTGTAATTGCTAGAACTCCGATGTTTTCACCGTAAGTTGTTGTTGTAGGTCCACCGATTAGACCTGCAATCATTGTTGAAACTGCATCCCCGAATAATGACTTATCTAATCCAGGATCTTTAATTAAATCTTTATTTACAACACTTCCAAGTACTACTTGGTGTCCTATATGTTCTGAGATTGTCACGATTGCTACTGGTACAAAGATCATTAGTAACTGGAATGTGACATGTGGTGTGTAGTTAACAAACGGTACCGAGAAATCGGGTACTGCTATCCAGTGTGCTTTTTCAATTCCTGTGAAATCTACTACTCCAAAGAAGATTGAAGTAATATATCCACCGATAATTCCTACTAGTATTGGTATGACTGATAAGAAACCCCTTGTGAATAATGCTGTTATGATTGTGATTGCTAGTGTTATTAATGCGATTGAGATTGATGTTGAGCTGTATTTATGATTTGCTCCGTTCATTGCCATTCCAACTGCTACCGATGATAAGCTTAAACCGATTACGATGATTACCGGTCCAACAACGATTGGTGGTAATACTCTGAACAACCATTTCACGCCTACTTTGTTTATGATCAGTGCGATGACTGCGTAAATAATACCTGTAATGAAAACTCCTACGAACGCTGCACCAGGTTCTAAATTTGTTTTCGCATAAATCATTGGAGCTATGAAAGCGAATGATGACCCTAGGTATGATGGCACTTTTCCTCTAGTGATTAGGACGAATACGATTGTTCCAATTCCACTTGATATTAGTGCGATTGAAGGATTAATTCCGATTAAGATTGGCGCTAACACTGTAGAACCAAACATTGCGAATAAATGTTGTAAGCTCAGGAAAAACCATTGACCTAAATTCGGTTTTTCATTTATCTCAAGTACAGGTTTTTGTTTTATCATGTTGATTCCTCCATTTTTCCCAATAAAAAAACTCTTTGTGATTATACACAAAGAGTCCAATACGTTGCTTAGAAGGCAGCAACTAACTAGACCCTTTGTTAGCCTCTCTGGACCAAATTTAAAAGGGACTTTTATTTTTCAAATATACTTACTTTATCGTGGTCATCTGTTTCCTTTAAAGCTACGACTACTTTTTCATTACTCGATGTTGGAATATTTTTACCAACATAGTCAGCTCTTACTGGAAGTTCACGGTGTCCTCGATCTACTAATACTGCTAATTGAATTTGTGCCGGTCTACCTAGGTCCATAACAGCGTCCATTGCGGCACGAACTGTTCTACCAGTGTAAAGCACATCATCAACTAAAATTACTTTTTTGTTTGTTAGGTCAACAGGAACATTTGAACCCCTCACTAATGGTTCTTTGTTTTCTGTCTTTGTTGATAAATCGTCTCGATAAAGTGTAATATCTAAATCACCCATGATTACATCTTTACCTTCAATTTGTTTAATTCGATCTGCAATTCGTTTTGCTAAATAAACACCTCTTGTTTTAATTCCTACTAAAACAATGTTTTCAATGCCTTTGTTATTCTCTAGCATTTCATGTGCAATTCTTGTTAGACCACGTCTAATTGCAAGTTCGTCTAAGATGATTGCTTTTTCAGTCATTTACCTTACCTCCTACTTTTAATTTGTAGAAGCAAAAAACCCTCTTGCCCGATGGACAAGAGGGTAGCGTAAAAGGATACAATTATCCCTTTTCATTTTTTCCGCTTCCTTCTCAACCTCACGGGGTTGTGTTAAAGGTTCATTCAACTGTCCTCATTATGACCTATGCCACAATGATTGTCAACAGTTATCTACGTAAATGTTCAATAATATTTTCTAGTACTTTTGGAATAGGTGATGAGAACTCTAAATACTCATTTGTTCTAGGATGTTTAAATCCTAACACAGCTGCATGTAGAGCTTGACCATCAATATCTAATGTTTTACGTGGACCATATTTAGGATCACCAGCTAATGGGAATCCAATGTATTTCATATGAACGCGAATTTGATGCGTACGACCTGTTTCAAGCTGACATTCTACTAATGTAAACTCTTCAAAGTGCTCTAAAACTCTAAAATGAGTAACTGCTTCTTTACTATTTTCATCAGTAACTGTCATACTTTGACGATCACTCTTATCTCGTCCAATTGGTGCATCAATTGTGCCTTCCTCATGAGGAATAACGCCATGTACAATTGCAATATATTTACGTACAGTCGTTTTTTCACGTAATTGCTCTGCAAGCTTTTCGTGAGCTACATCATTTTTGGCAACCATTAATAATCCTGAAGTATCTTTATCAATTCGATGAACAATACCAGGTCTTAATATACCGTTAATACCAGACAAATCTTTACAATGATACATTAGCGCATTAACTAAAGTACCCGTTTCATGACCTAATGCAGGATGCACAACCATACCACGTGGTTTATTTACAACGATTACATCAGAATCTTCGTAATAAATTTCCAGTGGGATATCTTCAGCTATCACTTCTAATGGCTTCGGATCAGGTACTGAAACTGATATTTCATCGCCTTGTTTTACTTTATAATTACGTTTAATTTTATCACCGTTCACTAATACAAAATCTTCTTTTAACCATATTTGAACCTGCGATCTTGACCACTCATCATTTTTGGCCGCAATAAATGTATCGATTCTTTCTAAATGTTGATCCTCTTGAACTGTAAAAGCAAAAACTGTCATTTCTTAACTCCTCTTTTATCTTCCAATAAAGTAATAATAAATAATAAAATAACTCCTACACAAAGAGCTGAATCTGCGATATTAAATACTGGGAAATCATAATTGAAAATATAAACATGAATAAAATCAACTACTTCTTTTCTAAAGAAACGATCAATGAAATTACCGATTGCTCCTCCTAATACCAATCCTAACGATAGACCTAGGAAACGATGTCCCTTTGCGTGCTTTTGAATAAAATAAATCACCGCTACTACAAAGACTAATGTGATTAAATAAAAGAATCCCATTTTACCTTGGAGCATTCCCCATGCCGCCCCACGATTGCGATGTGAAGTTATGTAAAAGAAATTTTTAATAATTTCAATATTTTCTCCATAATACATCTTCTTTAAAACCGCAAGTTTTGTCAGCTGATCAATTAAAATGACAATGAATGCAATAATATATGCCATATTTATCCCCTACCTTATTAGATATCTCATAAAATTTTAGCATAGGGGAAACTTTTATACAATGAATAGTATTAGTAATGATTTCTCACAAAACTAAAATCCTCCATGGTTCGACCTGTTGGTAGGATTTTTAACTTATCAATTGGAATAGATTGCCCAGTTACTTCACAATAACCATACAATCCATTATCAATTTTTTGTAAAGCAATCTCAATATCATATAAGTCATTTTGCATATCTTCAACTAGCATAAGATGCTTATTTGTCTCTTCATAAATAGAATGGTGATACTCAATCACCGAAGAGCTTATTGGTTCAGAAAATAAACGATGCAGCAATTCATTTTTAATTACTTCGAGCTCTTGTTTAATATAGAAAATTTCATTGCTCCTCATCTTCTTCACTCCCAATTATTAATGTACCAATACTTTTCCCTCAAATCGAAATCGATAATAGGTGAAACTTTTTCCTGTAAAGGAAATTGAAAAAGATATTTCCATTAATAAATGAAATGTTAGTAAGATTTTCTTTTAAATTAAAAGCTCAATCATAAGGGAGTATTGTTTCTTACTTCTTTAGAAACTTAATTAGAATGAAGGATGAATTTGACAAAGAATATTTTTCGTTCTATGAACAAAGATAAAACTAATTGTGTTGATATTAATGTTTAGGAGAATTTAAATTGAAAGGTAAACGTAGACTATTCATTTTATTTACTTTCATATTTGTTATTTTCTGCATTAGCGAGGTATACCCATACCATAAAAGAGCTTATTCATATACGATAAAACAAAAAACCGAAACTCTTGAACAAAACAATAAACATACAAATCCATATGATTGGGTAGAAGGTAACAAATTCATAGCACATGGGTTAGGTGGTTTAGAAGGAACTAAACGAGTTACAAATAGTAAAGAAGCTTTAGAAAACAGTTACAAAAATGGTTATCGAATTGTAGAAGTAGATTTTGTTATTACAACTGACGGTCAATTAGTAGCAAGGCACGATTGGAAAGAATATATGTTTGCATTTTTAGGTCAACATGTCACAACTGATAAACTTGGTAAACCATTAAATTTGAATGAATTTAAATCCCTAAAGATTCATAAAAAATATCATCCACTTACACTTGAAGAAATAGTAAGATTAATGAAAATCTACCCCGATCTTTATCTTGTAACTGATACAAAAAGTAATTCGAAAGATGAAGTCATAAAGGTTTTTTCTAATATCGTAAGTACAGTTAATCAAATCGAACCTTCTGTTTTAGAACGTATCATTCCTCAATTATATACAATTGAAATGTATGACTTTATTAATAATATTTATCCATTTAAAAGTTATATTTTGACGCTTTATCAAGGTAATATTACAAATGATGAAGCAATTGAATTCGTTAAAGACAAAGGAATAAAGGTTGTCACAATGCCTGAGACTTTGGTAAATAAAGAATTTATTAGTCGTTTAAGACAAAATAATGTTAATGTTTATGTAAATACAATAAATGATAAATTTATTTATCATCACTATCAAATAATCGGAGTTCATGGGGTCTATTCTGATTATCTAATTCCGAATGAATATAGGACTGATTTTCTTTTTCCTCACGAATTCGAAACTAAAATAAATCCATAAGGCTAATAGATAGTCGAGATGATAAAATACACTTTTACAAATCCCTACGATAAAAAGAAAACCCACACAGGAATTAAATCCTAGTGTGGGTTTTCTTTTCTAACTAACTCTTCCTACCAACAAATCAGTCTGTAAATTGTTGTGTCCAATAAGTTCCTACTTTACCTACACCAAGTTGTTTAAAGTTAGCACTCATAATATTCGCTCTATGTCCTGGTGAGTTCATCCAATCAGTCATAACTTCTTTTGCTGTCGTTTGACCTTGTGCAATGTTTTCACCTTTATAGCCACCTTTAAAATCTAAAGTGGAATGATACATACTGTGTGCATTACTCATCGTTTGAGACCAGTTTTGTGCTGTCCCGTTTAAATAGCTCGATAGTGTTAGTGGCTTTAATCCGCCTTTACCACGCTCGATATTTACTAAATCTAAAATTTGTTGTTCGATCGAGGCATTCGTACTTGGTGGTGTGTTTGGTTTAGATGACGTTGTTGAGTTAAGAGGTGTAGTTGATGTTGATTTTACTGGTGGAACATATTTTACGTATTTTTTAAGGATGTATCTTGTTTTACCTTTGTAATTAACTTTTACATAAGTGCTATTGTAGCCTGAATAGTTTATTTTTTGATTTTTAGCAAGGTATCCAACTGTTTTTGAACTATTTGATGGTCTTTCTTTTACTGACAATTTTGTAGCTGTAACTGCTCCTGAAGTTGCACCTGCATTTGTCGCTCCTATTCCAATAACCATTGGTAATGCTACTGCGATTCCTAAAACTGTTTGAGTTACCTTTTTGAATGTATTTTTCAAATTGTTTTCCCCCAATTCGTTTTTTGTGTGCCGCTTACAAAACCAATAATACATCAATACATACATACACAATAAATATTTTAAAAAGGAAGATTTTACTATCAATCTTCCTTTTTCTTTTCTAATTTCACAAAATTACTTGAATTTCACTTTTGTTATTCATCAGTCCGTAAATTGTTGTGTCCAATATGTTCCTACTTTACCTACCCCAAGTTGTTTAAAGTTAGCGCTCATAATATTCGCTCTATGTCCTGGTGAGTTGATCCAATCAGTCATAACTTCTTTTGCTGCCGTTTGCCCTTGTGCAATATTTTCCCCTTTATAGCCACCTTTAAAGTCTAAAGTGGAATGATACATACTGTGTGCATTACTCATCGTTTGTGACCAGTTTTGTGCTGTCCCGTTTAAATAGCTCGATAGTGTTAGTGGCTTTAATCCGCCTTTACCACGCTCGATATTTACTAAATCTAAAATTTGTTGTTCGATCGAGGCATTTGTACTTGGCGGTGTGCTCGGTTTAGATGACGTTGTTGAGTTAGGAGGTGTAGTTGATTTTACTGGTGGAACATATTTTACGTATTTTTTAAGAATATATCTTGTTTTCCCTTTATAATTAACTTTTACATAAGTGCTATTGTAGCCTGAGTAGTTAATTTTTTGATTTTTAGCAAGGTATCCAACTGTTTTTGAACTATTCGATGGTCTTTCTTTTACTGACAATTTTGTAGCTGTAACTGCTCCTGAAGTTGCACCTGCATTTGTCGCTCCTATTCCAATAACCATTGGTAATGCTACCGCGATTCCTAAAACTGTTTGAGTTACCTTTTTGAATGTATTTTTCAAATTGTTTCCCCCAATTCTTTTTTTGTGTGCCGCTTACAAAACTAATAATACAACAACACATACATACATACAATGCAAAAAATAAAAAAGGAAGATTTTACTATCGATCATCCTTTTCTTCATCTAATTCTTTTTTAAATTCTTCTTTCAATATTTCTTTTACATCATCTCTTTTGACGATTTCTTTTATAAATTCTCTTATTCCTTGTTTATTAAATTCCTCAAGCATTTGATTTCGAATACCATCAATATCAACGGTCTTGTCAATTTCTTTTTTAAGGATCCCTTTAATATCCGGTTCCTTTATACCTAAAAGGAAATATGAACGTTTAATACTTTGTTGAATACTTGATCGACTTTTATGCTCTAGGTCTGCTATTTCTTGATAGCTATATCCTTTTTCTCTTAATTCAATTCTTTTTTTCATTAAATCAGTTAATTTATCCCAATTCGGATTATTTTTATAATTCATAATATATCCCTCATTTGATTTTTTCAACTAACTATACATACAATACACTAATACACCCACATTTACAAATTTGTAAAACATTATTTATGGTTGAGGTAATCGACAAATAGATAAAAAGAGCCGAAAAAATTCGACTCTTTCATTAAGTGCCTCAGGCAACTCTTCTTTTTACATATCTTTTACAACACTTGCACAACGTAAGCATAATGTAGGATGAGCTTCATCTTTTCCTACTTCTTCAGTTACAACCCAACAACGTTCACATGTTTCACCACTAGCAGGTGTTACTACAATACTTAATGTATCGAATTTTTGTGCTGATTCAGGTGCTTGTTCGTTTTGATCTGCAACTTCTACATGAGAAACGATTAATAATTGTTTGAAGTCTTCATGAATTGAATTTAATAGCTCAGCTACTTCTGCATTTGGATAAATTGTTACTGCAGCAGTTAACGATTTACCGATTACTTTTTCGTTACGAGCTACTTCTAGTGCTTTTAATACATCATCACGTAAATCCATGAATTTTTCCCACTTAGCTTCTAAGCTTTGAGTGTCTCCAAAATCTTTAACATTTGGCATTTCAGTTAAGAAAATACTATCAACTGTTGTACCTGCCATATGAGACCAAACTTCTTCTGCTGTATGAGGTAAAATTGGTGCCACTAAACGAGTTAGTGCTTGTAATGACTCATGTAACACTGTTTGAATTGCTAAACGATCTTTATTTGATTTTGGCTCAATATATAAAACATCTTTCGATAGATCAAAATAGAATGAGCTTAAATCTGTCGTACAGAAGTTTTGAATTGTATGATAAACGTTAGCGAATTCGTATTTCTCATATGATTCACGAACAGTTTTAACTACATTGTTTAATTTAACTAACATATATTGATCTAATTCACGTAGTTCTTCATATTTTAAAGCATCTTGGTCTGCGTTAAATCCATCTAAGTTTCCTAATAAGAAACGGAAAGTATTACGGATTTTACGGTATACTTCAGCTACTTGCTTCATTAATGCATCTGAAACTCGTACATCTGATTGATAGTCTACAGAAGCTACCCATAGACGTAAAATATCTGAACCATATTGATTCATAATTTTTGATGGTAAAACGATGTTACCGATTGATTTACTCATTTTACGACCTTCACCGTCTAAAACGAAACCATGGCTTACTACAGCTTTATAAGGTGCTTGACCTGTTACAGCAACACTAGTACTTAAAGATGAGTTAAACCAACCACGGTATTGGTCAGATCCCTCTAAGTAAATATCTGCTGGGAAAGATAATTCTTCACGAGTATTTAGGACAGCTTGATGTGACGAACCACTATCGAACCATACATCCATGATATCTTTTTCTTTAGTAAATTTACCATTCGGTGAACCAGGATGTGTAAAGCCTTCTGGCAATAATTCTTTCGCTTCTTTTTCAAACCAAATATTTGAGCCATTCTCTTTAAATATGTTCGAAACGTGTTCAATTGTTTCTTCAGTAATAATTGCTTCTCCATCTTCAGCATAAAATACTGGAATTGGTACTCCCCATACACGTTGACGTGAAATACACCAATCTCCACGATCACGAACCATGTTGAATAGACGAGTTTCCCCCCAATTTGGGAACCATTTAGTATCTTGAACAGCTTGCATTAATTGATCACGAATTGCTTCAATTGATGCAAACCATTGTGCAGTTGCACGGAAAATGATTGGTTTTTTCGTTCTCCAGTCATGTGGATATGAGTGTGTGATAAATTGTAATTTTAATAAAGCGCCTTTTTCTTCTAATGCATTTGTAATTTCTTTATTTGCTGCATCATAGAATAAACCTTCAAAGCCAGGAGCTTCTTTAGTTAGAACACCTTTTTCATCTACTGGACAAAGTACATCTAGACCATATTGCTGTCCAACACGGAAGTCATCTTCACCATGACCAGGAGCTGTATGAACACAACCCGTTCCAGCGTCAGTTGTTACATGATCCCCTAAAATTACGACTGAATTACGATCATATAAAGGATGTTTACATACGATGCCTTCTAGCTCAGAACCTTTGAATGACTTTTCAACTACCGCATCTTCCCATCCTAATTCTGTTGCTACAGATTCTCTTAATTCACTAGCAACGACAAATTTATCACCGTTTACAGCAACTACATCATAGCTTAATTCAGGGTGTAAACATACAGCTAAGTTAGCTGGAATTGTCCAAGGTGTTGTTGTCCAAATAATGAACTTCTCTCCACCATTTAAAACATCTTTACCATTTTCAACAGCAAATGCAACATAGATTGATGCAGAGCGTTTATCTTGGTATTCGATTTCTGCTTCTGCTAATGCTGACTCACTAGAAGGAGACCAATATACCGGTTTTAGACCTTTGTAGATTAATCCCTTAGTAGCCATTTTACCAAATACTTTAATTTGTTCAGCTTCATATTCTTTTTCAAGAGTAATATATGGGCGGTCCCAATCTCCTAAAATCCCTAAACGTTTGAATTGCTCTTTTTGGCGTTCTACTTGCTCGTAAGCATATTCCTCACAAAGTTTACGGAATTCTGCTACTGACATTTCTTTACGATTTACTTTTTTATTTGCTAAAGCTTGTTCAATTGGTAAACCATGTGTATCCCAACCTGGAACATAAGGAGAACGATATCCATTCATATTATAAAAACGAACAATGAAATCCTTTAGAACTTTATTAAGTGCATGTCCCATATGAAGATCACCATTTGCATAAGGCGGTCCGTCATGTAAAATAAATGAAGGCTTTCCTTCGTTATGCTTTTGTACAGTTGCATAAAGATCTTTCTTGTTCCATTCGTCTTGAATTTGAGGCTCACGTTGAGGTAAATTTCCTCTCATTGGAAATTCAGTTTTTGGCATAAGTAACGTATCTTTGTATTCCATTTGCTTTCCTCCATTATTAACTATTTCAAAGTTGTATCTAAAAGCTAGTTTATTAATATATTTCCTAATAGGTTTTACTAGCTTGTTTAGCATTTTAAATTCCACATTAACGCATTGTATCCATCTTACCCGCCTTTTATTAGTGGAATCATCTATTTATGAAAGCTTCAAATGTATTAATTTAAAGCTTTCGTTTCAATTTGATGGATTTTAAATATGTAAAATAAATCGTTGATGAATACAAAAAAACCTTTCGCATCCCAAAAAAGGGACGAGAAAGGTTTCCCGTGGTACCACCCTAATTGACAATAAAAAATTATTCTTTATTGTCCTCTTAGCATCCGTAACGTGAATGACACGTCTTTTCTTACTTAAGTTCAGAAAAGCACTCTAGGGTGATTTTCCTCCTAAATTCTAGATCAAGCTTACACTGTCCTTGACTCGCTAACTAGTTTTATAGAAGTACTCTTCCCTATCACCGATTTACAATTAATATCTAATAAATTATATGTAAAACTTTAGAAATCGTCAAGGCTTATGAGACTAGTTTGCAATTTCTTCTGTTTCTTTTTCATCTAAAATATGATCCCAATCTTCATGACCTAACATTTCTAATTGAGTTTCAATTGCCATTCTTAAACGTGTTCGGAAAACTTTCGATTGTTTTTTAAGTTCTTCAAACTCCATTGTGACTTTTCTAGATTTAATTAAAGCTTCATTGATAATACGATCAGCATTCTTTTCTGCTTCTTTAATAATCAATTTAGCTTCTTTCTGAGCACTACCTTTAACATCTTCAGCAGCTTCTTGGGCAATCAAAATCGACTTATTTAAAGTTTCTTCTATCGTAGAAAAATGCTTTAATCTTTCTTTCATATCAAGAATTTGTTCATCTAACTGTTTCTTCTCACGAATAACTAATTCATAATCTTTAATAACTTGATCTAAAAACTCATTCACTTCGTCTTCGTCATAACCACGAAAACTTTTGCCAAATTCTTTATTATGAATATCAAGTGGTGTTAAAGGCAATTAAGCCACCTCCATGTAAGTTCTTTATTAATAGGTTATAATAAATTTTCGACAGTTTCTACGTTTTTCCTTCTACAATTTCTGAGCTATTTTTTAACCCCGTAGTTTATCCGCCATTTTTCCTTTTTTGACAAGCCGTCAATTGATTGTAACATGCCTCTTCCAAAGCCTTTAACTGAAAACAAATCTCCTTCTTCACATATGAATGATGTAGAATCAATGATTCGCTGATTTACTTTTACATGCCCAGCTTTTATAAGCATTTGAGCTTTTTGCCTTGATATATTATAAAACTCACTTAATAAAACATCTAATCGTAATGACGATACAGTTCCATTACTAGTTTGCCAATTATCATCTGATTCAATCAGCTCTTTAAATGAAATTCCCATTAATTTAATCGGCGACTTTCCTACAGAATTAAAGTTATTTTCTACAAAACTTGCAATTTCTTCCGCAACTATTAATTGGATTTTATCATTTTTTATTAAAATATCACCAAATTTCCCTCTAGTTATCCCTAATGACATTAATGTACCTAGTACTTGTCGATGGGATAATGTATGAAATTTAGTTGCATAATTTAACTCAAATGCTTCTAAAGAATAATCTTCTTCTTCTGGCGTGTAGTAGCTTGGGTAAATAATTGCACGTTTTCGTTCACTATCTAAACGTCCACCATAAAATGCGACATGACAATCTGCTTGGTTTCCAATAACTGATTGCAAAATCGCTTGTTCCCTTAAATCGAGAAAATCGGTTAACTTTATTGAATAGCGTTCGATTACTTGTTCTTTCCAACTTAGCACTTGGTCTACGAAAACATGTTCTTCTTTGCGATAGTGATCATAAATACTCATAAATGTGATCCTCTTTTTCATTAAACTGTCATTATTAATAAAAAAAGAGAACCTGTTAGATTCTCTTTTTAGAAGAATGCTTGAATTTGTCTTATTCCGTCAATGGCAAAATTAAGCGCTATAAATGCCACAATTGGAGAAAAATCAAACATTCCAATTGTAGGTATTATTCGACGGAATGGCTCTAAATAAGGTTCTGCTAACATTCCGATAAATCTTCCAAAACCAGTTTGTCTAATTTGAGGAAACCATGAAAGTAGAATATGAATTATGATAATAATTCTATATAGCCCAATTAACTGTATTACTATATTTAATACAAAGTCCATTTAATTACCACCTTTTAATGGAATTGTCTTCCTCAAATAACATATCTGTAATTGTTCCAGAGATATCAATATTATCAGGTGTACAAATAAATGTATTCGTTCCTATTTTTTTAATATCTCCGCTGATCGCATAAACTGTACCACTTAAGAAATCAACAAAGCGTTTAGCTTGATCGATTTGCATTTGTTGTAAATTTATTACAACAGCTTTTTTAGCTCTCAAATGATCTGCAACATCTTGTGCTTCTGCATATTCACGAGGTTGCGCTAATACAACTTTTGACGTCAATGAAGCTCCTCCTGGTAAACTTACTAATTTTTGCTTTGATGCATTTCGATCATGATTAAAGTCCTCACGCGCATGTTTAGACGTTTGTTGTTGGTTTTGCTGCTGTTGTTGGTTTTGCTGCTGCTGTTGTTGTTGCTGTTCTTCGTATTCATAATCATAATCATCTTCATATTCTTCTTCCATTGCAAAAAAGTTTTTTACTTTTCCAATAATACTCATCTCTTTATCTTCCCTTTCCTACTAAATCAGTACCAATTCTTATGAATGTAGCACCTTCTTCGATTGCTATTTCAAAATCATTAGACATACCCATTGATAATTCAGAACATGGAATATTAGTAATATGTAAATTTTGTACTTTTTCCTGTAATTGCTTTAATCCTTTGAAACTACTTCTTATGATACCTTCATCCTCAGTGAATGGTGCCATTGTCATTAGCCCTACAACTTGGATTTTATCAAATTCAGAGAGTTGCCTAGCAAAATCAATCACATCACCTGGCGCAATACCATGCTTTGATTCTTCTCCTGATACATTTACCTGTAAAAAGCATTTTAATGGTACAGTTGCTCTTTTTTGAATCTCTTCTGCTAAAGATAAACGATCTAAGGAATGTAAGTAATCGATAGTATGTATGATATCTTTTACTTTTCTTGTTTGAAGAGAACCTATAAAGTGCCAAACAACGTCATTTTGGATTTGATCCTGTTTATCTTGCAGACCTTCAAAACGGTTTTCTCCTAATTGATGAATCCCTGCAGCGATTGCTTCCTTAGCTACATCTGCACTCACTTGTTTCGTCACTGCAATTAGCGTGACTTCATCGTTTCGATTAGCTCTAGCCTTAGCTGCATTTATTTGTTCGCTAATGCGTTCATAATTTTGTTTGACTGTCATGATGTTATTTCCTCCAACCAATATAACTCATCATTCTTCCAGTTTTCCCACCATCTCTACGATGTGAAAAAAAAGTGTCCGGGTTACAGCTTGTACAATAATTCGTCATACTAATATTCTCTTCACTAATGCCCGATTTAATGAGTAATTGTTTGTTTGCTTCTTTTAAATTCAATTTAAATTTCCCGTTATGTAAAGTGGTTAAAATATTACCTGGTATATTTTGTTCAAAAGCATCATTAACTTTATTCATTACAAAATCATCCACTTCATAACAACAATCACCTATTGATGGACCTATTGCAACATGGATATTTTTTAGTTGTATGTTTTCTTCAGTGATCCATTTTTCAATTAAACGACCGCCAATATTTTGCACTGTGCCTTTCCATCCTGCATGTGCTAAACCAATAAATTTACTTGTTGGATCAAGAAAATATAATGGTACACAATCTGCATAGCAAGAAGTCAATAGTATATCTTCTTCGTTAGTATAAAAACCATCAGTCGTTGGTATGCCGCTTTCGTAATCAGTAACGCCTTTACCACAATCGTTTTTTGTTACTTTTACAACGTTGTTCCCATGGACTTGTTCCGAACAAACCCATTTCGTCGTTGAAAGTTTAAGTTTTTGCGCAAGGATTTCTCTATTTTCAACTACTACATCCTTTACGTCATTTACATGTAACCCAAGATTAAAAGAAGAGAAACAACCTTGGCTAACTCCATCATTTTTTGTTGTAAACCCTGCAACTAAATGTTTATATGAGTCTTCCCAAGGTTGAATCTTAAAAGTACCTTCAGTTGATTGAATAAAACTCTCTCTCATATTATTAAGACCTCACAAAACTATTTTAGTAAATATATATGTAAACCACTTAATGGTTTCCTATATTTTACCATAGATTTCACAATTTTGATTGTTTTTGAGAAAACACGCTTATTTTTTTATGTGAATTTTACCGGACTTTCTAGATTTTCTTCTAAATCTACAGTTGAACGGTATTTTACTAGAATGACATCTTCGCCAATCTTTACAATATCTTTCCAATAAATGATCATTTCTTCTTCTTTACTAAAAAAATTCAAACCTTTTCCCGGCTTTGTTAAAACAATCGAAGTAATTTTTCCATTCACCTGATCGATATCTAAATCAACAATATTACCTAGTTTCTTTCCATCAGCAACATTCACTACATCCTTAACTTGAAAATCTGAAATTCTGGCCATTTTACTTCACCATCCTTTTTATAAATATATGAGGTAAAGGCCAAACATCATGATAAATTTAAAATAAAAATGTGTTAGACAATGTTGTTTTTAGGCTCATTCATTGTCTAACACATTAATATCTTAAAATCAGTCTTCCAGCTTAACTAATTATTTAGTTATTGGATTATTGAGATTTTATTATTGATTGGAATAGTATTTCATTAAGTATTATTGCTAATTTTTTCTAAGAAAAAGATGTATTTACGATGTCTAGCTACGGCTCCTAGCCCCTCGTGGTCATTAGTCGAAGCCCGATGAAAGTAAAAGGCAACTTTCCTCGGTCTTTGACTTATGCTTTTCGGGGCTGAACAGTCGCCTCCGCTTTTCGTTATCCTTGAATATTTTTATTCATTTGTTTTATCGCTGATTTTTCCAGTCTTGAAACTTGTGCTTGTGAGATTCCTATTTCTTCTGCGACTTCCATTTGTGTTTTTCCTTGGAAAAATCTTTTACTAATAATCATTTTTTCGCGATCGTTTAATCGCTTCATTCCTTCACGTAGTGCTAGTTCTTCAACCCATTGCTCGTCCTTATTTTTATCATCACTTAGCTGATCCATTACAAAAATAGGATCTCCGCCATCATTATATATAGGTTCAAATAACGAAACTGGATCTTGAATTGCATCTAGTGCGAATACGATTTCTTCATGTGTTACGCCTAATACTTCTGCAATTTGAACAGGAGTTGGTTCTTTTGAATTCTCTGCTAATAAACGTTCTCTTACTTGTAATGCTTTATAAGCAATGTCTCTTAATGACCTAGACACTCTTATTGGGTTATTATCCCTTAAATATCTTCTAATTTCACCAATAATCATCGGTACAGCATACGTCGAAAATTTTACATTTTGGCTTAAATCAAAATTATCAATAGACTTCATAAGGCCAATACAACCTACTTGAAATAAGTCATCCACAAATTCTCCGCGATTATTAAAACGCTGAATTACACTGAGTACCAGTCGTAAGTTTCCATTTACGATCGTTTCTCTTGCGCTTCTGTCACCGCTTTGCATTGCATGAAATAACTTACGCATCTCATCATTCTTTAAAACTGGAAGCTTTGATGTATCTACACCGCAAATTTCTACTTTGTTTCGTGTCATGATGTTCCCTCCTACTTGGAGTTGCTGTACTATAGGTAAGTATCTCCTTCGGTGGAAAATTTATGCACGAAAAAAAATATACAAAAATAATAAATTTTTGTTTAAAATGATTATTATTAATCGTCACGATCATCGCTAAAAAACCGATTAGAATGAGTATAGACTCATTCTAATCGGTTTTTACTTTAAACCATTTTATTAAACTCTTTTCGAAGTCTTTTAATGATTCGTTTTTCTAATCTGGAAATATAAGACTGCGATATCCCAAGCATATCAGCTACATCTTTTTGTGTTTTTTCTTCGGTTCCATCCAGTCCAAATCGTAATTCCATTATTTGTTTTTCGCGATCATTTAATTGATCTAATGCCTTTGTTAATAATGACTTATCAACATTCGCTTCTAAATCCTTCGTAATTATATCGTCTTCAGTCCCTAATACGTCTGAAAGTAATAATTCATTTCCATCCCAATCGATGTTTAATGGTTCATCAAACGATACTTCAGAACGATTTTTATTGTTTCGGCGTAAATGCATCAATATTTCGTTTTCGATACATCTTGAAGCATATGTTGCTAATTTAATTTTCTTTTCTGGATTAAAAGTATTTACGGCTTTTATAAGTCCAATTGTACCAATACTAATGAGGTCTTCGATATTAATGCCAGTATTTTCAAATTTTCTTGCGATATAAACAACTAATCTTAAATTTCTTTCAATTAATAGTGATCTTGCGCCTAAATCTCCATTTGGAAGTTTCTGCAATAGTTTTTCTTCTTCTTCTCTTGTCAATGGAGGTGGTAATGCTTCGCTTCCTCCAATATAGTAAACTTCATCTGCTTTCAAACCAAGTTTCACTAAGAGCTTATAAAGACCCAATTTAAGTTTTAAGAAAAATCGATTCATTTTCTACCTCCTATGCAATTTCATTAATTGTTCCTTGCATCATTTTTGGATGAAGGATACATTCATATAAATTGTCTGATGACAAAGTAACATGACTCAATCCAACTAAAACCGATCTTGTTGAATACCATTTCCCATTAATTTTCAATTTTACAACTGTAGGTTTAATAGCGATGAGGAATTGATTACTTTGACCGATACTTTTGTAAGGTATATAGGTTCCTTGAAAGAAACTTAAAACGTCTAGTGCTTCAGTATTATGTAATGAACTTGCAGAATCTCTTACTAATTTCACTAACTCTGTTGGTAGGCCATAATCATTTGTTGAACAATCTAAAATGATGACTGGTTTCCTTGATAGTGGTTCATGAAGTGAATTCCCACTATCCATTAATCCTCTTATTTTGATCGAAGTATTGCGCCATACAATTTCCATTTCATACATTTCATTCAATTTCCATTTTGTAAACGAAATTTGATTAATTGATTTCCTTGCGTAAAGTATTACGATTGGTAACATACCAATTACAAAATACCAACTTACTGGATCACCGTAAAAAGATGTTTTCGTTAAATTGGAAGAATTAGTTGCAAATAAATAATGCAGGCCTAGCAATACACCACCTAATACGAATGTAGAAAAATAGAAGATACTCAATAACTGTAAAAATGTAATAATTCGTTGACGCCCGAATGCAGAAAATACGATGAAAAATGATAATAATATTTTCATAAAGGGTGAACCTACTACATATGCATATTGAGTAAACGTCATTAAAACAACGATGGACCCGAGTAATGCCCCTAACAGTGAACGAAAAATAGATACATTTCTTTTTAGAATTAAGCCTGTCAACTGAATAATCAAGAAGTCCATTAACAAGTTTAATAACCAAACAAGATCACCATATATCACCAATTTTGTTCGCCATCCTCTATAGAATATTCATTATATGTAAGTATAGGATGAGCACGGTAAGAAGTCTGTCAAAAAAAGGAATATTCATTGAAGAGTTTTTCGACAATAAAACTACGAAATCTTGATTAGAACGGCAAGGTGAAATATGATATTCTTTGCCTACTTATCCCCTATACACGTTCTTTCTCTTAAGCCTGCCTGATAAAGGAGTGAGGATTTGGTTAAATGGATATTTAATTCTCCAATGTTCGAGTTTAATCAAACTAATCCCGCAATTAGAGAACACTCAGCTTGGAAAGGCCATGCTAAATTTGCTTACGATCTAGTCCAATTTGTAAATCCTAAAAAAATTGTAGAATTAGGGACTCATTACGGTTTTTCTTTTTTCTGTTTTTGTCAAAGTGTGAAAAACAATAATATATCAAGTGAATGTTTTGCGATTGATAGTTGGCAAGGTGATTTGCATAGTGGTTTATATAATGATGAAGTCTATAATACAGTGTATGAAGTCGTTCAAAATTATTATCAAAAAGAAGCTAAAATGCTACGTTCTTCTTTTGATACTGCAATAAAAAATTTTGAAGACGAAACAATTGATATTCTCCATATCGATGGATTTCATACTTATGAGGCTGTATCACATGATTACACAACTTGGCTTCCAAAGTTAGCGAAGGAAGGAATTGTACTAATACATGATACAGAAGTTAGATTACAAGATTTTGGTGTTTATAAATTTTGGGAAGAGATAAGACAACAGCATCCCTCTTTTGAGTTTACACACTCTCATGGTCTCGGTGTATTATTCCCTAAAGGGTGTAGCGAGAAGTTTAAAAGTGTCTTTAGTGATGTAAATACTTTACAGTTACACTATTCGAAAGAATAAAAAAAACCAAGATAAGAGATTGATCTTATCTTGGTTTTTTATTGCTTTTATTAGCGTCTTTTACGGTTACGTAAGAACGCTGGAATATCTAAGTCATCAAGACTAGTTATATTTTTAGTCGTTTCAACAACTGGAACTTCTTCGCGAATTGGTTCACGTTTAATAGTAGGCTGAGAAGTTTGAGTTGGTGTTGAAATTGTTGGTCTTGCCATTGGTTTTGGAGTAGGCGTTGTAATTACACCTTCAAAGCCAGTCGCAATTACCGTAACGATAATTTCATCTTTTAAGCTTTCATTGATTACAGAACCGAAAATCATATTTACTTCTGCATCACATGCAGTTGATACGATATCTGCAGCTTCTTGTACTTCATATAAACTTAAGTTCGAACCACCAGTAATATTCATCAATACACCTTGTGCTCCATTAATCGAAGTTTCAAGTAATGGACTTGAAATAGCTTTTTTAGCTGCTTCAGCTGCACGGTTTTCACCACCAGCAACACCGATTCCCATTAATGCAGAACCTTTATTTGACATAATTGTCTTAACATCTGCAAAGTCAAGATTGATTAATCCCGGAACAGCGATTAAGTCAGAAATACCTTGAACCCCTTGACGAAGTACATTATCCGCTTCGCGGAATGCTTCTAGCATTGGCGTGTTGCGGTCAACGATTTCTAATAATCGGTCATTAGGAATAACGATTAACGTATCAACGCTTTCTTTCATTGCAGCGATTCCTGTAGCTGCTTGAGTTGAACGCTTTCTACCTTCAAATGTAAATGGACGAGTAACTACACCTACAGTTAATGCACCTAATTCTTTTGCTACTTGTGCAATTACTGGAGCTGCACCTGTTCCTGTACCACCGCCCATTCCAGCAGTGACGAATACCATGTCTGCTCCTTTAAGAGCTTCTTGTAATTGTTCTCTACTTTCTTCTGCCGCTTTTTTACCAACCTCTGGATTAGCACCAGCACCTAAACCACGAGTAAGCTTGCCACCAATTTGCATTTTAACTTCAGCTTTTGATAGATTAAGAGCTTGCGCATCAGTATTAACTGCAATAAAGTCTACACCTTGTACTCCATGTTCAATCATTCGGTTTACAGCGTTATTTCCGCCTCCACCTACACCAATTACTTTTATTTTTGCTAAAGCATCTACATTTGTATCAAAATCTAACATGATTGATCCCCCTACTTTTCAAATTCATCACAAATTTAATCCCATAAATATTTAAAAATGCTTTTAACTTTACTCATGACGCGCTCTTCATCCTGCTGTTTTGGTTTTGTATTTGAATTTGAAACAGCCACAGGTTTTCGTTCATTTGATTCAAATGCAATATTAGAGCTAAGTTTTTTGCCACGCATTTTTGATTTATAAAAAGCATACTTAATTAATCCAACACCAGTAATGTATTGTGGTTCTCTAACACCGATATAGTCTGGTGTAGCTACCCTTACATTATTTTTAAATACTTTTTGAGCTAGATCGATTACACCTGTCATTGTAACAGTTCCTCCAGTTAGTACAAAACCACCTGGTAAATTGTTACCTCTCATTCTTACAAGTTCATTTTGAACCATTATGAAGATTTCTTCTAATCTAGCTTCAATTATGTCAGAAATTTCTTGCTGACTGAATTGTTGATGCTGCTCACTGCCCATGATTGGTACACTAAGTACTTCTTCGGATAATGCAGTATCATAAAAAGCATGTCCGAATTTCACTTTAATTTTTTCAGCATCTTCTGTGGATGTCTTAAGACCGATTGATATATCTTTTGTAATATGTTCTCCTCCAACTGGTAAAACCGAAGTCGCTATCAAAACGCCTTCTCTAAAAAGAGAAATTGAAGTTGAACCTCCACCAATATCAACTAGTGCCACACCTAAATTTTTCTCATCCTGCTTTAATGCGATCGTACTTGCAGCCATAGGTTGTAGACATATATCAGTTACTTCTAACCCCGCTCTTTCGACACAACGAAGTATATTATGTACAAGTGTTCTCGAACCGGTAATTAATGTACCCTCCATCTCAAGTCGTACACCAATCATTCCTCTTGGGTCTTTTACCTCAGAAAGGCCATCTACAATGTATTCATGTGGAACAACATCGATAATTTCTCTTTCAGGTGGTATTGAGATTACTTGAGCCTGATCCATTACCCTTAAAACATCTTCATTGTCAATTTCTTTATTTTCCTTCGAAACTGCGACTACGCCGTTAGTACTAATTAACTGCACTTGATTAGCACTAACCCCTACAATTACTTTGTCAATATGAATGCCAACCATTCTTTCTGCTTGATCAATTGCTTTTTTGATTGATTTGACTGTTTCATCTATATCAACTATTGATCCACGTTTTAATCCAGAAGATTTAACATTCCCCACTCCAATAATATTAAGAGTGTCGTTAACTAGTTCTCCTATGATTACTTTTATTGTTGAAGTTCCAACGTCAAGACTCACATAGATCTCATTGCTGTTCATGATGGCACCTCCTTTTTCTCTCTATCTATTATAATCGAACATCAATTCATTCTTTAATATCATATATGACATCTATTCAACATTTACAGGGTTTTTCCTCTTTTTTAATTTTGATTTTTCATAATCTTTTTAATTTTTTTCATCATTCTTTATTAACTACTAGTCTACACTAACATAAAAAGATAAAAAAGACTTGAACGTACATTTTACTAATTATAAAAGGCTAATTTGAGCCATTTTCACTATCTGCACTATAAGGTGAAAAGTACGCTCCAACTTCTAAGTGTATTACCCCTTTTTGATCTTTAGGTATTGACTTTAAAATTAGTGGGTAGTTTGACATCTTATTAGAGAATTTTCTTATGGTAGTTTTGACTTCATACCCTTCATTCGTAAAGAGTGTAATTAATAATGGGTCATCACTACTTGGCGTATAATCTATTTCAGAAATTGAATGAAATATGCTCGATGGCATTTTTTTCAATTCTGCAGCCATTTCCTGTAGTTCATCACCTTGTTTCCAACCAATTAATTCGGGAACGATCGTATTTCCTAGTGAATTTTTTGCTTCAATAAGTACGCCACTTTCTAATAACAAATGTTTTTTCCCGTTGAATATAGCCTGTCCTACTGGTTGAAATTCTTTTACGTCGATTTCAACTTTGTTTGGGAATCGCTTATGCACGACAACTGTTCGAATTGTATTTTGGCTTTCAAGTCTTTCTTCAACCAGCCTAGATCTAATTGTCAAAAAGTTATCATTAATGCTTAAATCGGCTAATTTTTCAATTTCTTTATCAGAATAGAGATGATTACCATTAATGACTAAATTAATTTTTGAACCAATTGATGTTTGGAAATACAATACACATAAAAGCAAAGAAAAAAACAAAAGAATTGTCACAAGTAATCGCATATTAACTTTTTTACGTTTTTTATTACGCAAAACAGGCACACGGTCTTCTAAACTAATAATCTTATTTTCCTGCATAATTATGCCTCCATTATCAATGTTCAACTAAAAATTCCTTTTTCATTACGTTTGCTTTAGAAGTAATTCAAGAATAATAAAAAATAGAACAGCAAATGAATGCCATTCTATCTTGGTCATCATATGCTATTGTAAATTATAGCATATAATTTGGTTAGTTTAGAAGAAACTTACAATTTTTTCCCAACTATTTCTACTTCTGTTTCAAGTTGGACATTAAATTTTTCTAATATAGTTTTCTTGATGAATGCTATTAAGTCAAGAACGTCTTTTGAAGTAGCATTTCCAGCATTAACGATAAAGTTGCCATGCATTTCTGAAACTTTAGCTCCACCAATTTGATAACCTTTTAACTCTGCACGTTCAATTAAATTTCCAGCGTACTGAGGTAGTGGATTACGGAAAATACTACCAGCACATGGATAATTCCAAGGTTGCGTTTCTCTGCGATAGTCTTTATTTTTTTGCATTAATGCAGTTGAAGCTTCCTTCGAACCTTCTTGTAGTTGAAGTTCTGCTTCGATAACGAAACCTTTACGTTTATGTTGTAAAACTGAAGTTCGGTAAGAAAAATCTAGTTCTTCATTCGTTAACCATTCAAATTTTCCATCAGGAAATAAAATATGAGCTCTAGCTGTAATTTTCGAGAAATCCGATTGGTGTGCGCCAGCATTCATATAGACTCCGCCACCAACGCTACCTGGAATACCACTTGCAAATTCTAATCCAGATAAACCTTTTCTACTTAATTGAGTAGCTAAACGAATAACGGAATACCCCGCACCAACAATTACTTTTGTTCCATCTACTTCGATATGGTCTAAGCAATCACTTACTTTAATTACGACACCTTCAATACCTTGATCTGAGACAAGTAAATTTGATCCTCTTCCGATCACAGTCACATTAATTCCATGTTCATTTGCAAGGTTGATAATCTCTTTAATTTCATTCACAGTTTTTGGAATCACCAAATACTCCGCTGGTCCTCCAATTTTCATCGTCGTATGATTTGCTAAAGGCTCATTTATTAGAAGACTCGAGTCATTTAATACTTCCTTTAATTTTGATTCAAACATTCGCTCTATTTCCCCCTTTAGCTTATAGTTTCCTCTGATACATTTTTATTTTTTTTCGAACTTGTTCGTGCAAGTTCTACTTACTTATTTCCTCTAATACGTTAACAAGTTTTTTTGCAGCATCCGGTACACCAATTTGTAAAGATGCATTTTTCATCTCTTCAAGTTTAATAGGATTTAGTAATACTTTTTCAATTTCATTTACTAAATATTCACTATTAAAGTTTTTTTCCAATATAACAATTGCCGCACCGTTTTTCTCAAGTGACCTAGCATTTACTTCTTGATGATTATTCGTTACATACGGACTTGGTATTAATATACTCGGTTTTCCTAATGCGGTTAACTCTGCTAAAGTAGTAGCTCCTGCTCTTGAGACAACTAAGTCTACTTCTCTCAAAACTTCCGGCATATTATGTAAAAATGGTTTAACGACCACATTACTTGGATTTCCGACTTTATTTACTTCCTCAATAACAGAATCATAGTGTACTTCTCCAGTAACATAAATCATTTGATAATCTTTTTCACCTAATTGATTTACACTTTTTAGGAAAGCTTGATGAATCGGTCTTGCTCCTCTAGAACCACCAACAATTAGAACAGTACGTTTACCTGATTCTAATCCTAACGATTCCAGTACTGTAGGGTTCGAGTTTCCAAGTACTTCAGAAGCTCTTGGGTTACCTGTGAATACTACTTTTTCTTTATCAAAGTATTCAGCAACCTCTTCAAAACAGATCGCAACTTTGGTTACATAACGATTTAAGAACTTATTTGTTAACCCCGGTATACTATTTTGTTCATGGATTACTGTTGGAATACCGAGTTTTGCTGCAGCATAAACAACAGGTCCACAAACGTATCCTCCCGTACCAACAACCACATCCGGTTTAAATTCACGAATTATTTTTTTACTATCTGATACACCTTTTAAGAATCGATAGATTGTTTTAAAGTTCTCTAGTGATAAACTTCTTTTGAATCCTGTAATTACAATAGATTTAAAAGGTATGTTTGCTTTAGAGACAATTCCTTTTTCTAATCCATTTTCTGTACCAACATATAAACATTCTACATTGGAATCTTGTTTTTTTAACTCTTTAATTAGCGCAAGTGCTGGATAAATATGACCACCAGTACCCCCACCACTAACTAAAATTTTCATAAAGATCCTCCTAAATTACAAAACATAAAATTACTTAAAACAGTTTAAGTAGTTATTATACCAATATTATCACTATCATTCTAATTGTTTTTTCTTTAAAAATAAAGAAACTCACGATTCAATGGCAGAAATCAAATGTTATAGTGATGAATTAATAAAGGATCCGCAAGAAAATGAGGATTAGTTGTGGTTTTTTTACTTTTTATTGAATAGAGATAACTTTATTCCAAAGTTTACTGCGTATTGCATGGATAATTGTTTGGTTTGAATATAGAATCACCTTAAAAAGTACTATAGCAACCTATTTTAGTATTATATCAACGAGGATTTGTGATATATCAACGAGAACTTGTAATATATCAACGGGAATTAGTGATTTATCAACGGAGTTCACAGCTTTATCAATATAGTTCACTTAGTGTTCGGGTTTATCAATAATCTGTTAATCACTTACACTTGGAGATCTTTTGCAATTCGCTCTACCAAATAAAAAGAGGTTGTCTCATAAGTGCTTTGACTTATGGGACAACCCCTTTTTCCAATTTTTAGTCGGTCTTATTAAGAGCGAGCATGTCTACTAATATTCAATAATACTCCAACTGCTAATAACATTAAGGTTAATGACGAACCACCATAGCTTAAAAATGGTAATGTAATCCCTGTAACAGGCATTAAACCAATTACAACACCTATGTTAATCATTACCTGTATCGCAATCATTGAGACAATTCCTACCGCTAAAAAAGTACCGAATAAATCAGGTGCACTTAAGGCAATTCTAATCCCTCTCCAAAGTAATAAAGAGAATAATAAAATGACAAAAGATCCACCAATAAATCCTAACTCTTCTGATAGAATTGCGAAAATAAAGTCAGTTTGTGGCTCTGGTAAGTACATAAATTTCTGTCTACTTTGTCCTAATCCTAAACCGAATAATCCACCTGGCCCAATTGCATAAAGCGATTGGATAATTTGAAATCCCGTACCTAATGGATCTGACCATGGATCTAAAAATGAAGTAATCCTTTTAATTCGATAAGGAGCAGAGGCAATCAAGGCAACAAAACCTGCAACCCCGACAATACCTAAACTCATAAAATGAGATATTCTTGCTCCGGCTACAAATATTATAATTACACATGTTCCTACCATTACAGTGCCTGTTCCTAAATCTGGTTGTAGCATAATTAAACCAAATGCAAGGAATACTAGTCCTAATGTCGGTACTAGTCCTTTTTTAAAGGAAGTAATATTCTTCTGATTATCAGCTAAATATTTTGATAGAAATACCATCATACCAAGCTTCATAAACTCAGAAGGCTGAATAGAGAATGCACCAATACCGATCCAGCTTCGTGCACCACCTCGTACTAAACCAATTCCTGGAACTAGTACAAGTACCAACAAGATAAAACAAGCGATTAATATTTTTTTTGCATGTGTTCTGAAAAGCCAGTAGTCAATATTTGAAACTACAAACATCCCCATTACTCCAACCCCAGCAAATAGTAATTGCCGCTTAGCAAAAAAGAACGAATCATGAAACTTATAAGATGCCCATATTGCACTAGCACTGTAAACCATAATCATACCTACTGTTAATAATGATAGCGTAACTAGAACAAGAATCATGTCAGGACTATTTTTTTTCTTTGTTGGCACTTTAAATACACCTCAACTTTTGAATTAAACAAGCCTTACATTAATTTATGCACTGCTTGTATAAATTTATTACCACGTTCTTCAAAAGTCTTAAATTGATCCCAGCTTGCACAAGCAGGTGACAGTAAAATAATATCTCCAACTTCTGAATGAGCGAATGCTTCATTTACAGCATCTTCAACATTATCAACCGATTTTACTACTTTCATTCCTGCTTTTTCTGCGGATTCAATTAATTTCTTAGCTGTTTGACCATAAGTGACCATTTTTTTTACATTTTTAAAATAAGGAATTAAATCATCAAAGCTATTTCCACGATCTAATCCACCAGCAATTAATATGACTGGTTTTTCAAAAGAAGAAATTGCTTTTTGTGTTGCTAAAATATTTGTAGCTTTTGAATCATTATAAAATTTTCGCTTATCTATTTCAGTTACATACTGAAGTCGGTGTTCCACACCAGTAAAAGTTGTTAAAACCTTTTCAATCGCTTCATTTTCAACATCTAGAAGCTTTGAAATTGCGACTGCAGCTAATATATTTTCTAAATTGTGTTTACCAGGTAAGACAATTTTTCCAAGTTCAATAACTTTTTTCTCTTTAAAATAAATAAAGCCATTTTGAACATATGCGCCATCTTGGACGATTTTTGTTGAAGAGAATGGAATTATTTTCGCTCTAATTTGAGAAGCCATACCCATTACATGTTCATCATCAAAATTAACGACTGCAAAATCGTTCTCAGTTTGATTTTTAAATATGTTAGCTTTTGCTTTAATATACTCATCTTTTGTACCATGATAGTCCAAATGAGCTTCAAATATATTTGTAATTAATGATATTTTCGGACGGAAAACTTCGATCCCCATTAACTGAAATGAGGAAAGCTCGGTAACAATGATATTATCTTCATTTGCTTTTTCTGCAACTTCACACGCAACTGTCCCTATATTTCCTGCTACTAATGGTTTCTTATTTCCTTCTTGTAACATATTTAATGCCAAAGTTGTAGTTGTTGTCTTCCCATTAGATCCTGTAATTCCAATGAATGGTGCTTCACTTATTAAATAAGCAAGCTCTATTTCTGTATAAACCGGAATATTACGCTTTAATGCTTCAATTAATAATGGATTTGTATAAGGAATTCCTGGATTTTTAACGATACAAACTGGTTGATCATCTAGTAATGATGCAGGATGTTCTCCGCAAACTACGTTAAATCCTTCACTTTTTAATTTTTGAGCAATTTCATTTTGTTCAAATGGAGTACGGTCATTTACTGTGACCGTTGCTCCTAACTTTTTTAATAAATGACTTGCAGCATAGCCGCTTTTGGCCATACCTAAAACTAATACTTTTTTATCTTGAAAATTCTTCACGTTTTTCAATTACATCCACACCTCGATATAGATTCCTAATAATGCAAAAAGCAATCCAACAAACCAAAATGTTACAACTACACGCCACTCAGTCCATCCAGATAATTCATAATGATGGTGCAAAGGACTCATCTTAAATACTCTTTTACCAGTTGCTTTAAAAGATGCAACTTGGATCATTACTGAAAGTGTTTCAATAACAAAAATACCTCCAATAACTACAAGTAAAATTTCTAAATGAGTAACGATCGCGATTGCAGCTAATGCTCCACCTAATGCTAATGAACCTGTATCACCCATAAAAACCTTCGCTGGGTGTGCATTAAATACTAAGAAACCTAATACAGCTCCTACAACTGCAATTGAAAATATTGCAACATCAAGCTGGTGTTGGTTGTAAGCAAGAACTGCATATGCACCAAACGCGATTGCAGCCGTACCTGATACAAGGCCATCTAATCCATCTGTTAAATTTACTGCGTTTGAAGTACCAACCAACATAAAGATGATTAATAAAACATAAATAAAGCCTAAATCAAATGAATAATTCGTCCCTGGGATCGAAATAGATGTAGAGACTCCCATTGCACGGATTGCGAAAAATACAATGATAGAGACAATTACTTGGCAAATGAATTTTTGTTTAGAAGTTAATCCTAGATTTCTTTTTTTAACAACTTTGATATAGTCATCTAAAAATCCAATTACTCCAAAACAGATTGTGACAAATAATAATACATATGTACGTGTTGATAAAACATCAAAATACATAGAAATTAAAAGTGCAGATAAACTTAAAGCAATTAATATGATAATCCCACCCATTGTTGGGGTTCCGGATTTCTTTTTATGAGATTGTGGACCTTCGTCACGGATACTCTGTCCAAATTTAAGTTTTCTTAAGTACGGTATAAAAATAGGCGATAAAATGACTGCAATGATAAATGCTGTAATCATAGCAACTAAAATTGACGGTTCTAGCATTATGCGCCCTCCTTTCTAAAGCTGTGTTTGTTTACTTAATAGTTTAATTCTTTTATACGGAATTATGAAAGCAATTTTTCACATTACAAAGAAGAGGATACTATCCTCTTCTTTGTAAAATTGCTTCTTTAGCTTCTTCAACATCATCAAAATGTGAAACATTCGTTCCAATTATTTGATATGTCTCATGACCTTTACCTGCAATAACTATAATATCATGTTTTTGCGCATTTTGAATCGCAAATGTTATAGCTTTTTTACGATCTTCTATTACCGTTATATTATTATGCTCTAATCCACGTTTCATGTCTTCTAAAATTAAATTTGGATCTTCAGTTCTTGGATTATCTGATGTAAAGATTGCTTTTGTTGAAAGATCTGCTGCAATTTTACCCATTAGAGGGCGCTTTGTTCGATCACGATCTCCACCACAACCTACAACAGTATAAATATCATTTTTTGCAAATTGTTTTACGGTATTTAATACATTTTCTAAACTATCTGGTGTATGAGCGTAATCTACAATAACTGTAAAATCTTGACCTGCGTTAACTGCTTGAAAACGTCCAGGTACACCATCAATTGTTGAGACTGCGTCTAAAATCGTGCCCATTTCTATATTTAATGCGATACCAGCACCAATTGCTGCTAACACATTATATACATTAAAAGTACCAATTAACTTCATTTCTACAACATATTGTTTATTTAAAAAGTGTAGAGTGAATCTAGTTCCAGCATTCGTTAATTCAATTTCATCTGCAAATAGATCCGCTTCCTCACTTAAGCCATAAGTTATTAGATTTGCTTGCGTAAACTTCATATATTCATCCGAAGCAGGATCATCATTATTTAGAATTGCAAATTTAGTTTTTTGTGCTACAAAGCTATTACCTAATTGAGAGAATAATAAGCCTTTAGCCTTTTTATATTCTTCCATCGTTCCATGATAGTCTAAGTGATCTTGTGATAGATTTGTAAAAACAGCGATATCATATTCACAACCATGGACACGACCTAAATGTAGTGCATGTGATGAAACTTCCATTACTGCAGTATCAACATCAGCCTCTACCATTTTGGCAAACATAGATTGTAGAGTTAAACTATCAGGAGTTGTGTTTTTTGTTTCAAAAACTTCTTCTCCAATTTTCATGCCAATTGTGCCGATCACACCCGTTTTTTTCTTATTATTTTTTACAATTTCTTCGATAATATATGAAGTCGTTGTTTTACCATTCGTACCAGTAATACCAACTAAATTTAATTTATTTGTTGGATTTCCATAAAATGCATTCCCAATTACAGCCATTGAGCGATTAGTGTCTTTTACATATGCAACCGGGACACTTGATTCGATTGTTTTTTGTGCAAGTATTGCTACTGCTCCCTTTTCAATCGCTTGATTAACATATTGATGTCCATCAACTGTATATCCTTCAATACAGATGAATAAATAACCCGGCTTAACATTTCTTGAATCCATTTCAACTCCAGTGATCTCCGGATTTTCCGATGGAAGATTCACTAAAGGATTTAATCTTGATAGTAAAGTGTGAAGTTTCATAGTAATTCCTTTCGTATTAACTAAATCAATTCTTATCTTTAGATTTAGATTTAGTTTCTTCTTTCGTTCCTAAATAAATTCTAATTTTAGAGCCTTCTTTCAGTTTTACACCTGCTTTTGGTGCTTGGTCAATGACATAATTTCCAGTGCCACTATATTCAAGTGTAAAAGTATCTAGCAAAGGTTGCAAATCTTTTTTCTCTAATCCTTTTAAATTTGGTACTTCATATGTTGGTGTATCGCCGTATACGAATTTCTTTTCAATTTGATTTTTTCTAGGTGGAACACCTAGTACTTGCATACTATCACGAATGATATTCCCTACTATAGGAGCCGCTACAACTCCACCAAATTGAACTGTACCTTTTGGATTATCAACTGCGATATAAACGACAATTTGTGGATCGTCTGCTGGTGCAAAACCTACGAATGATACAATAAAGCTACTATCGTCATATCGTCCATTTTTTACTTTTTGTGCTGTTCCTGTTTTACCACCTACACGGTATCCTTCAACAAAAGCACCTTTACCAGTACCTTGTGCGACAACACTTTCTAGTGCCAATCTAACCTTTTTAGACGTATCAGGAGTAATCACTCGCCTTTTTGCTACTGGTGTTTTCCGGCTCACGACTTCATTTGTAACGGGATCTACAAATTCTTTCGCGATATATGGTTGATATAAAATACCTCCATTTATTGCCGCTGAAACTGCCGCAACTTGCTGAATTGGTGTAACTGATACACCTTGACCGAAAGCAGTAGTAGCTGCTTCTACTGGACCAACCCTATCCATACTAAATAAAATCCCTGAAGCTTCACCTTGTAAATCAATTCCTGTTTTTTGGCCGAAACCAAAATTACGGATATATTTAAATAATCGATCTTCTCCTAGTCGATTACCTAATTCCACAAAGCCTGGGTTACATGAGTTTTGTACAACTTCTAAGAAAGTTTGTGAGCCATGTCCACCTCTTTTATGACAACGCAAACGTGCTCCAGCAACCTCAGCAGCCCCATCATCATAAAAATGATCTTTATTCAAATCAACTAAACCTTCATTTAATGCAGCTGCAAGTGTAATAATCTTAAATGTTGATCCTGGCTCATAGTTTGACCAGACCGGTAAATTTCGATTATATACTTCGGGAGAAACTGTTTTAAAATCTGTAGGATTAAAGCTTGGACGACTACTCATTGCAAGAATTTCACCAGTATTAGGATTCATTGCAATTCCAATCATTGAATCTGGATTATATTGAGCTGTTGCATTGTTCATTTCACGTTCAAGAATTGTTTGAATACGTGAATCTACTGTTAATTTTAGATTTAAACCGTTAATTGGTGGAGTATAGTCATCTGCAATATTTGGCATTCTTTGACCTTTAGCATCAGAATAAAATTGAACACTACCTTCTTCACCACTTAATTGCTTGTCATAATAAAGCTCTAAACCGTTTAGTCCTTGATTATCAATTCCAGCAAACCCTAAAACGTGAGAAAGATAATCTCCAAATGGATAATATCTTTTAGAATCCTCTGCTATGTAGACGCCTGCTATGTTTAGGTCTCGAATTTGTTTAGCTTTCTCATTTGTAATTTTAATGCCTTCAGTACGAATGTGTTCCATTCTCGATCTTTTCGTTAAAATTTTATAAAGTTTTACTTCGGAGATTTTTAAGATTGGGGCTAGTTTTTCAGTTGCTTCCTTTGGATCTTTAATTTGCCTAGGGACGACTAACACAGACGGAGCACTTTTATTCGTAGCAAGAGCAACGCCATTACGATCTAATATTTCTCCACGCTTTGGTTCGAATGGGATATCTCGACTCCATGAATTTTTTGCTCGTTCAGTTAATAGATCCCCCATACCAAACTGTACATAACCAAGCCTAGTAGCAATAATAGAAAAGATTAATAAACCACCAATAAATACAAAAAATAATCGTTTTCGAACTGTTACATTAGATACTCGCATCGAAACGAACACTCCTCTACATTATGTTCGTTTCAATATATGCTTGTACCAATTACAATAGACCTTCTAGCTTGTTATTGTCCTAGAATGGCCTATTGTGTTTTTTATTTAATTAATTGTCATTTCAGCATTTTTACTCTTGTACATCAACTTTTACATCTTCTTCATTACTCGATGATTCATTTGGTTTACTTAATTCAATACTTAAAAAGTCATTATTACGTAGCTCCGAATCTTGCTTAATACTTTGACTCGTTACAAATCCAGACCCATTTGAAGTAATTTTCAGTTTAAATAATTTACCTAAACGATCAACATCAGTTTTTGACCATCCTATGATTGAAGGCATCGTATTCGTACCGTCAGTCTTAAGATAAATATTCGTACCTCTTACAACTTGTGTTTTCGACTTAATAGATTGACCAGTAACTTCCAGTCCATTACCTAATAACACAGGTTTTAATCCAGTAGAAGTCGCCAATGATTTCGCTTCATCCAAAGTTAAACCTTTCATATTAGGGATTTCTACACTTTCTTTATCTACTAATTTATCAACATTCGCATTTTCAATTGGTTCAACCTTCATATATTCAAGTGCGCCCTTAGTAACTGTTCTAAATATTTCAGATACTCCATCAGAACCTAACTCAGTTGCTTCTAATTTTGGACGAAGCATCGCTACATAAACGACTAATTTCGGATCGTCCGCTGGCGCCATACCGATAAATGAAAATAGGTTTTCACCACGACCTTTTAAATACTTACCATGATCATCTACAACTTGGGCAGTTCCTGTTTTACCTGCTACTGTGTAACCATCAATTGCATAGTTATGACCAGTACCATGTGGCGCAGTTATAACTGTTTCTAATAGCGCTCTTTCTCTTTTAGCCGTTTCTTCAGTAATTGGATGACCAACAACTTGAGATTTATAATCTGCTACTACTTTTTTCGTATCAGGGTTAACAATCTTATCGACTATATATGGCTTCATCATTTTCCCATTATTGGCAATCGCACTAGCAGCTTGAATAATTTGAACTGCTGTAACTGTAGATCCTTGACCAAATGCCGTCGTCGTTTTTTCAAGAGGATAATTATAAACTAGTTTCCCACTTGATTCACCTGGCAAATTAATATCCGTTTTTTTAGTAAAACCAAAGTTTTTATAATATTGTAAGTATCGATCGGCACCTATTTTTTCATTTAAAAGGATTGAAATACCTACGTTTGAAGACCTTTGAATCCCCTCATCAAATGTAATAGAACCCCACCCATTTCGGTTTACGTCATGGACAGTTCCTCCTCCTGGTACTTTATATCGTCCAGATTGGAAGTATTCCCCTCCATTATAAACTCCTTCATTCATTGCAGCACCTAATGTGAATATTTTCATAGTTGAGCCTGCTTCAAATGCATAGGAAATCGGATCATTTGTATAGTTTGTAATGTCGTGAATATTAGGATTGAAGCTAGGACGATTACTCATCGCAACTATTTTTCCTGTTTTCGGGTCAGAAACGATTGCCATAATCTTTTCTGGATCATATTTTTTTTCTACGCTAGTCATTGCATCTTCTAGTAAACTTTGAATCTTTGTATCTATTGTTAAATAAATATTATCCCCATTATGTGGAGGAGTAACCTTTTCATTAACATAAGGCAAGATATTACCTTTTCGATCTCGTAAAAAGCTTCTTTTACCATCTGTTTCAGTTAACTCTGTATTCAATGATTTTTCTAATCCCATTTCTCCGATTAAATCGCCATTGTCATTACTATTTGTGTAACCTAAAGTATGAGATGCAAAGATCCCATTTGGGTAATAACGTTGTTGTGATGGAGTAAAAACAATACCAGGTAGATTTAATTTCTCAATTTGTTCTTTTTTACTTTGAGAAATGTTTCTTCCACCTGGTCCTAATTCAACTTGATATTTTGGTTTACCTAATTTTGCTAGAAGTTCAGATTCATCAATATCTAAAATTGATGATAATTCTCTTGCTGTTTTTTCTTTATCCACAACATGCCTTTTTACTCTTGAATTTTTTGAAGCACTTGGATCTAGAACTGCAGACACAGTGTAGGATGTCACTTCTTCTGCAAGAGGAACTCCATTTGAATCATAAATAGTTCCTCTTTTTGCAGGGATTTTTTGAGATGTATTATAATTCTCATCTGCATATACTTTTAAATTTTTACCCTCAACTGTATCTGATAATTGTATATAACCAAGTCTAGCTACAAGTAATGTAAAAAGGATTAAAGTACCAATAAAAAACCAACGAATACCATAGTTAGTGTACTTATTCTTTTTCTTACTCATATCACAATCTCCTACTTACTAGTATCTGTAAACTTTACATTGTTACTATCAATATTTAAGCCTAATTCTTTAGCTTTTTGCCAAATTCGGTCATATGTGCTTAATTCATCAATTTTCATTTTTAGCTCTGAGTTATGCTGTTTTTCCTTTGCAACTTCATTTTTTACATTTTGAATTTTTAAATTGGTATCGTAAATGGTTGCTTGAGTTCCAATAATTTTTGTACCCATAATGAAGCATACAATTAGAAATGAAAAGTAAAGTAGTTTTTCAAAAGGTGTGATTTTCGATACTTTCTTTTGTTTTTTCTTGTTAGAAGGTCCTTGTTGTAAATCAGTAACTTGTTTTTGTTGTAGCTTTTTTGCCAAATTACTCATTCTTTCCCCTCCTTATAATTTTTCTGCAACCCTTAACTTTGCAGATCTAGCTCGTTTATTAAAATCGAGTTCTTCTTCAGTTGGTAAAAGAGGCTTTCGTGTAACTAGCTTAAACTTCGGCTTAAACTCATCCGGAATAATTGGTAATCCAGGTGGTAAAGGCGGAAGTGAACTAGCTTCTTTAAAAATTGTTTTACAAATTCGATCCTCTAATGAATGGAATGTGATTACACTAATTCTTCCTTTTGGTTTTATAAGTGTAATTGCATCTTTTAGCGCTTCTTCAAAAACACCAAGCTCATCATTTACGGCAATACGTATTGCTTGAAAAATTCTTTTTGCAGGATGACCACCAGTTCTTCTAGCTGGTGCTGGAATAGCATCTTTAATGATATCAACTAACTCAAAAGTTGTTTCAATCGGTTTCTTTGCTCTTAACTCTTCAATTCTTCTAGCAACTTGTTTTGAGAATTTTTCCTCTCCATAGCGAAAAAAGATTTTCACTAACTGCTCGTAAGTCCACTCATTAACAACTTCATATGCAGATAGTGATTGCTCTTGATTCATACGCATATCAAGTGGAGCATCTTGATGAAAACTAAAACCACGTTCTGCTACATCTAATTGAGGTGAAGAAACACCTAAGTCAAATAAGATTCCATCAACTTCATTAATGCCTAATTGGTGAAGCTCTTCTTTAATATGTTTAAAATTACTTTTTACGATTGTTAATTGATTTTCATATTGTTTTAGTCTCTCTTTAGCGTGTTTAATTGCCGTTTCGTCTTGATCAAAAGCGATTAATCTACCTTTTGACGAAAGTTGGGATAGTAAATATTCACTATGACCTCCACCGCCAAGTGTACAATCTACATAAATTCCATCTTCGTTTATTTCCAAAGAATCAACAGTTTCCTTTAATAAAACCGTAATATGCTCAAACATGATGACTCACTACTTTCAATTTGTAAATTTTTTACAAGTCAAATCCGATTAAGTTTTCTGCCAACTCACCAAATGACTCTTCTGATTCTTTCATATATGTATTCCAAGTTGATAAATCCCAAATCTCAATCCGATTCGTAACTCCAACTACTACACATTCTTTTTCTAATTTTGCATAGCTTCGTAAATTAGGTGTTATATTAATTCTCCCCATCTTATCCATCTCACATTCCATTGCCCCTGAGAAGAAAAAACGGGTGAATGCTCTTGCATCTTTCTTGGTTAGTGGTAGTGTGCGCAGTTTATCTTCAATTACACTCCATTCGTCCAATGAATAGCCAAATAAGCATTGATCTAACCCCCTTGTAACAATGAAGGTTTCACCAAGCTTGTCTCGAAATTTAGAGGGTATAATCAGACGTCCTTTTACATCGATATTATGTTGATATTCACCGATAAACATCCTACTCCCCCACTTTCTAACACAAACTTACCACATTCCCCCACTTCTTACCACCTTTTCTAAAAAATTCTTTATAAAAACAAAAAATCCTGCTATCCATCTAGCAGGATTTCACTTTTTGTTATAAAAACTTCAGTCTTTTTCGATGCGTTGTTGTTTTTATATAAGCTATTTTAGAGTAAGTAGAATAGCGAATGGACCATCGACATATTTCCGTCCTTAAATTTTTACGATTTGATGTTCATAATCCCATGATACCTCTAAACTACAAAGCTCATGAACGAAATCAAAACCATATTTATTTAGATAGTAGAAAATATTAAGTACTCGCTCCTGAGGTTTTCCGTTTGGAGAAATTGAACAAATAATTCGATTCCATTTTTCAAGCTGCTCTTCATGTTGTTTTTCTATTGATTCATCTATTTTTCGTTCTAATAATAAAATTTGCTCTTCTATTTTTACATAGTTCTTTTTAGAGAAATCCTTTAAGTTAGGTGTAACTTCAGTCGTTACATCTTGAAGTGGTTTGTGCAGTACCTCTAATGACTTTTTTGCTTGACTAAATACTGCTTTATAGTCTAGTTTCACTTGACCTTTTACCCACTCCGACTTCATATCCTCAATCGAAGTTTGCAAAACGTCTTTTATGTTTAATGTAAAATCTTCCATTGCTGATACTATATTTCTTTCAAAAATCGTAAACATATGTCTTAAAAACACAGGAGGCATTTGCAAGTTAAATACGTTAAATATATCCTTTAATTCTGCCCAATAAGCAATTTCACCGGGTCCACCTACAAACGCTAAAGTAGGGAATAAATATTCTTGCATCACTGGTCGAGTAACAACATTATTACTTAAAAGCTCTGGTTGTTCTTGAGCAATTTTAATCAACTCAGCTTTGGAAAATTGGTAATTCTTATTTTTCGTTTGGAAAACCTCTTCACTTTCAGACAACTCTAGTAGTTGTCTACCTTCATTACTGTGGTAAAAAAGATGAATACTCTGTTCAGAAATTTGAAGAGCTTCTTGATATCCAGCTTTATTAAGTTTACTCTTTGTATCTTTAAAAACACTTCGTACGATATCTTGCTTTTGAATCATTTCTTCAAATAAAGAGGATTCTAGCTTCCTAACATTAGGGTCATCTGCATCAATTAAGACAAGACCATCGTATTTGAACAGTTTAAAAATAATTTTCGCAAAAAAATCTACATATGTAGTAGATTTATCAATGATCAAATGAAGTTCCTCTAGTAATTCCTTTGAATAATTTGTTTCTTCAAAAGTCTTAACTATTTTTTCAACCCATTTTCTCATTTCCAATTTATCGATTTCAGTTCTAGAAGCAGCATGAGCGTATGTTGTTTTTTGATAAAATGTTTGTTTTTTAACGATATTGTTCTCAATTGTGTGAACATGATTTATTTCATCGATATCGTGATCTTCTCCAGCAATCCAAAATACTGGGATAACAGTAATGTTATGCTCTCTTTCATACTTCTTAGCCAGCTGAATAATCGAAATAATTTTATGTATCGAATACAACGGTCCAGTTAATAAACCAGCTTGCTGGCCTCCGATCACAACAAATGTTTCTTTATTTAGTAATTTTTTTACATTTTCAATTGATTCATTACTTGCTTCATGTTTGTTGTGGAACTCCTCAAGCGCTTTTACTAATCCTGTGCGATTATAAGAACGTTCCATCACATTTTTTATTCTATATTCCATTTCTTCCTTCACTAATGGATTTTGACCAAAGAAAGAAGAAATTGTTTCTTTTCCATTTACAAAATCATTCAGCAAGTTATTTTGCCCGGCTAAATGGACTTTACTAATTTGCATTACGAACTTCCTCTCTCGCTCTTCAAGTTAAGCATTGTACTCAGATATTTTCAATGCTAAACCAGCCATCATAGTTATAAAATGAAGAATAATAAACATAATGCAAGACATTCTCCAAAAACCTTTAACTAGCTTAGAAAATTGTATATCCCTTTTAGCTTTCCATTGAAGAATAATACTAATAAATAAGATAACCAATAATAAATTAATTAATATCCAACCAGTTGCAGTCGGAAAAAACATACTTAATATAAAGTAAAATGAACTAATATATAGAATTGTAGATAAATCTAACGTAAAAAGCAAAAGTTTACGCTTGTTATTTTTAAAAAATATCTTCAAAAACATATAAATAAAGATTGTAGAAAAAAATGGAAATTCAATTAACAGTGAAATGAAGAAAATGAAAAATTTTTCCAAAAAGAATTACCCCTTTTTCTTTTCAAGTCCTTTTATACTATTGTACACAAGTTCAATTGTAGGTACATTTATTTTTTTCTGAATTGCCATTTTTTTAACAAACCCTAGCATACTCTCGATCTCCGTTTGTCTACCATGAAATAAATCTCGATTCATTGATGAATAGTTTTGTGCAGTTTTTTCACAGATCTCTACTACCTTTTCCCATTCTTTTTGGAGACTTAATTCTAAAACAGTTGCAACCTCGTTAAATAATAATTTACAAATTGGTAAAAAATACTCATTGTTGATTAATTCACCATTTCTAACATTAAAGATTGACGTTAAAGGGTTAATAACGCAATTAATTAAGCATTTTTGTTTAAGTATATACTCCCAATCATCTTGACTTTTGATTGGAAAATCATTTGTATGTAAACTTGATATTGCCCTTAATGCTTCTAGATTACCTTTTAAACGACCAAGTCGAATAATCCCTTTACCAGTATGCGTTATTTCATTTCCAGAAGTTTTTAATGCACCATGTTCAACAATACCTATGAAACAATTTGATATGTCTAAATTGTTAACAATATCAATATGTGACATGCCATTCTGTAAAAACAATATATTTTCACCTTCATATTGGGTTAACGTGTTTACTATTTGATCTAAGTGATATTGTTTTACACAAACGATTAATAGATCAAACACACTGATTTTAGACATTATTTTTTTGGCGTTTATACACATTTGCTTCTTTTTTTCATCTACTGATAATATAATACCTAATTCATTAATAAGATTAGCCTGCTCTTGTGTTCTTGTAAACAATGTAACATTGTGTTTATTTTCATGTAAGTATGATGCAGTTAATAGTCCGACAGCACCACCACCAATTATTCCAATTTCCATTGTATTCTCCATTCATACATTCTTTTTCCATCATGATTCTTTTGATTATAAATTTACACTGAATCTATCTTTTTTTAAATTTAATTGTACGATATAATTATATTTAAAATATTTAAAATTTACATTCTTTTTAAGGGGGAGCTTTTTTTGAACATCAAGATCGAACGTTTACAAATAAATTTTAAAACACTTGAACAATTTCAGCAATTTTCTGGTTATGGTCTACAAGAACTATCAATGTTAGAAGACCTTGAATCAAATTTAATTGACAACGAATTCCAATCTCCTTTTTATGGAATTTATTTAGGTAAAGCACTAATTGCCAGAATGAGCTTATATACACATAATGAAAATAATGAAGAAATTATCGAGATCAATAAGATGGAAGTACTTCCTTATTATCAAAAGAACGGTTACGGAAAAGAATTAGTAGAATTCGCTAAATCCTTTAATAAAACGATCAAAACGATTCCAAGAGCAAATTCAAATGAGTTTTGGAAAAAGCTAAACTTCATAGAATCTGATTCTCAATTTGTTATTTGGAAGCCTGAAACCAACTAAATACAAAAGATATTACAATTAATACTTACTTAATGAAAAAACTCAACATCCCCGATTTGGAGATGTTGAGTTTTTTATTTTACTTTTGTGTCATTTTTAGAACTCACACTTACTAATTTTCTTTTTTGATCTAAGAAATCAAATAAATGTTCATATTCATTTTGAAGTTCACTTAATTTTTCAGTTAATTGTTGTTTTTCGATTTTCAACTGCTCATTTTCTTGTTTATATTTCAATAGTTTTTTCTCTAAAGATTGAAGATCTTTTATTTTACTACCTGCATCAACTTTTAATCTTAAATACTCAAGGAATTTATAAACTGATTCAAACGTTATTTCTGATTGAACTCTTTCTGTTGTTGGTTCTACTACTTCTACATCATTAGTCTGATTAGTTATTTCTTCTACTACGAGTTCTGTTTCAGATTCAGATACAGGTTGTTTTTTACTACTATTTTTTGCATTTTCAATCTCTTCTTTATAAAACTTTCTAACAAAAGAATTCCATCGATAACCACAAGCAGCAGCTGTCCTTGATAAACTCTTTGCAACAATCTTAAATGCCATTAATTGAGTTGACCCTTCATTTATCGATTTTAAAACTACTTCAGCTAAGTAGTTATCCTCATCTTTTGTCCATGCATCCTGGCGATTTGCAACCATTTGCAATCCCCTCCAATTTCTTATGCATTAAGCAGATTTTACTAATTCATATGCACAAAAAAATGAAGGTAGAAGATTACTTTTCCAATTTTTTTGTAAATTGTTCAATATTTTTTATATGTTCATCTGAAAACCATAGTGGCATTGCGGAAATAACTTCTTCTTCCATTCGCTTCTTAAGATTTTGTTCAGTCCATTTACGAATAAGTATTTTCTTATTTTGATGATGAATTTGTGCTGGAATACCTTTAGATAAATTGATAAAGCTTTCATTATGTAAACTAGTTAAATCTTTTGATAGTTCATGTATAAAACCTATTTTCTTAGCTTGATATGCTGTGTATATATTTGAGGATGATAATAGCGTAATCCAATCTTGATGGTTCATTTTTTCTTGAAGTATAGTCCCTCCACCCCAAGATGTTGGGATCCCCATTCTACCTTGTATAAAACCTATTTTTGCATTGTCATTTGCGTATCTAAAGTCGAATGCACTTGCAAGTTCGCAACCGCCACCTAATGCATACCCATTAATAAAACAGATTGTAATTTGAGGTAACATTGCAATTTGATAAATTACTTCACACATTTTTAAATTAAAGGACTCTAATCCTTTTATATTATTTTTAAATTTCAAAATTGTATTTAAATCTCCACCGGTACAAAAATATTTCATACCTTCACCAGTTAATATAACTAGTTTACTTTGAGATTTCATTCGTATCTCTTGGATAATTTCAGAAAGTTTTTCAACAGTATCTTCATCAATGCAATTCCCGTAATTTGGCCTATTTAAAAAGATATAATCTATTTCATCACGTTGATATGTAATTACTTCAGACATTGCAATCTCACTTCCTATTCCTAATTTTCTGATAGTTTATATTATACTATACAGCAATTAAAAAAGGGCAGGTTTTCAGGAAAGGGGGATTATGGTAAATGAAATTTTTTGACAAAAGGAAAAGCACATAGTTTCCTATGTGCTCTTGAAAGACTAGCTTATTTGCTAAGTACTTGTTTTCCTTTGTAGTGACCGCATGATTTACATACGCGGTGTGCTAATGTTAATTCGCTACAGTTTGGGCATTCAACCATTCCAGGTACCGCTAATTTGAAATGCGTACGACGCTTTCTTTTTACAGTTTTGGACGTTCTTCTTGCAGGTACTGCCATTGATCCCACCTCCTTAAAGTGAGTGTTTGTTATGAAGCCGGTTATCCGGTACTTCTCAATTATCTTGTTTGTCAAAAAATTTTGCTAATCCAGCAAGTCGAGGGTCAATTTTTTGCTCTACTTCGACATGTTCCCTAACTTCCCAATCTGTTCCTGATGTTGGAGCTGTTTCTTTCCCTTCAATATCCTCAGCAAAAACTTGCATTGGAATTTCAGCTAAGATACATTCCTCAATCACTGGGGTTAAGTCTAACACATCACCCTCTAGGATGTGAAAATTCTCATCTTCACTTTTCCATTCAGTTGTTGTAAAAAATGTTTCTGTTGTGGTAATCGACAAAGGATATTTTACATCAACTAATGTTCTTACACAAGGTAAAATTAAATATCCAGTTATTGTTAAATGAAACGTATATCGGTTCGTTCCAAAATCAACTCGTCCAGTAACTTCAATTGGAGAAACTTCTCGAATCTCAGGATTACGTTCCTTTATTTGATTAATATCAATTGTCTCATCTAAATCTAAACCTTTATGTCTTAATTTCTGCAACTGGTGCACTGACCATTTCATAAATAACCACCTCAAGGCAACAATGAAAATTATATATTCCTTAAAACCATTTGTCAATATTTTTTCTTTACACATCGAAATGTGGAGCAAGCTTGCCCAGCTCTGAAAGGAATATCTCCATTCAGCTGAAGAAGTGGTGTACTTTCCACTTCAAAGATTAATGGAATATTACCGAAGAGCTAGCTTGCGGAACTAGACATCATAAAAAACTTTTGTTACTAATTTTCTCGATAAGCATAAGCCTATTTTTGTAGTTTAATCTTTAACGAAAATTGGCTTATGATCTATGGGAAGCTAGTCATCGTACATACTTCTTTTTACGACAAAAGTGCTAACTTTTTATCCAACAAAACATTTTAGTTATGGTTCCACTTCCTGATTTCTAGAGCAGGCGCAATACATCATAATAATTTTAAGTAACTGATTGCCCCGACATGCATTTAGAGGTTTCCCTTCTAAGATTGCAATAAATCATCTACTGAAACATTATTAATTGTCCGCCCATTCCCTAAAAATCGTGTATCTTGCTCTTAATATGTAACCTATCTAATATATTATTTTCTACAACAAAATTCAATACAATTCACACTAGGTTGCGATTTATTTCTCGAAACTGGTATTCTTAGTGTATAAATTCGTGAAATTAGTAAATATTGGAGGTGCATTTTTATTGCGTTCAGTTGGTGTAGTAGTTGAATATAACCCTTTACATAATGGTCATGTTTTTCACTTAACTAGTTCAAAAAATACAACAAATGCAGATGTTGTCATTGCTGTTATGAGTGGGCAATTTTTACAAAGAGGCGAACCCGCTGTCGTCCCAAAGCATGTGCGTACTAAGTTAGCTTTACAAGCCGGGGCAGATCTTGTTATTGAGCTACCGTATAGCTATTCAACTCAACATGCTAGTATTTTTGCAAAAGGAGCTATTTCAATTCTTGATTCGCTAAAATGCGATTACGTTTGTTTTGGTAGTGAAGAAGGAAAAATTGAAACTTTTTATGAGTTAATTAAGCAAAAAAAACAACTCACTTCTTCTATTAATTCAAGTATTCGTACTTATCTTGATCAAGGTTTAAGTTATCCTGCAGCATATAGTACTGCATTACAAACAAATCTAGAAACAGCTAACTTAGATGTCTCACTGCCAAATAATATTCTAGGTATACATTATTTGGAGGCAATAGAACATTTTAAAAGTAAAATGGAAGGTAGTACAATTCAACGTATCGCTGCCAATTATCATGACGAGGAAACGAATCATCAAAGTATCGCTAGTGCCACGGCAATTCGAAAAATACTAAAAGGAAACAACCAAACAATTACTGATTTTGTCCCAAGTTTTACGAAAGATTCCATTGAAGACTATATTAATGAGTTTGGGAAAATACATACCTGGAATGAATATTTTCCATATTTAAAATACAAATTAACTACAGCAAAAAAAGAAGAACTTGAAGAAATTTACGAAGCTGTTGAAGGATTAGAAAGAAGAGTTTTAAATTCAGTTTTAAACTGTCTTGATTTTGAAGAGTTAATGACAGCGATTAAAACAAAAAGATATACTTGGACTAGAATCCAGCGATTGTTAACACATCTATTAACAAACACTTCCAAAAACGAAATGTCCGCAATATTAGAGAAAGATCGTGTACCATATATCCGCTTACTTGGGATGAGCTCTATGGGTAAAACTTATTTAAATAGCAAAAAGAAGCTAATTGATGTGCCAATTTATACGACCATTAATCAACAAAATCAAAAAGAATTAAGTACTGATTTAAAGGCAACTTATGCTTACTCATCAATTCTTTCTATAAGCAATCAGCAAAAATTAATAAAAACAGAATACTCTATGTATCCGATTATATACGATGAAACTACAAATCAATTTAGTAGATCATAGAACATATGAAAAAATGAGGCAGGAATTAAGAGATCCTGCCTCATTTTTTTGTTTTTAGCTTTTCTAAATAAGTTATAGCATCGCTGTAAGTATTGATCGGTACAATTTTCATTTTTAACTTATGTTTTTTTGCACTTTTAACAGCTTCATTATAATTCGAATTCTTTTTACCATTTTCATTTGGTGCAAAAAATATTTCTGCTCCAGCATTAGATGCAGCTATTATTTTTTGAGAGATCCCACCAATTGGACCGACGACCCCATCTATATCAAGTGTCCCTGTACCAGCTATTTCATGTCCTTTGGCAAGATGCTCATCTTTTAATTGATCATAAATTTCTAACGCAAACATTAGTCCCGCTGATGGCCCCCCTATTTCTTCAGAGTTTATTTTAACTTTTGGATTTGTAGTTAGCTCTAAATTTCCGGCAATCGAGACACCAATTCCAGCACGATTTGGTTCGTCCTTAAATGTTTTTGTTTTTATATTAAAATTTTCGATTTTACCTTCACGGTTTACTTCCAAATTAAAATTAGTACCAGGCTTACTAGCTTGAACCGTATTTGTAAAATCAGTTAAAGTACGGATTTCTTTTCCGTTTATTTTTGTAATGACATCTCCTAGCTTTAAAACATGAAATGCAGGCATATCATGTATTACTGAAACAACCACAATCCCATTTTCCGTAACTTTATAAGTTTTATGAGCCTGTTTATATGCATTTAATATTGCAGCTTGTTTTGATTCTTCCATATATCGTAATTGACGAAATTGATAATCTTCATCGCTTTCACCTTTTACTTTAATTTCATCGATTTTGTACAGATGATAATTATCATTCACCTTTGTAGCTATATAGGAGTATATATTTGCCTTTCCCATTGCTACGGTAGTTAGCATGAATTCACCTTTATCTTTCTTCGCACCATCAACCTTCACATAAGGTCTAAGAGGCTCAGCTAAGCCAGGTTTTGTCACATAATAATGTAAAGGTATGAAATACAATAGAATTAGTGTAATTCCAACTACTAATAGTACATTAAGAATTCTTATCCTTTTTTTCACTATTTTTCTCCTTCCATTGCTCAATCTTTTCAATAATTTCTGGAATTAATGCTTCTGTAGCTTCTTCTCCGATTTTCATTACATTTTCGAGATCTGTAAAGTTTCTAGAATTAATATGATCTAATTTAGGCCTAATCATGATATTCGATGCGATTTCTCTATTTCTGACGAGCTCATGTTGCATTATTTCAATACTCTGCATGATGACATCATAAATTGTTGAAACTTCACCACTAACCTTAATTGGTGACGCATCTACTCCAATAATAAAATCCGCTCCCATCTCTTTTACAACCGAAACAGGGATACGGTCAATTACTCCACCATCAACCAAAAGTTTACCATTCCAGGTTTCGGGTACAAAAATTCCAGGTATCGAAATACTTCCGCGGACCGCAGTAGCAATATCGCCTTGTTGAAATACGATTTTTTCTCCTGTTAATAAGTCTGTTGCGACAACTGATACTGGTAAATCTAAATCTTCAAGCTTTCTACCAAAAGAAAGCACCTTGATTAGTTCTTTTACCCTGTTTCCAGAAATTAACCCCATCTTCGGAACAACATAGTCAATATAATATTTTGATTGAAATACTCTCGCAATTTTATACAGTCGCTCAACATTCGTACCAGCCCCGTATAATACAGCAACTAAAGCACCTATACTGCTCCCTGCAATCAAATCTATAGGAATATTATGCTTTTTTAAAACCGAAATTACACCAACATGCGCAAACCCCCTAGCTCCACCTGAACCTAATGCTAAACCAATTTTCGGTTCCAAGTTGTTTCCCCTCCAATTAAACTCTTTGGTCTAAAATTGAATTCCATCAACGTATATTAAATTGTACAAGTTTTTTTTATACATATATTACTATCTTATTTATTTTTTATTGGTCCTACTACAATTAGACAAAAATCTAAATGTTTTTTGAGTCTATCTTTCTTTGGAGGTTTATATGTGAAAAAAAGTTATTTCATTACTTTTCTAATTTTTTTAATACTCATATTTCTAACAGCCACGATTATTTTGCATCCAGATGTTGCGTTTAAAGGTTCGGTTAGAGGATTAAATATGTGGTGGGGAATTGTGTTTCCATCTTTACTTCCATTTTTCATATTAAGTGAACTGCTAATTTGCTTTGGAATTGTTCAATTTATAGGTGTATTTTTAGAACCTATTATGCGGCCTCTATTCAGAGTTCCTGGGGTTGGAGCTTTCGTTTGGGCGATGGGGATGGCTTCTGGTTTTCCTTCTGGTGCAAAACTTTCTGCTAAACTATATAAAGATGGGGAAATAACAAAATTAGAGGCCGAGCGACTTAATTCATTTACAAATTCTTCTAATCCATTATTTATTTTTGTAGCAATATCTGTCGGTTTTTTTCATAATGCAAAAATCGGAATCGTACTTGCCGTAAGCCATTATTTATCTAACGCGATTGTTGGCCTCATCATGAGGTTTTACGGTAGCAAACAACCTAACTACTCCCGCGCAGAAAGAATCCATTCTAACCGCTTTAAATACGCTTTTAAAGTAATGCATGAGAAACGGTTAAGCGAAAAACGACCGATTGGAAAAATACTTGGCGATGCAATTGCTTCTTCCGTGCAGACATTATTAATGATTGGTGGATTTATCATTGTTTTTTCTGTTTTAAATATGCTTTTATTAAAAATTGGATTTATTACGAATGTAGGAAAAATAGTCGCGTATTGTTTTTCAAATTTAAGCGTTAATCATAATTTATCTACTCCTTTTTTATCTGGATTATTTGAAATTACTTTAGGATCTAAATTAGTAAGTGAACTAAACAATAGTACTTTATTACAGCAAGTAGCTTTAACAAGCTTCATTTTAGGATTTGGTGGATTTTCAATACAAGCACAAGTAGCAAGTATCATTTCCGAAGTAAAGATGAGTATGAAACCTTATTTAATCGGTCGATTACTGCAATCAGGTATCGCACCAATATTAGCAATTATTTTTTGGAAGCCACTTTATCTTAATCAGCTAACTGCTCATGTTACGAATAATACTTTACCTGTAATTAAAATTTTTACGGAGAAACATCTTAACATTGAATCAATGATTTCAATAGGGTCAATGATTACACTAATCTCGCTCTACATTTATGTCATCATGTTAATTTATAAAACACTTAACAAAAGATATGATCTTAAATAAAAATTGCAATTATTTAATCAACTATAGAAAAAAAAGAAACCTCAGTTTAAATTAAACTTGAGGTTTCAAAAATTTATCTGTTAATGCATTGTTCACACATTCAGGAACTAAATCTTTTACATTACCACCATATTTAGCGACTTCCTTCACAATTGAAGAACTTAAAAATGAATATTGATTATTTGTCATGACAAAAAAAGTATCAATTTCATCTACTAGTTTTTTGTTCATCGCTGTAATTTGCATCTCATATTCAAAGTCTGATACTGCTCTAAGACCTCTTAAGATCGCAGAAGCATTTATTTTTTTCGCGTAATCCATTAATAATCCACTAAAAGAATCAACACGCACATTTGGTATTGATTTAGTTGCTTCTGCAATTAATTCTGTTCTTTCTTCTAAAGTAAATAAAGAATTTTTAGCAGAGTTATTTAATACAACAACGATGACCTCATCAAATACTCTAGCTCCACGCTTAATAATATCTAAATGTCCTAAAGTAATCGGATCAAAACTCCCAGGACAAACTGCAACACGTTTCATCTTTTACCCCCTAAAATTACTCCATACAAGTATGATACACTGATACGCCACAAATTCCATATTTTTCTGCTTTTGTTCGTTCAAATTTCCCTATTTTTTCCGGTAATTCGATATCAGTGGCATGTTCTACTAAAATAGTCCCATCTAAGGCAAGTAGATTTTTATCGTCAAAAGTTTCAATTAATGAAACAATTTGTTGCTTTTTATATGGTGGATCTAAAATAATTAAATCGAATTGAATTTCTCTTTTAATAATGGCTTTAACAGCTCTCTCAGCATCATTTCTATATACTTCCGCACGATCTGACAGATTGCAAGTTGCTAAATTTTCTTTAATCGTTTTAATAGCTTTCATTTCGCGGTCAACGATAATTGCTTTTTCCATCCCTCTACTTAGAGCTTCGATCGATAGCCCACCACTTCCACCAAATAAATCTAGTGCTATACCACCTTCAAAATATGGACCAATAATATTAAACATTGCTTCTTTTACTTTATCGGTTGTCGGTCTAGTACTCATTCCTGGAACTGCTTTTAAACTTAAACCTTTATTTTTACCTGACACTACTCTCATAAATTTACACCTACTATTTATTTCTTTTACGAAAATATCCTATCACAATTTTCCAGAAACAAAAACATTTCTTTCCATATTCTCCTACTAATGTATAAAATCATTCACTTTGGTAATAACTAACTTTAACAACATCTCAGTTGATGTTGTTGCCAACCGCGGAGAAGACTTACGTTTCCCCATAAGTTCTTCCTCCGGTTTCTCCTCTCCCTTTGCCTTCTTTTTTAGTGATTACACTTTAATAAGAGGGGCCCTGCATTTGCGGGGTTTTTTTTTATGCCTGAATCCTGTAGAATAAATGTTGCATTTGTCATCATCACTATTTTAGACACACATAATCGTATTTATGTTTTAAGGGGGAGCACTCATGATTCAACGCATGATTGAAATTGGAGAAGGATACTCAGATCTATATGAACTTTTTGAAATTGCTACATCACAAAAAGATCGAGTTAAACATCTTCTTAAATTAACATCAGAAAACAATGGCACAAAATGCTGCTCATTTGCAGTTATATTAAACCCTACTTCTATTGGGGAATTTCAACCAATATATTATTGTAGAGAGGGTATTACACTAAAAGAAGAAAAAATAACGAAGCGAGAAGAGCTTTGTGAAGAATTAGCTACAACCTTAAACAAAGAGATTATTACATTACACATTAGACACTCTAGCTCATTTCATGAAAATGATTTATTCCATCAATACATTATCGGTATACTCCGATTAAACCACTTAATACCACCGATGAAGTAAAAGGCTTAAGGCAACTAAAAGAAGGCATGCAAGAATAGGATTTAAGGCCCTTATCCCTGCCTAAAAAAAACGATTGAACGGTTTTTTAATTTAAGTTTGGGATTACCCTTCCTAAATTAATCAATACCATTCAATCGTTTTTAATCTACTTGATAATCATATTCCTTTGCTTCATCTGGTTTTGAGTTCTCGTACTCAGTCTTAATAAAAGGTTTATATGATAATTCAATTCGTTTTACAAAATGAAATTTTTTCAATCTCTCTACAGTTCGATCTATATCATCCATATTGCAATATAGGACTACGTATTTCAAACGTTTAGAGACAAAGTGAATATTTCCAAATTTACGTAACATTTTTGCTTGTTTTAATGATTGTAAATAAATAATAATACCTTGTCTTTGCACGAACATAGCTTTCTCCTTTAAAAATCCGTTAAAAATAGAATATCATATCCCAAATTTCTTTTGCAACGAAACTTTCATAAATAGTTTTTAGAAAGGATTGAAAATTATGTTAGATGATGTTTGGGAGCAATTTTTTAGCTGTATTTCAAATTATAAACAAATTACCCACTATTCAAACAAACTAATTTGTGGCACAAATTTTTTATATATCCAATCCGACAATTTACTTACTGATGAATCCATAAAAAAACACCTTATTTCTTGCTCGAAAAAAATCACTGAACAGTTCAAACTAATTTATCGAGTCGAGTTTGTCAGAAAAGACAATAACAATTATGTTTTTAGTCATCGATTTTACGTTCCAAATAAAAAAATGTTTTGTTGTGGAAATAATTGTGCCAATTGCACTAGGTTTCGTAAATAAAAAAAGACTCACTATTTTAAATAATGAGCCTTTTAAATGTTATTACTTCGTTTTACATCCACACTTTCCACCTGTACCACAGCCACCTGTACTACATCCTCCACCTGTGTTTACAAAGAATGGATTTCCCGCAGGTACTTTTACTGATGGTGATACAGACTGAGCAATTAAATAACTTGTCTCATCTAAAAGTAACTGAACTGCATCTTCCGCTTGCTTAAAAGCAGCGATAGTATCATTTAATTGTAGCTCTCTTTTCACTTCACTCATTTTTTTACGAATTTCTTTATAATCTGGATGATATTTTCCAAATCGTTGGACATCCTCGTATAAATCTTTCATTTTCGTAAAACGGCTAATGATCTCTTGAGCAGTTAGATCATTATTTAAAGCAATATATGAAGCCCGATATTGATCTGCAACATCTGAGTGTACGATCATTGAAGCAAGTTCTTCTGAGACTGAAATAAGTTGCAAGGTTTCCATTGTTGCATACATTTCCTTACACCTCCAAGAGTAAACTATATCACATTTAAATCCTTAAATAAAAGAACTTGACCTAAGCTTTTATATGATCAGAAATATTAAATTCATTTATCTTCCATTTTCCATCTTTGAATTCTATAAAATTCGCACATGCATTTTTTAAAGTTGTCCTAAAAGTAACTTTTTCAGGATCAATTGCATGTAAAATTGCTTTGATAGTATGTGAATGGGCAACAATTACAACACGCTTTCCTTCATTGGTTTGAGCAATTTCTTTTAATGCGTTAAATGCTCGTTCAATTAATTCCTCGTTTGTTTCCATTCCTTCTACATTATTATTATAAATGTTTTCGTGATAATCGGAAACAGGTTTTCCACTTGCTTCACCAAATTCTCTTTCCAAAAATCGCTCATCTTCAATTATTTCATCTATTTTAGCAAACTCCGCAATTGCCGCTGCAGTCTGCTTCGCTCTAACTAACGGACTTGTTATAACTGTGTCCCACTTTTGATTACCTAAGTATAGTGCGCTATCCTTAGCCTGCTGCTTACCAATCGTATTTAAAGGAATATCTTCTCTTCCTTGAATAATATTGTTAAAATTCCAATCAGTTTGTCCATGTCTTACTAAACAAATTTCTGTCATAACTACTACTCCTTTCGAAACTTGCTTTCTCCATTGTAGCAAAAAGCTATGACAGATTGAACTATTAATCCTTTTTATCTTCCTTCGGTTCATTATCCGAAGTTTCGCTACTTACATCTTGCTGTTCTTTAAATACTTGGAACATGTCAATCATAAATGATGCCATTTGAACTTGATTTGACAATTTATCAACTCGTTGTGGAATTGTTTTACCAAAGAATTCAAGTGATGCCAGTCTAAATTCATTTGTTAGCTCAGGATTTCTAGCAAGTTTACGATACCATTTAGGCTGTTGTCTAATATATTTAATATAATCTTCTTCACTCTGAAGAAATTCTAAAATATCTTTTCTCATTAGAGATCTCCTCAATCCTGTCTAAAATTAAATTGTTGTGACGCTGGCTTTTCTTCTCTTTGACTCGTTGAAGTAGCTGGAGATTTAAATTGCGAAATTAGTTGTTGTATATTAGTTAATGTTGAATTTACATTTGATAGATGGTCTTGTATTTGATCTGGATCTAAATTTTTTACAAATGAAATGACCTTTCCAACATACCCTTCTTCTGATTCTTCTTTTTTGGCAGTTTTCTTTTCGGACTTTTTGTTACCATCATTCCTAAAATCATCCCACATCTCATGAGTTTCACCTTTATAGTACCAGTCCTCAAAATATTGCTGCCATGTTTTATTTCCAGTTTTTACTTCTTCTCGAAGTTTCGGATGCTCCATAACGAATTGCCTAAATTGTTCGATCGATGGACGACTATTTTCATTTCCCATTCGTATCACTCCAATTAAAAGCATTTACTACAAAATTATGTCTAATGAATAATTTTGTGCTTGTATGGAAATAAAAAAATCAAGCACCAACTTTCGCTTTTGCTTGATTTTAGTCATTATTTTATAAAATTTTGAGTGTAATATTTATCAAAGGCACCAACACCAAGTGTAGAATATTCTTTCTTATACATATTCTCTCGATGGCCTTTACTATTGATCCATCCATAAACAGATGCAATACCATCTACATAATTAGCTGAAATATTTTCACCAGCTAATCTATATGGAACATTTGCATCGTTTAAGCGATCAGATAAACTGCCATATAAATTTGAGTAGTGATCAAAATATTTATTTTGAACCATATCTTTACTATGACCTAGAGCTACTTTAGCAGCCTCATTATTCCATTTTAAAGTACTTAAATTCATTCTTTTTCGATAGACGTTCGTCAAATTAAATATCTGTTTTTCCTCTTCACGATCTACAATTGCTTCTTGAAGTGTATTTAATTTTTTGGCGTTTATTAAATTTCCACTATAAATTAGCTCGTACGGTTTTTGTTTAACTAAAGTTTCAGGTGATAAATAACGAATACCTAATAAACTGCCAGTAAAACGGTCAAAATAAAGTTGAGCAAAACAATTACTTAATGATACTAGAGGTCGTTCATGTAAATCTGACGGTGTTAATTTAAAAGTATATTGATTATTTAAAATCGAAAATGAAACTTTATCGTGGACTGTGACATTGTCCATTGTTTCTTCATAGTGGCTTCCCATTACGAATGGTGAGATATCTACATCATTACCGGCAACAAAAATTGTTACTACTTTACCGTTGAGTACACCAAATTGAGTATACTTTAAAGCATTTGAATCATAAACTAACCAATCATAGTCATATTGAGAGGGAACTTTTCTTGACGGTTTTCCAAAATTTTTTATGATTTCTTGTTCGCTTTTACCAATATACTGAGATACAGAATATTTTACATTTTTAGTACTTGCGTTTTCAATCATTGGCATATTCACATCTTCAACTCTTTGATAATGTTTTAACGAGGATACATTGGTAATCCACTCTTTAATAAGTGGGCTGAACATAAAAACCGTTATAAAACTTATTGTAAAAAAGAAAAGTTTTATAAGTTTTTCCATTAATATCTTCCCTTCCCAATTGTTAACTCTAACTTTATATATCCATTGTAGCCAAATTATTCAAAAAAATATATAAATTAGTTAAAATACATTTATCAGCTTTTCATTGCTAATTATTGTCATTGATAATATTATATTAGTAGGGATTTTTTCTAAGTAATTTAGGGGGTAATAACATGAAATTTGAGAATACAAATTTAGAAAATCATGTAGTAAATGTAAATTTATTAACTGAAATCATGGAAGAACTAGGCTTTGTCCTTGCAGGTCAATGGGATTACCAAAGAGTAACTTACGATTATAAATTTGAACAACGTAACGAAATATACTACCTACGTGTTCAAGGGTACGCTGTTGAAGGACATGTTGAGTCAAGTAAAGGTAAAATCCAATTACTTACTCCACTTTTAGGTAAATACTATTATCCGCACGGTGTAGAATACGGTGAAGGTGAGAACTTCCCAGAAAGTATCGTTGAAAAAAGTGAAAGCTTACTTAAAAAAGCAGAAGAGCAAATTTCTCTTGTAAGTAAGTTCATTATTCTATAATTATTAAAAAGAGTGAGTAAAAAGAAGTACAACTTCCATTACTCACTCTTTTATTTTTTTAAAATCCTAAAACAGCTTTAATAACTGAAGTAGTATCTCCGCCTTTGTAGAATACGTACAGTAAGCAATAAACGATCACACCTGTAATTGCTGTAAAAAACCAAATAATACTTGTAATTGGACCAATTTTTTTATGAAGCTTCAATTTGTTTTTATACCCTGAAATAATTGATACTAGTCCAAATACACCGCCTGTTGTAGCTAAGAATATATGGAAAACTAAAAATATGTGGTAATACAGTTTTAAGCTTTTTGGTCCCCCAAAAGAAGTATTCCCAATAAAGATTGTTCTTGATGCGTATATAATGAAGAATGCAAGTGCAAATACTCCACCGAAGAACATGACTTTCTTATGTGCCTCTACTTTTCTTTTGGCAATAAGATACCAGCCAATTGCAACAAATATAGCACTAATGACAATAAAGCTTGTACTTATTGTCGGTAAAATTGGTAACGAATTCAAAATTTCCACCCCTACGATTTTTTAAGCAATAATGGATTACTACTGATTGGATCAATTTTATTTCCATTTTGTTCTCTTCTAGCCCACTTGAAAAAATTATAACCTATAACACAGCCATAAACTATTTCCTGGATAATTTTCATAATAACTCCACCAACCTGCTGATCTTCTCTAGCAGACATAAAGTTAAATACTTCTGGACCAGAAATATTTAACGATTTTAGTAAATCAGGTGATACGCACAATTCCATCGCCTTACTCCACACTGCCGGATCATTATAAGTTGCGTAAAATGGATGACCTGCAAATATGATAAGTGCACATGCTGGAGTTAATAAAATACCATTTCCGAACATATAACCGATCTTTTGAATATCGGATAAAGTTTGTCTATCTGGTAAGTTATTAATAACAGGAAACCACATAAATACTGCCATGAAAAATAATATATTTGTAAATAAGAAATGATAAACTGTATTCGTTTTTACAGTATCAAATACAAGTGGGTAATGATAAATAGAAAATACTACATTAAAAATAATTAAAGCAATTAATGGTTTCGTAGCAATCGTAAAGAAAATGTTAACGATCTTTGGTTTAAGTATGTTTCTCCATAACCAATTTGGAATACCAATAATTAAAAAGATCGGTGCAACTAAATATAAAACAGCCATTTCAGTCATATGTGCACTAAAAATAATATGACCTATTAAATCAATTGGACTACCTTGGGCAATATAAACTAACAAAATTCCAAGAATAAAATACACTTTTTGCTTAGTTTCAGTTATGTGCTCTTTATCTTTGTATTTATTAATTATGTAAAAATACCCCAAAGTGACTAAAACTAAAAACACAAATAAATACGGACTCCAAAGTGCTTTAAACCCGAACATCCCTAAGTTAATCATGAATGCACACCCTTTATTTATTCTATTCACACTTACTATTTTTACCTAATGCTTAAATTAATATTGGACTATGTAAAATTATTGTAGATTTTGGGGCTTTTAACAAAAACCTTTACAAGGCAAAAAAAATTTATGCATTATGACTATCATATAATATTTGATGTAATTATCCAAACTATTATACTACTAAATTATAACAGTAATAACGTTTTATTCAAATTAAAATACTATGTGAAAACGTTATGCTTATTTAAATGATTTTTATTGTATCTTGCTAACCATGTTATATTACATATCTTGAACAAACTTCGTTAGATGCAATTTAGTCTTCAATAAATTAAATACATTATGGCTAGTTTGACTTGAAAAATATTAATTAAAACAATAGACACGAATCTGTTCGTATCTCTTAAGTGATGAAATATATAACAGTCAATAGTTAAATCTTTGTTTCTATTATCTTTTTCAGATTTTAAAATATTCAAGAAGATAAATGTTAGAAGGCTACGTTCAATTTATTAGTTTATTAGATAGAGTGGTAACAGACGGAGTAATAAAATATTATAACGAAAGGGTGCCCGGCTCCTATGGGTAATGCGGGAAGCCTAAGACCCCGCAGGCGCGCTAAAGGAGGCCCAAGGTCTCACCCCATGGATAACGAGCAGTAGCGGAAATCAACATCATATAGCTTCCTTTAAATTGATAAATATTGTTGATTAATTGCCAAGCTCTTTTTTCAACAACTTGAGCCACGTATCATTACGTGGCTATTTCTTTAACGATTTCGATAAATATTTTGCTTATGTCAGTAAGTTTTTTATTTTTAGGATAGATGACCCACAAATCTTTAAAAACGAATTCATTGTTTTCTTTGTAAGGTATTGATTTTATAATCCCACTGATAATGTCCGGATGAAATTTAGCTCCTGACTCATTTGAATAGACAAATACATTATGTTCTTTAACAGCCTCTGTAAGAATACTCATGCTGTTTGTAGTAAACTTGATTTTATTTTTATTCTTTTTAATTAACTTAGAATAATAATAATTAGAATAGATGGTATAGCATGCTGTTTCCATGTTTAATACATCAGCTTGTGTTACGAATTCAAAATGATAGAGTGGGGAGTTTTTACTAACAATAACATGAACTTGATCAAACTTGATCAGTCCGAATTAAATCATAGTTAATATTTTTTTCACTCTCTAATATTTCTAAATCTTGAGGGAAAAAGCAAAAGTCATACTCAGTGTGTTTAATCGTTTCCATTATTAATGCTGGATCTTTTTCCTCGATATCAATTGTTACGTTAGGGTGCTCAACATTAATTCTGTTCAATGCACGTTGAAGTACTGTTGAAAAAGTAGGAGTAGCTACTATTTTCAAATGTACCTTTTTGTTGTTTTTATAATCAAATAACTCTTCATTTAACTTACTAATTAATTGTAAGACTTCACTAGCTCTATTAATTAAAATCTTTCCTTCTTCAGTAGGAAATGTTCCTTTTCTTGATCGGTTAAAAATAGTTATTCCCAATTCGTTCTCTAATTGAGAGATTGATTGACTAAGTCCCGAACTTGTTATATGTAATTTTTCTGCAGCTTTAAGTATAGATTTCTCACTTGCAACTTTCACTATATATTCCATTTGCTCAAAATTCATAATTTCTCCTCGGATACTAGTTTACACATTTATTTTTTCACTCAATTGAAACTGTATACATTCTCAACAGGAAAAAGTGGTGTATTTTAAATGGACACATTCATTATGCAACTAAAGTTGGAGTAGGTCAATCAACAAGAAAAACGATTAAATCATGAAGTCCTTCATTTAAACTTAAATATAGTATTAAAAAAATCTTCTTTAAAAATCTAAAAATAAAAAAGGAAGTGAATAAAATTCACTTCCTTTTTTTTCATCATAACCAGATAAGTGTTAAGAATGTCAATAGTGTAATAACAGCAACAGTAAGTCCTGAATATAGGAAGAAAGCTTGTGTGCTGTGACCTTTATTTTTCATGTGCATGAAATAGTAAAGTTGGAACACTAATTGAACAACAGCAAGTAATAAAATAAATGGTACTGTAAAATATGGATCCATTTTATCACGGTAAAGTACTGCTGCAAATGATGCTAGAGTTAATATAATCATTAAAGCGAATGAAATTAATTGTTGCTTCATTTCTTCTGCATGTTTACGACGATGATACTTTAATTCAACTTGATTTCGTTCTTGATGAGAGCTTGCACCCATATTCTTATCCCACCATTCCCATTAAGTATACTACTGTAAAGATGAAAATCCACACTACGTCGATAAAGTGCCAGTATAAACTAGCTACATAGAACTTTGGAGCGTTGTGTAAATTTAAACCTCTTCCGCCATTTCGAAGCATTAAAGTAGTGATCCATAGTAAACCAACAAATACGTGGGCACCATGCGTTCCTACTAAAGTATAGAATGAAGAACCAAATGCACTACTCTTAATTGTAAAATGATATTCGTGCATATAGTGTCTAAATTCGTAAATTTCTAATAATAAAAATCCTAGACCTAATAAAACAGTAATTCCTAACCATAACATCATTTTTTTGTGTTCAAAGTTTTTCATGTGGTACATTGCGTAAACACTTGTAAGTGATGATGTTAAAAGTAACATAGTTGCAATGAATACTAATTTAGGTTCGAACATTTCTGAAGCACTAGCTCCACCAGCAGTAGAGTTTCTTAATGCTAAGAAAGTACCAAATAATGATGCGAATAATACAGTTTCTCCACCAAGAAATAGCCAGAATGCTAAGAATTTATTTTTACCTTCTTCTGTAGCTTTTTCAGGGTTATGAGGAAACGTTTCAGCTGTAAACTTTTGCATTTCCATTATGCCTCAACCCCCTCATCTGCTATATCTTCTTTATGGATATGGAATCCATGATCATCAATCCAAGAACGTAAGAACATTGAACCGAAAGTGATGAATAAACCAAGAGCTAATACTCCAACTGCTGTATGGTTCTTTAATTCATCATTATACATTGCACCAAATGCTGCAATAAATAAGCCTATAGACATAACGAACGGTAGAATAGATGAGTTTGGCATATGAATATCACCTAGTGGTTCAGCAGGTGTCATTTTGCCATTCCCTTCCATTTTCTCTACCCATAGAGCGTCTAATCCACGTACATATGGAATTTGAGCAAAATTATATTCTGGTGGCGGAGAAGAGATTGTCCATTCAAGGGTACGACCTACACCCCAAGCATCTGCATCTGCCTTCTCACCTTTAATTGCTGTATAAACTACATTGATTAACATTACAATTGTCGCAAGACCCATGAACATAGCTCCGATTGAGCTGATCATGTTTCCAGTATCTAAACCTTGTCCTGGTAAGTATGTAAAGTAACGACGAGGCATACCCATTAAACCTAAGAAATGTTGGATAAAGAATGTTAAATGGAAACCGATAAAGAATAATGCGAATGTTAGTTTACCTAATTTTTCATTTAAAATTTTACCAAACATTTTTGGCCACCAGTAGTGTGCACCAGCAAATAAACCAAATACTACCCCACCTACGATTACGTAGTGGAAGTGAGCTACTACGAAATAACTATCATGGAACTGATAGTCAGCAGGAGCTGCTGCGTTCATAATACCTGTTACCCCACCTAGTACGAATGATGGAATAAATGCCACTGACCAAAGCATTGGTGTTGTAAAACGAATTTGTCCGCCCCACATTGTTAATAACCAGTTAAAGATTTTAACACCTGTAGGAACTGCAATTGCCATTGTTGCAACAGCGAATATTGCATTTGCTACTGCGCCAAGACCATCAGTAAACATATGGTGAGCCCAAACCATGAATCCTAAGAAACCGATTAATACTGTAGCGAATACCATTGAAGAATATCCGAATAATCGTTTCTTTGAGAAAGCCGGAATGATATCAGAGAAGATACCAAATGCCGGTAAAATAAGAATATATACTTCCGGATGTCCGAAGATCCAGAATAAATGTTCAAAGATCATTGAGTTACCACCTAATGAAGCATCAAAGAATGCTGTTCCAAATAGGCGATCAAACATTAATAATGCTAACCCGATTGTTAATGCCGGGAACGCGAATAAAATAAGTGCTGATGTTACAAATACAGTCCAAGTAAATAGTGGCATACGCATGTATGTTAACCCTGGAGCACGCATGTTAATAATCGTTGCTAAGAAGTTAATACCACCTGCTAATGTACCAATACCTGAAATTTGTAGACCTAATAAGTAGAAGTCTACACCATGAGATTTACTTTGTAGAGCGAGTGTCGCATAAGATGTCCAACCTGCGTCAGGTGCTCCACCTAAGAACCAACTTAAGTTTAAGAATACTCCACCTACGAAGAATAACCAGAAACCTAAAGAATTTAAAAACGGGAATGCTACGTCACGAGCACCTATTTGTAGAGGTACTACCGCATTAAAGAAAGCAAAAATCATCGGCATCGCCGCTAAGAAAATCATTGTTGTACCATGCATTGTTAATACTTGATTATAAGCATCACCTACTAAAAAGGTGTTGTCTGGCTTAATTAATTGTATACGAATAAATAACGCTTCCATTCCACCAACTAAGAAAAAGAATCCGCCTGCGATTAAATACAGGATAGCAATTTTCTTATGGTCGACTGTCGTTAAGTAGTCCCACAATAGTGGTTTCTTTTTCGCTACAGAACTCACAGTATTACCCCCTTTGCTTCATATCCATTAAATTATTTTGCAATTTTCAAGCTAGTTAAGTATGCAGTTAACTTATCAATCTGATCTGAAGTTAAATCACCATATTTACCTGCCATAAGGTTACCTGGTTTCATTGATTCTGGATCAGTTAACCATTTTTTGATGTTTGCTTCGTTATTTTTAGCAATACCAGCAACCATATCACGATCACCGAAGTTCGCTAAGTTTGGAGCAAGTCGTGCAGCTGGTGGTCTAGTATCATTTGCATCTGCAGCATGACAACCAATACAGCTTTGTTTGAAGATTTTTTCACCTTCTTGAGCATCTGCTGTTACAGCTTGACCTTTTTGATTTTTCATATCAGCCAACCATTTATCGTAAGCAGCTTGACTTACAACTTTAACTTTAAATTGCATTAATGAATGTGAAGGACCACAAAACTCTGCACAGAATCCATTATATGTACCTTCTTTATCAGCTGAAAGCCACATTTTGTTTACACCTTCAACGTTTGTATCAAGTTTACCTGCTAATGATGGTACCCAGAATGAGTGTTTGATATCTTGACCTTTAAGGTTTAAGATAACTTTTTTCCCAACCGGAATATACATGTCTTGAGAAGTTACAAATTTTTGATTAGGATATTCAAATTCCCACCAGAAAAGATGAGCGTTTACATTTATAACAATTGCATCCTTTTTCTTCTCATCTTTTGTAATTTGCTTCTCATCTGAAAGCTTAAACGTCTGTGATACTGTTGGTACTGCTAATACGATAAGTAAAATAACAGGAATAATAGTCCAAAGAAGTTCTAAAATATGATTTCCTTCTACTTGCTTTGGAATAATATTTTCTTCTCCTTTACGGTGACGATATTTCACGATCACGTAAAGGAAAAGTACTGTTACAACAGCAACAACGAATACCATGATAATCGTACTTAGCTTCATTAGATCGTATTGCATTTTTGCTACTTCACCTTGAGGATTCAGTGTAGATTGATTTGCATGTCCACATGCACTCAAAATAACTGCTATCAAGGAAATTAGCGAGACTAATCGCCAATGTTTCATAAGTATACTTCCCCCTCTTTCAATTTAAAGTGTTTCACTCTTATTTTAAAAATAAGATTAAACAAACAATAAAAAAATCCCCCGTAATACCCCTAATTAAAACGAAATTGTAAACACAATCATTGACATAAATAGAAGAGTTAAATAGTTAATCGAGTATATAAACATTAATTTCGAGAACTTTTGATCGTCCTTTTGTTTATAACAATATAATCCTAAAATAACCCATCCAATATTCAATATTGTTGCAAAAATAATAAATGGTAAACCTAGAGCTTGCATGTAAAATGGCAGTGGTAATAAACATAATACCCAGATCATCACTTGACGTTTCGTCATTTCAAATCCGTAAACCACTGGTAGCATTGGAATTCCCGCTCTTTTGTATTCTTCAGAACGTCTCATCGCAAGTGCTAAAAAATGCGGTGGTTGCCATATAAACATGATTAAAAACAGCATCCAAGCAATTGGATGCAAGTTCGCATCGATTGCTGCCCATCCAATTAATGGGGGTGCTGCACCAGATATACTACCTACTACTGTGTTTAACGTGTAATTACGTTTCGTCCAAAGAGTGTATAGTACGATATATGTAAATGCACCAATAAATGCATATACAACAGCCATTAAAGTTGTGAAAGCCATACATGTGAAGCCAAGAATTAATAAAATAATACCAATAGATATAGTAACACTTGGTTTGATGTTACCAGTTACAGTTGGTCTATTTTTAGTTCGCTCCATATACGGGTCAATATCGCGATCAATATAGTTATTGATTACACATGATCCTGCAATAATCAACGACGATCCAATTACTGTTAAAATCGCCTTTGGTAAAGAATCCAATATATCTAATCCATTAATCTGGATTGCTAACCAAATACCTGTAAACGTTGTAAGTATATTAGAGTTTACGATCCCTATTTTCATTAAAGAAAGTAGATCTTTCTTTAGTGAACTAGAAGGATGATTAGTTTCTCCGTTGTTAGAAACATTATTAGCTAATTGTTCCAAGTCAATCCTCCTCTTTTTTTCAAAACTTCATTTTTCATACCCATTTTTTTATGGTTAAAATGAAATATTAATTTAAATATACTTCTATTAAACTAAATTGAATGAAATTTTTGTGATAAATATGTGACAAAATTGTGTACGTTTCAAAAAAATTTTAACGTAAACAGCATATCTTTTCAATACTAAATACTATTTAATTATAAAATTAATTATTTCTATATTTTAGAAATGAATACATTCAAAGCGAAGAAAAAACAAATATTATGTCTAAATATGAAGGTTACCTTTGAATTTTATGTCGGAATCTTATATGATATAGAAGTATTATTTGCAGAATAATTTTTTTAATAAATAAATTTTAAAATTATTATTATTTTATAAAAGTGGGTGTGTATACTTTGCTACGTGTTTTAAAAGGGGTATCATTAATAACCTCATTCATACTTTTAATTGTTTTATTGGGTGGGGCACTCGTAACAAAGACTAATTCTGGACTTGGCTGTGGTAGATCATGGCCGCTATGTAAAGGCCAAATTATTCCTGATCATTTAACGATTCAAACTGTAATTGAGTTATCTCATCGAGCTGCATCAGGCCTTGCCGGAATATTTGTTTTATTATTGGCAGTGCTTGCTTGGATTACGATTCCTCATAAAAGAGAAACAAAGTTTTTAGCAATTATATCTTGTATTTTTTTAGTAGCTCAAGCATTAATCGGAGCTGCTGCTGTAGTTTGGGGACAAATCCCTGCAGTTAAAGCAATTCATTTTGGTATATCTCTAATTTGCTTCGCAGCTGTAGTTATGTTGACTTTATTAATTTTCGAACAAGACCGTAATTACCAAAGAAATACTTTTTATGTCGGTAAAAAAATGAAATTTCATACTTATGGATTGTGGATTTATTCATACTTAGTAGTTTATACAGGGGCTCTTGTTCGACATGAAAATGCTAGTTTAGCATGTCCTAGCTGGCCGCTTTGCAGTAAAGTAAACAATGGTATTCCAACTCAACTCCACGAATGGATTCAAATGGGACATCGTTTTGCAGCCTTTCTTCTATTCGTATGGATTGTGATCGCATTTGTACATGCATTTAAGTACTATCGAAACGAACGTGGTATTTATCTTGGATGGGTTGTTTCTCTTATCCTAGTTACGCTTCAAGTGATTTGCGGAGCTATGATTATCTATACAAATCTAAACATTTATGTAGCTTTAACACATGTTATTTTAATTTCCTGCTTATTTGCGATTTTCAGTTTCCAAAGTTTAGTTTGTACTAGAAGTAAAAGTTCAGATTCACATTTACTTCAAAATAAAAACATCTCATAAAAAAGGTATTTCTTCTACAGCTACGTAGAAGAAATACCTTTTTTCATTCATTTCAAAAATTAACAAAGCAAAGAGTACTTGGGTGTAAAGTTCCTGCCCAAGTACTCTTAAACTCGTTCGTTAATTATCTTTGTTCTAACTCAATTAATAGATCACCTGTAGAAATACCTTCTCCAGAAGCGATTAAAATGTCTCTTATAACGCCTGTAAATGGTGATTGTACAGTTGTTTCCATTTTCATTGCCTCAGTTATTGCTAATGTTTGACCTTTTTCAACAACATCGCCTTTTTTAACAAGTACATTTAAAACAGTACCTGGCATTGTTGCATTAATATGGTTCGGATTACTAGCATCCCCTTTTCGTTTTTGAACGACAGTTGATTTAATTGAATAATCTTTAATTACGATTTCACGAGGCTGACCATTTAATTCAAAATAGATCACTCTTGTTCCATCAGGCTGTGCTTGTCCGATTGAAACTAATTTAACGATCAGCGTTTTACCACGCTCAATATCAACTTTAATCTCTTCATCGAGTTTCATGCCATGGAAGAAAGTTGGTGTATCTAGTACGGATAAATCACCATAGCTTTCTACATTTTTTTGATAATCCATAAACACTTTCGGATATAAGCAATAAGCCAATATATCAAAGTTTGTAACTTGACGATTTAGTGAACGGAATAAATATTCCTCAACATCTTTAAAATCAATCGGCTTTAATGACTCCCCAGCTCGTTCTGTTAACGGTTGTCTACCTTTTAAGATAATACGTTGTAAACTCTTTGGAAATCCACCATGAGGTTGTCCTAATTGACCTTCAAAAAATTCAATTACAGAATCTGGGAAATCAATGTTTTCACCTTTTTCGTAAACTGAATCCTCATCTAAATTATTTTGAACCATAAACAACGCCATATCTCCAACTACTTTAGAAGAAGGTGTAACTTTAACTACATCTCCAAATAGTTGATTTACTCTACCATACAGATCTTTAACGTCTTCAAATCGATCTCCTAAGCCAACACCTTTAGCTTGTTGCTTTAAGTTAGAATATTGACCACCTGGCATTTCGTGTTGGTATACCTCTGTATGAGGGGAGACCATTCCACTTTCAAAGCTAGTGTAATATTTACGTACGCCTTCCCAATACGTTGATAATTGTTCTAAACCATTAATATTTAAATTCGTCTCATGATTTGAACCTTGAAGAGCATAGTATAAACTATTTGCACTTGGCTGAGATGTTAATCCAGACATGCTTCCAATTGCAACGTCTACTACGTCAACGCCAGCTTCTATTGCTTTAACGTAAGTATATAAACCATTTCCACTCGTATCGTGTGTATGTAAGTGGATTGGTAAATCTACTGTATCTTTCAATTCACTAATTAGATTGTAAGCTGCCTGAGGCTTTAATAAACCAGCCATATCTTTAATAGCAAGTATATGCGCACCAGCTGCTTCTAAATCCTTTGCAAGCTCTTTATAATAAGCTAGATTATACTTTGTTCTTGTTGGGTCTAATATATCACCTGTGTAACAAATTGATGCTTCAGCAAGCTTTCCGCTATTGCGTACTGCATCGATCGCAACTTCCATACCTTTAACCCAGTTTAAACTATCAAATATTCTAAATACGTCAATTCCAGCTTGAGCTGATGCTTCAATAAATTTTCTAACAAGATTATCTGGATAATTTTTATATCCAACTGCATTCGATCCACGGAATAACATTTGGAATAAAACATTCGGTACTTGATTTCTTAAATTTAATAGTCTTTCCCATGGGTCTTCGTTTAAAAATCTGTAAGCAACATCAAAAGTTGCGCCTCCCCACATTTCCAGAGAGAATAAGTTAGGTAATAATTTAGACGTTTGTTCTGCTATTGTAGTTAAGTCCTTTGAACGAATTCTCGTTGCCAGAAGCGATTGATGAGCATCCCTAAATGTAGTGTCAGTAAATAACACATTTGATTGATTTTTTAACCATTTTGAAAATTCATCTGGACCTAATTTGTCTAATAATTGTTTCGTTCCAGCTTCAGGTACTTTAATATGCTCTACATTTGGTAAGATAATCTCATCAAAAGTAGGTTTTTCATTAACAGATATTCCAGGAAATCCATTAACAGTCACGTTACCAATATAATTTAATAATTTTGTTCCACGGTCTCTTCGTTTTGCAAATACGAATAATTCAGGAGATGAATCGACAAATGAAGTATTATATTCACCAGACAAGAAATCTGGATGTGTCGTTACATTCTCTAAAAATGGAATATTTGTTTTAATCCCACGAATACGGAACTCTTTTAAGTTTCGATTTAACTTTGCAATAGCACCATCAAATGTTAAAGCATGTGTAGTTACTTTTACTAATAACGAATCATAATATGGTGTAATAACAGCACCTTGGAAGCTGTTACCAGTATCTAAGCGTACTCCAAATCCTCCACCTGAACGATATGCCATAATCTTACCTGTATCTGGCATAAAATTGTTTAGTGGATCTTCTGTCGTAACACGTGCTTGAATGGCAAATCCAATTCTTGGAATATCTTCCTGTAATGGAATGCCAATTTTATCACTATGTATACCATTTCCTTGTGCTATTAAGATCTGAGTTTGAACAATATCAACACCTGTAATCATTTCAGTAATTGTATGTTCAACTTGAACACGAGGATTTACTTCAATAAAATAAAACTCATTACCCGAAACTAAAAATTCTACAGTTCCAGCATTTACATAATCTACTTCTTTCATCAGTTGAACTGCTGCATCACAAATTCTAGTTCTAAGCTCTTCAGTAATAGAAGTACAAGGTGCAACTTCAACTAATTTTTGATGTCTTCTTTGAATAGAACAATCGCGTTCAAATAAATGAATGATATTCCCCTGATTGTCCCCAATTATTTGAACTTCAATATGTTTAGGGTTTTCAATAAATTTTTCAACATAAACTTCATCATTACCAAAAGCAGCTTTTGCTTCAGATTTTGCACGTTCATATGCATCCTTTACACCAGCATTTGTACGTACAATCCTCATACCACGACCGCCACCACCTAAAGCAGCCTTAATGATAATTGGGAATCCAAAAGTCTCACCAAATCCCTTAACATCATCCAATGACTCAACAGGACCGTTACTACCTGGAATAATTGGTAAATTTGCTTTAAGTGCTTGCTGCTTTGCTTTAATTTTATCGCCAAAAATATCTAAATGTCTTGAGTGTGGTCCAATAAAAGTAATTCCTTCTTCTTCACATCTCTGGGCAAATTTAATATTTTCAGATAAAAATCCATAACCTGGATGGATTGCATCAACATTGTTTTTCTTTGCTATTTCAATAATACCTTCAATATCTAGATAAGCATCAATTGGCTTTTTACCTTTACCAACAATATATGCTTCGTCAGCTTTATAACGGTGATATGACCCTTCATCTTCTTTAGAATAAATACCAACTGTTCTAATACCTAACTCAGTACATGCTCGAAATACTCGAATTGCTATTTCTCCTCTGTTAGCTACTAGAACTTTTTTAATCTGTTTCGTGTAAGTCATTTTTAAGCCTCCTGTATTATATGAAAGATAATTATCAATAAATTAAGAATAAACTTTTTAAAAATGCATGATTAAAGAATTTATAAAGTTTCTTTGTTAATCTTATTACGTATTGAAATATTCATTAAAATACCAACCATAGAGAGCATAACGATTAATGAGGTTCCCCCGTAACTTACAAATGGTAAAGGAACACCAGTAAGTGGAATTAACGATGTAACTCCTCCAATATTTACAAATGATTGAATCACGATGCTCGCACTAATTCCTGTAGCTAATAATGAATCAAATGAATCATTTGATTTATGAGCAATTAGCAACCCTCGCCAAACAATCATAAATATACATAAAATAACAACAATAACGCCTATTAAACCTGTTTCCTCGCCGATAATCGCTAAAATGAAATCAGTGTGTGGTTCAGGTAAATAGCCTAATTTTTGGATACTTTTTCCTAATCCAACTCCTGTAAATCCACCATTTGCAAATGCAATTAACGAATTTACGATTTGAAATCCAATCCCTTGAGCATAATCAAAAGGATTTCGGAATGCTAAAAATCGGTTAACTTGTACATCAGTTAATCCAATACCTAAACTAATACATATACTAATTAATGGATAGAGTAATCCAATCCCGCCTACAAATAAGAGAATTAGTCTTTTAACAATAAAACCGCTACAAAACGATACGACTGCACAAGTTCCTATAATTAATAAAGCTGTACCCGTGTCAGGCTGTAATCGTAATAAAATAATATACAATGCTACAATTACCCATGGAGCAAATAGCATCTTCCAGTTTTTTGTTATTCTCTTTTGTCTTTTTGAGTACCAACCGGCTAATAGAATAATAGAGCCTAATTTTATTAACTCAGCTGGTTGTATACCAAAAACCCAGCTTTTAGCGTTATTTCTAACTTCACCAAATAGTAAAACAGCCACAAGAAGCGCAATACTTATTACTACATTTAAAATCATCACAATACGCTTTCTAAAGAAAGTTGCAGGTACAAACATTAAGAATAAACATACAACCATCCCTACTTCAAAAGCTATTAATTGCTTTTTAAAGAAATAATCATCTGGCCAATGTTTACTTTGATACTTAATAGATGGTAACGGTGAACTTGCACTGTACACCATGATTAAACCAAATAAACATAAAATTATTAATGGCACAAAAATCATATAATCAATATTTTTCAAATATTTTTTTAACATTATTTAATCATCCCTGCTTTGATTAATTATACTTTATGTATTCAACTATTTTCCTAAATTCCCTTTATAAATAAAAACATTGTAACATAGATTAATAGATTTAATACTTATAACAATTAAAAAAATTCACAAAAAAAAGCCCAAACATTAATTGTTTGAACTTTTGTTACAAATATTATTTATTCCTTTGATCTGTAAACGCTTCATGCAAAGCAGATAGTCGTCGCTCAAGTTCAGAAAGAAGTTCTTTACCTTGTTCTACCTCAATTAAACCTAATCGAGAAGCAAAGTCAATTTCCCTTGATAAACCAAACATTTGAGTATCTAAAACCTCTTCATATAGAGGGCATTGTGGCATTGTTAAATGATCAAGTTGCACATTTATTAATTTTAAAATCTTTTCAGCATCTTTTTTTAATAATTCAAATGCTTTATCTTTGTAATCTGTTACAGCATCAGACCTCAATTTTCTCCCTCCGCTTCCGTACAAGCTATCTATTTAATATTATAGTTCTTTTAAGGAAAAATCAACTTAAATCATAAGTTTTGCAAATATGTAATTTAGATAATTTTATTATTGCAACAGTTTAATTATTAAAGTTTTCTTAGATAATAAAACGCTGAATTTATAATTAGCTAGTTTTCTGAAAAGATGTATTTTGATTTCCGCTCCGGTTGTTCGCTTTTTATGGGGCTAGAACAGGGTCACAAGGCATTCCTGCGAAGTCTTTAGTTTTCCCGTAATCCTCATAGAAGTCGAGTAACTTACGCTCCAATCAACCTTCTTATTAATCTCTATTTTATCTTTTATTCAAATTATTATCTCTACTAAACAAATATGTTGATCTTTATGACTAAATTAAGGTTAATTAACTAAGTATCTTAGCGACAATATTATACTGCCCTTTACCTCAATAGAAAAATCGACTATAAGCTGACTATGTTGCACAACTAATACATGCATTTAATGAAAAAGATTTAATTGTAATTAAGTATTAATGTGTCAACATCTTGGCATACAACTTTAATAGTAACACCATCTATTAGTTGAATATTTACTTGTAACCATTCACCTTGAAAATCACGTTCATTTCCAATAGTATTAGGTTGATCTCCATAATTACTTTTTATTTTGGATAATGATTTTTCTATTAAATCTCCTTCTGTATCAATATTAATGTCTTCAATAACAGCCTCGTCCCAATGACCAATATAATCAAATCCGATATGATTCTTACAAATTATAATAACCACTGTTTTATTTGTACTTGAACTTTCTATTACTATTGTTACGTTACTGTAATCTATTTTTATTTCTTCAAATTCCCAGTCATGCCAATCACTCTCGTTTATTTTAGTAATGATGGAATTCATCATGATCCCCCTTATCTACAATCTAAGTAAGTATATCTCCTAACAAAAACGTAAATCTTTTTTACATATTGGGAATTAATTTGTCTCATGATGTTCATCAAAGCTTGAAGAACAAATAATTTTTAATTCCATCGAATCCTTTAATGATCATCTATGTTGTTAATACATTGAAACATTTGATGAATATGGAATTCCCTTAAAATAGGTAACTTGGATTTTATGCTCCTGAATATTTAATTAGTTAAATGAATTTAAACGAATTTCAGTCCTATTTCCGTTCATTTGATTGTCTTTTTTCATTGAATAGTCGTACACTATAAAGAGACTTAGTACATAGAAGGGGTTTTATAGTATGAGTGAAGTTTTTCAATTAACTGGTAACGTGGAATTTCCGTTGACGATTGATCCAAGTGTTTGGATTTTTGATGAGAGAAAAGTTAAATTAGAGAGTTTGTTAGCTGGTGAATTAAAAAAGGTTGATGAGCTTGAACAATATACTAAAAGTGTTTCAAAGCATTGGGATCGTGAAATTGTTGAAGGTGCGAAGGTTGATAATAGTCCTTTATTTGCTACTCAGAAAAAAGAATGGCTTAAGGAATCGTATGCGATGCCATTTTCGTATTTTATCGATAATAGTAAACCTAAAAGTCGCGATTCAGAAGTTACAGTTGAAACAGATCGTGGAGTAATCAAATTACCTTTTGAAGTGCTATATGAAAGTTATTTAGCCTTTTCATACAATGGTAAACGAATTTCTGAAAATGGGCCAGTTCACTTGTATTTTGTTGATGGTTCAAATAAGGATAACCCGATTACTTCAATAGTGAAAATTATATTGTAGCAAAAATAACATCTTACCAAATATAACTGGTAAGATGTTTTAGTTTTTATTCTTGTGGTTCTACAAAAGATCAGCTGCAAGCTGTGCGATTGAAGAACGTTCACCTTTAATTAATTTTACATGGCCACTTATTTTTTGATCCTTAAATTTTTCAACTACATATGTTAATCCATTATTGTATTCATCTAGATAAGGATGATCAATTTGTTCAGGGTCTCCCATTAATACGATTTTACTCTTATCACCAACACGAGTTAAAATCGTTTTTACTTCGTGTCTTGTTAGATTTTGTGCTTCATCAATTATAATAAATTGCTCTGGGATACTTCTCCCTCTTATATAAGTTAAAGCTTCTACTTCAATTGAGCCCATTCCAGCTAAGATAGCATCTAGTTCACCAGGTTTTTTAGTATTAAACAAATATTCTAGATTATCATATATTGGTTGCATCCAAGGCCTTAGTTTTTCGTCTTTTTCACCTGGTAAATAACCAAGATCTTTACCTACTGGAACGATCGGCCTAGCTACTAATAATTTTTTATAACTTTGTAGGTCTTCACTTTGCATTAATCCTGCCGCTAAAGCTAATAATGTTTTTCCAGTACCAGCTTTACCGATTAATGTTACAAGTGGGATATCGTCGCGTAATAGTAATTCTAATGCCATTGATTGTTGAGCATTTCTAGGTCTAATACCCCAAATATGTTCGTTTGAAAAAACGAATTTCTTAATTTTTGTTCCCGTTTTATCAACAACGCCAAGTGCTGAACTTTTACCGCCTAGAGCATCCTTTAATACGATAAATTGATTAGGATAAAATGGATGATTTGCAATATCCGAAACCGGAAGCTCAGTCTTCTCGTAAAACTTATTTAATAAATCTGTATTTATGTAATACTCCAAATACCCGGTATAAATATGGTCGACTTCGACGACTCTGTCGCTTAAATAATCTTCTGCAAATAAATTAAGGGCATCCGCTTTAACACGAACTAATGTATCTTTACTTACTAAGATGACAGTTTTTCCATTTTCTTTTGCCTCTTCTTCAAGAGATAAATTTTTCGCTACAGCTAAAATGCGATTATCATTCGTTTTCTCAACAAATATCTCTTGTAATTGCTGAAACGAACGATGATTTAATTCAATTCTAAACGAACCACCATTTTCAAGAGGAATACTTTCATGTAATTTCCCTAGTTCTCGAAAGCTATCAATTAATTTGGATACATACCTAGCATTACGACCTACTTCATCCATATATCTCTTCTTTGAATCAACTTCCTCTAATACAACAGCTGGTACAACTACTTCGTTATCTTCAAATGAAAAGATTGCTAGTGGATCTTGCAATAGTACATTGGTGTCGAGAACATATATTTTACTCAATCCTTAACCTCCTGACTCAAATAACTCAGAATAGAATCATTAAATTTATTTCTAAATTGATTGTTCTTACCTTTTGTTAATTGTCGAAGAATGGACGAACCGTTTATATATTATATGAAACTCTCTCTACTTTAGAATAGTTTTTAATGTTCAAAGGATCTTAGTCCGTTTAAAACAGCTACATCTAACTTTTTTGCCGCCCTTTCATCGTATGTTTTTGCATATTCAGGTTCGGCTGTTATTTTAGATCCATAAAACAATATATTTTTCACTTCATTAATATCTACTTCTATACAAGCTAATTTCAACGGTATCCCAGGCATTTGCTTCGTTAGAATTTTTGCGTTACCAGAAATATTGTAAACTGCCTCATTTGAAAATAAGCTGAATGACACTCCATTAACTGCTTCAATATTCGATAAAATTGCGGATCTTTGATCTACAGCAAAACGAATTGTTTTTTCATCTAAAGCAGTAAACCAAGAAATTGCATTCATAATTGGAACTTTCTTTTCGGTGTTAAATGTACTTAAAAAAACAATCTTTTCTTTATTGCAGTCTTCAAACAAACCCGGTGACAATGTTTTCTCAATACTGTTTGCCATCACTATTTCATCTCCTTTAAATAAAGAGTATACTAATATAATTCAAAGTTTTTTTAAAACTTCCTGCTAAAACCACTGTTTTCTAAAAATATATTCTAAAACCTGTTATAATTATGTTAACTTAAGTTACATATATAAGGAGAGAAATTTCACATGAGAGTTAAATGCATGATTTGTGATAAAAGCGAATCAATTAGCGACGAGTCCCCTATTGCTAAAAAACTAAGAAATCGTCCGATCCATACATATACATGCTCCGAGTGCCACGATCGAATTAAAATTAAAACTGAACAAAGAATTGCAACAGGAAAGTTCCGTTTCTTAAAACCTGTAAAGGATAATGACGAGTGGTAATCAGAATATGAAAAAAGAAACCTATTGGGTTTCTTTTTTTTTGTGAGTTGCTGTATTTGTGCATAAATGAGTGAGTTTTGTTCATAAAACGGTGAGTTTCGTGCATAAACCGGTGGATTTCGTTCATAAACCACAGCATTTCGTTCATAAAAGCCTTTCAGGGCTGAATTATGATGGCAATCTAATGAAAAAATATGCCCATCATTGATTCAGGTATGAACTTTATTCGTGAAGTAACTGTCTTTGTGCATAAATGGGGTAGTTTGGTTCAAAAACTGGTGAGCTGTTGCTATTTTGGTTGGCGAACCAAAAATAGTTTAGCACCTCAGGGAAATTTTTATAATACCACGCTGTAAGCTTTTTGGACCCATAGGCCTAGCCTAGGGTTTTCGCTTCCACAACAAAAAAAAACCTAGATAAACATCTAGGTTTTTAATACTTTTCCGGATTTACTTTTACTTGATCTAAAAAACAATCAATCATTTCAATTGGAAAACGAGTTGTACGTTCTTTTTCTGCTTGAGTAAATGTAATTAAATAAAAATCTTCCATTTTATCAATTTTTACGTTTGTTACTTGGTGATCCTCTTTTAAAATCGAATCAAACATCTCATACGTCTCTTTAGCAGCTTCATCAGATGGTCTGCCTTCATAAATTACTTTAATCGTTAACCAATTATATAAAGCGTCCTGAACAGATTTCATCTTATACCAACTTTCTATAACTTGTTACGTTATGTAGTAGCTTTACTCTTTTTTGATTGATGTAGACGAATCTTATAAACACCTAATACAAAAACACTTGCTAGTAGTGCCTCTACAATTGGTATTCTAAGAGCTAGAAAAGTTAGCAAGCTACATCCAAGCATTAGTAAAATATAAATGACCAGCATTTTAAGGATACTTAATTTTTTGGCAAATCCTAAATGATATACTACAATACAAAGCACTACGATTAGAGCATATAGTATCCACATTGAAAGTCGTACATCATGAGTTGTATTTATTAGTTGTGTGATGACAAATTCGAATCCCTTTGGAGCTTTTTCCAAATCCATATCCCCCTATTAAATGACAAAATAAAACCGACTAAATAATAGTCGGTTTTATTATATCATAATTATTTTAAAATTTAATTATTCTTGTTCAGCGAATTTTTTCTTTTTCGCTGCACGCTCACGCTCGTTTTTATCAAGAAGCTTTTTACGTAAACGAATTGATGTTGGTGTAACTTCACAGTACTCATCATCATTTAAGTATTCTAAAGATTCTTCAAGCGTCATAATACGTGGTTTTTTCATTGTTGTTGTTTGGTCTTTGTTAGCTGAACGGATGTTAGTTGCATGTTTAACTTTTACAACGTTTACTGATAAATCATTTTCACGGTTGTGCTCACCAACAATCATACCGTCGTATACATCTACACCTGGCTCAAGGAAAATTACACCACGGTCTTCAAGACCCATAATTCCGTAAGTTGAAGATTTACCAGTTTCCATTGAAACTAATACACCTTGACGACGTCCACCAACTTGACCTTGAATAGCTGGTTGGTAGCTATCGAATGAATGGTTAATGATTCCATAACCACGAGTTAATGTTAAGAACTCAGTAGTGTAACCAATTAATCCACGAGCTGGTACCATAAATGTTAAACGAACTTGACCGCTACCATTATTAACCATGTCTCTCATTTCACCTTTACGTGCACCCATTGATTCCATGATTGAACCAGTATATTCTTCAGGAACGTCAATTTGTACATGCTCAACTGGCTCACATCTTACACCATCAATTACACGAATGATAACTTCTGGTTTTGAAACTTGAAGCTCATAACCTTCACGTCGCATATTTTCAATTAAGATTGATAAGTGAAGCTCTCCACGACCACTTACGATCCATACATCAGGAGAATCTGTGTTTTCTACACGTAAACTTACGTCAGTTTGAAGTTCTTGTAATAATCTTTCTTCAATTTTACGAGAAGTTACAAATTTACCTTCACGACCAGCAAAAGGTGAATTATTAACTAAGAAAGTCATTTGAAGCGTTGGCTCATCAATACGTAAGATTGGAAGTGCTTCTTGTTGTTCAGCAGGACATACTGTTTCACCAACGTTGATATCTTCCATACCAGATACAGCTACTAGGTCACCAGCTTTTGCTTCTTGGATTTCAATACGCTTTAATCCAATAAATCCAAACATTTTCGTAATACGGAATTGTTTAACTGATCCATCAAGCTTCATTAATGCAACTGATTGACCAACTTGCATAGTCCCACGGAAAATACGACCGATTCCGATACGACCTACATAGTCATTGTAGTCTAATAATGTTACTTGGAATTGTAATCCCTCTTCACTATTATCAATTGGAGCTGGGATGTGCTCAATAATTGTATCAAACAAAGCATTCATATTTGATTCTTGTTTAGCAGGATCAGACTCTAAACTTGAAGTTCCGTTGATTGCTGACGCGAATACAACTGGGAATTCTAATTGATCTTCGTCTGCACCTAATTCAATAAATAAATCGATTACTTCATCTACTACTTCATCAGGACGAGCGAAGTCACGGTCAATTTTGTTTACAACTACGATTGGTGTTAAATGTTGTTCTAAAGCTTTTTTCAGTACGAAACGAGTTTGAGGCATACATCCTTCATATGCATCAACTACTAAAAGAACACCATCTACCATTTTCATGATACGTTCTACTTCTCCACCAAAATCGGCGTGTCCAGGTGTATCCATGATGTTAATACGTTTACCTTCGTATTGAATTGCTGTGTTTTTAGCTAAAATTGTAATTCCACGTTCACGTTCTATATCATTTGAGTCCATTGCACGCTCATTAACGTTTTCGTTTGAACGGAATGTACCTGATTGTTTTAATAATTCATCAACTAACGTTGTTTTACCATGGTCAACGTGAGCAATAATTGCGATATTGCGTAAATCTTCTCTTTTTTTCAAAATATATTCACTCCTAAAATGTATACACATCTGTTTTCATTATTAACTAAAACATTATAGCACATGCATGGCGAAATTTATCAATAAAATGTTTAATCAAAAATATAAATTATTAATAAAAATTTATTAAATATTTATTTTTTTCAAATTTACATCCGATTCGACAGAGAGTAAAATAAGATATGAACAGGAGGATTCATCATGTCTAACACTAAGTTTCGGCTTTTCTGCGTAGCACTTTTATCCGTAATCTTCTTAATTCTAGTTGGTATTATGCTAGCAGAACTAAGTATTATAGGCGCAGTCATTTCACTAATCATTTCAATTTCATTAGTTGGTTATGGTTTTTCATTACGTGCTAAATTAAAAAGAGAAGGTAAGTTTTAATATCTTACCTTCTCTTTCTTTATTGTAAAAATTCGATGTAGTCGCTCATTAATTCTTTTTGAATTGAAGGATTACTTATTAGTACTGAGCTTTTTTTCAATATCGAAAGTTTTTCATTTTTTAGCGTTGTACATATTCCACCAAGCTCTTCAACTATAATCTTACCCGCAGCAAAATCCCATGGAGATAATCTTGGTGTAATATATGCATCGATTCGCCCCATTGCAACATAGACCATTTCGATCGCAGCAGTTCCATAAGATCTACTTCCTCTAACTCTACGAACAAGCTCTCCTAATTTTTCATGGTTTAAATAACGATTTTTTGTTAACCAAATCGCATTTACAGCTACTATAGCCTCTTCGATTACAATATTTTTCAAAGGAGTTATTTCTACATCGTTTAAAAATGCACCTTCTCCTTTTTTAGCGAAGTATAGTTCGTTATGTATTACATCCAATATAAATCCCATTTTACCGATTCCGTTTTCATAAATACCTAATGAAATTGCAAAATTACGTTTTTGATGGACAAAATTCATCGTTCCATCAATCGGATCAAGAATCCATACAATTCCATCTACTTGATCCAATTCATCGCCTTTGCCTTCTTCACCGAGCAAGTAATGATTCGGAAACTTCTTTTTTATTTTTTCATAAAAGAATTTTTCAATTTCTTCATCTTTATTTGTTACTAAATCATTTTCATTCGATTTCGTATTGATTGTAATCGAGTCATATAGAGAGCTTTTAATATTTTCAGCTGCCTCTTGAAGCAAGTTTCTTGCGAATTGTTCAATTTCTTTCCAGTCTTCATTCATCTTTAACACTCCAAACTCTCGTGCTGAACTATTTATATTATGGTCCTGTATATCAGTTTACCAATTTTATCCTAAAAAAACCTAATGAAATGATTTTTATTTAATTGAGGAACTTTTTTAGAGGGTGGGCATACGATAAATCATTGGGCGGGCGCTTAGAAGAATGTGCACACAGAAAAACGAACCTATTTAAAGGTTCGGTAAATAAAATTCGCTAAGCTTCTAGACGAATTAATTCTAATCTTAATAATTCTAATTTCTTCTTTGATTCAATCATTGCATCACTGTCATTCACTGTCATAGCATCAAATAAAGTAGCTAATTCGTAATCTAATTCTAATCTAAGTACAGGTATTCTCTTTTCAGCATCAGTTCTTTTTAACGCATTAATCACTTGTCTCATCGTTATCCCTCCATAGAATATAAGTTGCAAAACAAATTGTAAAAGTTAATTAACAAAATTTTCTGATTTTTATCTTGCTACTAATATATGTTATTTAAGCTTATAATGTAACTAAATTATACAGAAACATATTACCCATTTGTTTTGGACAAACATGGTATACTAATCAGAGAAATAAAGCTAGGGGGTTCCAATATGGTTCAAACTTTTTTTAAAGAAAGTGATTTTGAAATATTTACAACTGACTCAACATTAGAAACTAGAATGAGTGCTATACAAAATGAAATTCAACCAAAGTTTAAAGAAATTGAAGATGAAATATTACCATTTTTAAATGTACAATCTGATCAAACTTTTTTTGGTCATATCGCTAAGCATGCTCGTCGAACTGTGAATCCTCCAAAAGATACTTGGATTGCGTTTGCTACAAATAATCGTGGATACAAAATGCTTCCTCATTTCCAATTTGGACTGTGGGGTACACATCTTTTTGTCTATTTTGGCATTATTTACGAAAGTCCAAATAAGCAATCGATTGCAATTAATTTTGAAAAAAATAAAAATAAACTTTACAAAATAATTCCAAAAGATTTTGTTGTTTCATACGATCACATGAAGCCTGATGTAATTCAAAAAAGTAAAATGAAAAAAGATGATTTCAGTGCGGTTATAAAAAGATTTCATGATGTAAAAAAAGCTGAATTTCTTTGTGGAATAACGATTCCTAAAGATGAAGCGATTACACTTACAAAGGATGAACTAATCCAACGTATTATAGAAACATATAATACTTTAATTCCATTATACAATATAAGTGTAAAATGAATTAATATAAGTGTTGTTTAATTATACATATGTCAAAATCAAAAGTCTATGCCCATTCTTTACACATTTTTCGACAGGACGAATTATGAAATTAATTTCAAAAGTCTAGGGATGTACATTTAAAGCCCATTTAAGGTAGCTAATAAACCTTTAATGGGCTTTTATTTTTGTTTTAATATATTATGTTTTATCTAGATTGCATTTTAATCTTATCGCCAGGTGCACCCTTTTTAGCTTTTTGTATTACTCGATATGCAGAATAGCCCGATAGCTCCTCTAATTCGTTACATAATTTTTTTTCTTCAGCAATGCTAGGTACGATTGACTTAAACTGTTTATACGCAGTCATTAGTTCTTCACGTTCTACTCCCTTTTCATATGCTTTTTCTACTGATGTGTAGAACGCTATTACTTCGATTGTCTCATTTGTTGACCAATCATATGAAATTGGGTATTGGTAATCCATTCAATTCACTCCTACTTTTATGTAATTAATTCCATTTTAACACATTTTTCAAATTTCATTCTTTATTTAAAAATTGATATAATTTCATCTCAATGAATAAAATTTCATAAATTTGTAATATTTTTCTATACAGAAAATTCATAGAATGATATAATCTTTTTGTTTTTCAAATGAAGGTAAGACAGTTTTTAACTTAATGAGAGTAAACAGTTGAATTGTTTACAAACATATCACTTCCGAAAAACACTATTATTCATTAAATGGGGTGTATGTTAAATGAAACAAAATGAAACACCGTTATTTTCTTCTTTATTAGAACATGCAAAGAAGAACCCTATTCAATTCCATATTCCTGGACATAAAAAAGGAAATGGAATGGATCCTACTTTTAGAGAGTTTATTGGTGACAATGCATTATCAATCGATTTAATCAACATTGCTCCTTTAGATGATTTGCATCATCCAAAAGGTAAAATAAAACAAGCACAAGATCTTGCAGCTAAAGCTTTCGATGCAGACCACACTTTCTTTTCGGTACAAGGCACAAGCGGTGCTATTATGACAATGGTAATGAGTGTTTGTGGACCTGGCGATAAAATAATCGTACCAAGAAATGTTCATAAATCTGTTTTATCCGCAATCATTTTCTCAGGAGCGACACCAATATTTGTTCATCCTGAAATTGATAGTGAATTAGGTATTTCTCACGGTATTACAACAAATGCAGTTAAAGAGGCTATATTAAATAATCCAGATGCTAAAGCAGTTCTAGTCATTAACCCTACATACTTTGGATTTGTAGCTGACTTAAAAAGCATTGTTGACTTAGCACATTCACATGGCCTTGCCGTTTTAGTTGATGAAGCTCACGGTGTACATATTCATTTCCATAATGAATTACCAATGTCTGCGATGCAAGCAGGGGCTGACATGGCCGCTACGAGCGTACATAAGCTTGGAGGGTCAATGACTCAAAGTTCCATTTTAAATGTAAGAGAAGGCCTTGTAAATGTTCACAGAGTACAATCTGTTTTAAGTATGCTGACAACTACGTCCACATCCTATTTATTACTTGCTTCATTAGATGTTGCAAGAAAAAGATTAGCGACTGTTGGTGAAGAATTACTTACAAACACTATTAGACTAGCAAATAATGCACGAAATAAAATTAATTCAATAAATGGTCTATATTGTCCTGGTTATGACTTAGTTGGTAATGAAGCAACATTCAATTTTGATCCTACCAAGTTATTAATAAGTGTAAAAAAATTAGGTATTACTGGTCATGATGTTGAAGTTTGGTTAAGAGAGCGTTTTAATATTGAAGTAGAAATGTCTGATTTGTATAGTGTTCTTTGCATTTTAACTCCTGGAGACAGCGAAGAAGATATTCAGCAGTTAATACACGCACTTGAAATATTAGTAACTGAATTTGAAATTTCAGAGCGTAATACAAATTTAAATGTTGAGATTCCTACTATTCCAAATTTAGCAGTCTCACCAAGAGATGCATTCTATTCAGAAACAGAGTCTGTTCCATTAGAGGATTCTGTAGGAAGAATTATCGCTGAGTTTGTAATGGTTTATCCACCTGGAATTCCAATCTTCTTACCTGGTGAAGAGATTACACTTGAAAATCTCGTTTATATTAAAAAGAATATTGAAGCAGGACTACCTGTTCAAGGTCCAGAAGATGAAGAATTATTAACATTAAAGGTATTAAAATAAATAAACTCACAAAAAGAAACTAAGGATTTTTAGAATATGTCTTCACACTAAAACTAGGAAATGAAACCTAGTTTTTTTGTATTATAAATCACATCTAACTCATATAGGCATATGATAGGTAAGGTAATTATACTGATGCGTATTAAAAATTGTTTTTATGTTAGGATGTGGACTCATTGATAGTCGTGAATAATAAAATTGTTCATGCTTCATTAAAAAATAGCGAAGACTCAAATAATAAGCTTTATCAAGAAATATTGTCTAATTTAACATCTAGTAAAAAGTCACATATTTATAAATCAGAGAAAGAATTATCATTTGATGTAACACTTCGAACTTATGTCCTTCAGGCGTCTAAAGAACTCTTAACAAGTGGTATGCAATTTAGAGTTTTTAGAAGAGCTTATTGTAATCCAATGTTTTGGATTCGTACACCAATGGGAGGATTCAGACTTAGGCCAGGCATAAGAGCTTCAATGGGAATTTATGATATATTTCGAAACGGACAATTTTATGCAACTGAATGTGCTACTGCAATCATAATGGTCTTTTACAAGGCCCTATTAGATTTATACGGCTATGAAATTTTTGACCAAATTTTCGATAACGGTTTTTACTTATACACTTGGAATTATGACCCTAAATTAGCTATATTAACGGCTGAAGTTGATCGCCCAGCACCAGGCGATGTAGTTTATATAAAAAATCCAGAAGTCGATCCAATGACTCCAGAATGGCAAGGGGAAAACACAGTATGTATGGGTAGTGATTATTATTATGGGCACGGAATCGGCATACGGGGGCTTCGAGAAATCATTTACCATTTAAATATGCATAGATATCCTTTTGCAATGGTTTCTGCTTATTTAACAAATTTGAATACAAGAATTGACTCTAATGAAATGGCTCAATATTTAAAAGACAATTCAAAATTGATACCAGTTAAAACGCGAGAAGTTTCATCTGATGTAGTAACAGCAAGAATTGGAGATCAAACTCAAATTGCATAATTAATAAAAATGGCGACTTTTAAGTCAAAGGACTTTTGAGTAGCCTTTTTTATTTACGTTTATAAAAGTACGACACGGACAAACGAACACATTGTGAACTTTATTGATAANNAAGCATAATTCTCGTTGATATCTTGATAAATTCCGTTGATAAAAGCCTAATCACGATGAAATAGTGATTAATTTCATAGGTAAAGCCGTAAGTCTCATTGAAATATCATAAAATTTTACTTAATTTTAAAAGATTAATAGTAATTGCCTATTATTAAGAAGATAAATACATAAAAACCCACAAGAAAAAAATACCTCCTTGTGGGTTTTGCTTCATTATATAAATGCCTTTTTAGTTCGACTCATAGACATTAATTTTATATTATTATTTATCAACCTTCATTTTCTGCTGATTGACACTCTTCGCAATCTTTTACATAAAGTGTTGTTACTTTTTCATCCTCAAAATGACCTACTGTTTTATCACAACATTTGCACACGAACGTTCCCATGATGTAACCCCTTTCATAATGTTGTATTAATCAACTGATTTCATTATAAAGTGTTATACTTATTTACGCAACAGGTAAATAAGTATAACTTTATTTTTCTAATACCACATTATTCAAAAGGTTTGGGAACGTGTAAATGTTTTAATTAGTATAACACATTTATTTTTTATTCATAACTCTCCTCTATACTTGGTGACGGAAGCCAGTCGGCTAAATAATCTGCAAGCTGCATTGCTTCTTCTTCTGTTTTTAGTTTACACAAAAATTTTAATTGATTAGGAAACGATACATCTTGGCGATCTAATACGATACATTGCCTTGATTGCATACAAATGACGAGTGGCTTCCCAAAGAACATGTTCGTATATACAATGCCAATATCGTATCGTACATCATGAGCGACAAACCCTACAAATCTTACTCTTGCATTTTCATGATCATCATATAGTTTTTCAAACATAGTATCACCCACTCCTCTTCTTAAGTGTTGTAAATTAATACATATGAAGAAAAATTTAAATTAATACCGAATACTTGTCTAAAAATTTGAAATAATGTTATGATAAAAATGATTAAAAGTGATGTTTTTCTCAAAAAACGTCTTAGGGGGAAATATAAAAATGGTTCAACAAGCTACTATTCAATTAGTGGATAAATCAAAATACGAAGAAGCAAACTTAGAATTATTAAATACTTTAATAAATGATTACATACAATCTTCTACTAAAATCGGTCAACAAGTTGACTGGAATTATGAAAGGGCTTCATTTCCTTATTCTATTTCCAATAAAAAATTAGATGACCAAGATGCTCTTTATTTACAAAGTGAAGATTCACGCTATAAACATTTTGTTGTTTCAATTCAAGACAATAAAAACATAGTGATTACACTATTACCAAACTCAACTTATGGAGATAAAGGTAAAGCAAATGAACTTTGCAGATATTTAGCTCAAAAAATTGAAGCAAAGCTTGAACTATTTAACAAACGAATCATGTATTTTTATAAAAGATAATTTAAAATAATTTAACGATTGCTTGACAAAAGAAAAAGATCGAAGCGTAAAAGCAAGTAATAACAATACTTGCTTTTCTTGTATTCCCAACATATTTTGCAATTAAATACAGCTGGTAGAAAAAGACTATAAACAAAATGACTTTCGAATAAACTTGATCTCTTTTAGACAATAACAATACAAATGAAAAACCTACCCAAAAAAATTGATGGATCATTAATACGATTAATTGTTTCCTCATCTATACTCCCACCATTCAATCATCAATTACTAGAAGTGTTTTCTAAAAGTTATGCTAGACATGCCTTAATCATGCAAAAAAACCTCCTATCTAATAAAGAGGATCCAGGCAATTGAATGATGATAATTTTCACTTAAGGATATTCAATTTTCATGGTGCGAAACCTTGACCTATAGCGGGCCATTTGTCTCTTTAACCTCCCCTCAATTCCAATAGGTGTCGAGCACTGTCCACTCCCATCAAGCCCTTCTACATAAAAGAATACGAGAAAGAGTTTTATTACTATTTTTCGTTAAGTGAAACATATCATTTAATTCAACAGTAGGATTGCCAATCATAATCATCATCATCCCATCTCAAACTATCATTTAAAGCTATCAAAATAACTTCTCAAGCTTTATAGGCCGAACTAGTTTTAGAATTCGCAATTGAAAATCTACCTGTACTTTATCTCAGTGGAGAAGCATGTATCGGACCAGATATTCTTGGCTTACGTACATGTACGGGACTATCTCGCACAAGAATTGGGTTTTAACTAAAACTCTTTACTAGTTAATTTTTTACAAACTCTCGTTAAAAAACATATTTCTAACAAAAAAAGAAGACCTCCAATTAATGAAGGTCTTCTTTTTATATTATTTTTAGAAGCATTACTTTAGAACGTGGATTGGATGACCCATCGCTAATTCAGCAGCTTCCATTGAGATTTCACCTAATGTTGGGTGAGCATGAATTGTTTGAGCAATATCCTCAACGCTCATGCAAGCTTCAATTGCAAGGCCTAGTTCAGAAATGATATCTGAAGCATTTACACCTGCAACTTGAGCACCAACTAGTACTCCATCTTCTTTACGAGAAACTAATTGTACGAATCCGTCAGTTGAATTAAGTGATAATGCGCGACCATTTCCACCGAATGGGAATTTTGCAACATTTACAGCTAATCCTTCTTCGTCCGCTTGTTTTTTAGTATAACCAACAGTTGCTAGTTCTGGATCAGTGAATACTACTGCAGGGATTGCTAAGTATTCAATTTGACTAGGCATACCGCTAATTGCTTCAGCAGCTACTTTACCTTCATAAGAAGCTTTGTGAGCTAATGGAGGTCCAGCAATTACATCACCAATTGCAAAAATATTTTTAACTGTTGTACGAGCTTGTTTGTCAGTTGTAATTACACCACGTTCGTTAATTTCAACACCAACATTTTCTAAGCCCATATCGCGAGAGTTAGGGAAACGTCCAACTGTTACTAATACGTAATCAGCTTCGATTTCTTTCATTTCGCCATTTGATTCAAATTTAACAGTAACGCCATCAGCAGTTTCTACAACACCTTTACCGAATGCTTTTGTTTCGATATCAACATTGCCTTTTTTCTTTAATCCACGTTTTACAATTGAGCTCATTGATTTTTCGAAACCATTTAAGATTTCATCACCAGCTTCAAGAATTGTTACGTGAGTACCGAAGTTAGCATAAGCTGTACCTAATTCCATACCGATATAGCCGCCACCAATAACAACTAATTTCTTTGGAATTTCTGGTAAGTTTAATGCACCAGTTGAATCGATTACACGGTTACTCCATTTGAATCCTGGGATTTCGATTGGAGTTGAACCTGTTGCGATGATCGCATTGTTAAATGTATATGTTTGAGCTGAGTCTTCTGTAATAACACGAAGTGTGTTTGCATCATTAAAGTAAGCTTCACCTTTAATTACTTCAACTTTGTTTCCTTTTAATAAACCAGCTACACCGCCAGTTAATTTATTAACAACACTGCTTTTCCAAGCTTGAACTTTTGTAAAATCAACTTTTACATTTTCAGCTGTAATACCGATATCTTCAGAATGCATAGCAGTCTCATAACGATGACCAGCTGTAATTAATGCTTTTGAAGGAATACAACCTACGTTTAAACATACTCCTCCAAGATTTCCTCTTTCAACTACCGCAACTTTTTGTCCAAGTTGTGCTGCACGAATTGCTGCAACATAACCACCAGGACCGGCACCGATAACGACCGTATCTAGTTCAATTGCAAAATCTCCTACTACCATTTATCTTACGCCTCCATTAATAATAATTCTGGATCATTTAATAATCGTTTAATGTGGTTTAAAGCGTTTTGAGCTGTTGCACCATCGATAATACGGTGGTCAAAGCTTAATGATAACGCTAATACTGGAGCTGCTACGATTTCTCCATTAATAACTACTGGTTTCTCAGCGATACGACCAATACCTAAAATAGCAACTTCAGGGTGGTTAATAACTGGAGTAAACCATTGTCCACCAGCTGAACCAATATTTGTGATTGTGCAAGTTGCGCCTTTCATTTCTGCAGGAGCTAATTTACCATCACGTGCTTTTGTAGCTAACTCGTTAATTTCAGCAGAAATTGAGAAGATAGCTTTACGATCAGCATCTTTAACAACAGGTACTAATAAACCTTTATCAGTGTCTGCAGCGATACCGATGTTATAGTAATGTTTGTGTACGATTTCGCTAGTAGCATCATCGATTGATGTATTTAATGCTGGGAATTTACGTAATGCAGAAGTTAAAGCTTTAACAACATAAGGTAAGAATGTTAATTTGATACCTTGTGCAGCTGCAACATCTTTATATTTTTTACGGCTAGCAACTAGTTTTGCTACATCTACTTCATCCATTAATGTAACGTGTGGAGCAGTGTGTTTAGAGTTAACCATTGCTTTAGCGATTGCTTTACGAATTCCACTCATTTTTTCACGAGTTTCAGGGTATGCACCTTCTGGAATTGGCATAGCTTTTGGAGCTTCTTGAGTAGCTGGAGTTTCAGTTACAACTTCAACAGCAACCTCAGTTTGTGCAGCAGCAGCTGGTGCTACTCCACCTAATAAGAATGCATCTACGTCATTTTTAGTTACACGGCCATTTTTACCTGAACCTGGAACAATGCGTAAATCAACATTTTTCTCACGAGCATATTTACGTACAGATGGCATTGCAATTACATGAGCTTTTGGCTCAATTGCAGCAACTGGTGAAAGTGGTGCAGCATCTGTTTTTGGTTCAGCTTGCTCATAAGATTCTTGTACTTTTGCTTGAACTGCTTCAGCAGCTTCTGGTACTGGAGTAGTTGCTGGAGCTTCTTCAGCATGTTGACCTTTAAAGCTAATGTTTTCATAACCAGGAGCATCTAAACGTACTAATACGTCACCTACAACTGCAACTGTTCCTTCTGAAACTAATACTTCTAATACTTTACCTTTAACAGGTGATGGAATTTCTACTACTGATTTATCGTTTTGTACTTCACAAATGATATCATCTTCATTTACTTCGTCGCCTGCTTTAATAAACCATTTTACAATTTCACCTTCGTGAATACCTTCACCGATATCTGGTAATCTAAATTCAAATAGACTTGCCACTGAGTTTGACACAGATTTCTACCTCCGAACAAAATTAAATTAATTTTTAAATTTTATCTATCTATAATGTAAGAAAGGTATTGATGAATTCATCAAATACCTTTCTCTATTTTTGTTAAATAATCATTAGAAGTTTAAAACTTTTTGAATACCTTCAACTACATCTTTATGGTTTGGTAACCAAACAGTTTCTGCTTCTGAGAATGGGTATACAGTGTCAGCTGCAGTAATACGTACAACTGGTGCTTCTAATGAAAGGATACAACGATCATTAATTTCAGCAACAATATTTGCAGCAATACCAGCTTGTTTTTGTGCTTCTTGTACAACAACTGCACGGCCAGTTTTCTCAACAGACGCAACGATTGCAGCAGTATCTAATGGGTGAATAGTACGTAAGTCAACAACTTCTACTGATACACCTTCTTTTTCTAATTCTTCTGCAGCTTTTAATGCAGTGTGAACCATTGCACCGTAAGCAAATACAGAAACGTCTTTACCTTCACGTTTAACATCAGCTTTACCTAATTCGATTGTGTACTCACCTTCAGGTACATCTTCACGGAATGAACGATATAATTTCATGTGCTCTAAATAGATAACTGGATCATTATCACGAATAGATGAAATTAAAAGACCTTTCGCATCTTTAGGTGTTGAAGGAATAACTACTTTTAAACCTGGAGTTTGAGCCATTAATCCTTCTAAACTATCCGCGTGCATTTCTGGAGTATGAACCCCACCACCAAATGGTGAACGGAAAGTAATTGGAGAAGTAAAACGACCACTTGTACGGTAACGCATACGAGCAGCTTGGCCTGCGATTGAGTCCATGATTTCGAATAAGAATCCGAAGAATTGAATTTCTGCTACTGGACGGAAGCCTTCAATACCAAGACCGATTGCTAGTCCACCAATTCCTGATTCAGCAAGTGGTGTATCGAATACACGCTCTTCGCCGAAATCTGCTTGTAAACCTTCAGTTGCACGGAATACACCACCGTTTACTCCAACGTCCTCACCGAATACGATTACAGTAGGATCGTTTTTCATTTCAACGCGTAATGCATCTGTGATAGCTTGAATCATTGTCATTTGCGCCATGACTTACTTCGACTCCTTCTCTTTGAAAATTGCATATTGCTCTTCAATATTACTTGTTTTAGTTTCGAACATATTTTCCATTAAATCAGTAACTTTTTGTTTTGGTTCTTGGTCAGCAAGTTTAATGCCATCTTTAATCGCTTCTTTTGCTTCTTCGATAATTGCATTTTCTTCTTCTTCAGTCCATAGACCTTTTTTCTCTAAGAACTTACGGAAACGAACGATTGGATCTTTTGCTTCCCACTCATTTTCAGTATCTTTTGTACGGTAACGAGTTGGATCATCACCAGCCATTGTATGTGGACCATAACGGAATGTTAAAGTTTCGATTAACGTTGGACCTTCACCATTTACTGCACGTTTACGAGCTTCAGAAGTAGCTGCATAAACTGCTAAAGGATCCATACCATCAACTTGAATACCTGCAATACCTACTGCGATTGCTTTTTGAGCAATTGTTCTAGCTTTTGATTGCTTAGAAACTGGAGTTGAGATTGCGTATCTGTTATTTTGTACAATGAAAATTGCAGGAGCGTTATAAGCACCAGCAAAGTTTAATCCTTCGTAGAAATCACCTTGAGAAGAACCACCGTCACCTGTATATGTAATAGCAACAGAGTTTTTACCTTTTAATTTCATACCAAGCGCAACACCAGCAGCTTGAATAATTTGAGCACCAATAATAATTTGAGGGAAAATTACGTTAACATCTTGAGGAATTTGACTTCCAACGAAATGTCCACGTGACCATAAAAATGCTTTATATAATGGTAAACCGTGCCAAATCATTTGAGGCACATCACGGTAACCAGGTAGGATAAAGTCTTCTTTTTCAAGAGCAAATTGACTTGCTAATTGAGAAGCTTCTTGTCCAGCAGTAGGAGCGTAGAAACCTAAACGACCTTGTCTGTTTAATGAAATAGAACGTTGATCAAGGACACGAGTCCATACCATACGCTTCATTAATTCTTTTAATTTTTCATCAGATAATTCTGGCATCGCTGCTTCGTTAACGATTTCGCCCTCTTCGTTTAAAATTTGAAGAGTTCCAACTGAATCACCAAATTGAAGCATATGATTCATTAATTCAGAAACAGTTTGTGTATTCTTCATTTCTTTTGTTTCCTTTCCATCTACTTTCTTAGTAGTAGTTGCCACTTAACCCACACCCTTCTTTAATTATCGAGGATTTATTTACTATATCCATCATGTGTATTTTCTTAGGAATAATTACAAGTAATGAAAACTTATAATTAAAAACTGTACTTATACGATTTGTGTATTACACTAGTACAACATTGAACACTAGTACAGTTTATAACACGTTCACAAACACGTCAAATATTTTGTTGTATTATTTTATTCATGATTTTTCGGAAAACTTTTCTCATTTTTCTTACCCTGTACTACCTTTGAAACAGCAATCTGTTATACAATAACAGAAACTCTTTAAAATTATACTTAAATAGCTAATAACTTAAATTTTTTATCGTAAATTCCAAACTGTACTACAACGATTTTTATTGAATATATCTAGGTAATTCCATTTATTTACCATATTTTTCATATATGTCTTTTTGTAGATCATTTAATTTTTGAGTATAAAGATTTAATTGATCATTATATTTAATGACATCTTTATAGTTCTTATTTGTATTCTTTGTCTTACTCTTAACATTTTTTAAATCAACTTTTTTCTGAGATAATAACTGATAAATTGAAAGATCTGTTTCAATCGCTTCTTTATATTTCGAATTCAATTTATCGTATAAATTTGTTCTGTCTCTCCAGGTTTTAATGAAGTTATTTACTTCATTGCGAAACTTTTCATCTTTAGTTTCAATGTTTATTGTTTGAAGTTCTTCAATTTTTATGTCTATATCGTGAATTAATTTTGACTCCTCTTTTACTCCTTCTTTCCGCTCATTTAATAAATTAATCGCAAGTTTAGCCGACTCTTGTCTTTTATTTACTTCATTAATTTTATATAAATAAATTTTTTCATAATACTCCAGCTCTTTAATTTCTAATTTTTGGATTTTCTCACCAGCTTTTTGAAACTTTTGCTCCATTTTCGCAATTTCACTTAATTTATTTATAACTAATTTTCTTTGATTTGCTTGAGAAGTACAGCCCATACAAAAGATTAATAAAAGACTTACTATAAGAAATAAAGAATAGATTTTTTTATACATAATTCCACCCAATTTTTTGTCATGATTAGTTTCATATTGCATCTTTTCATACTTTTTATACGTCCTCAAAAATAATATGGTCACATACCCACACACTTTATGTACTTTTTCATAATTTGTAGTATCCGCTATATGCGGAAACAGTTTAAAGGGAGGTTATTATATGTACGGTTACGGATACGGAAAAGGTGGATACCCTGGTTATGGCGGCGGATGCGGATGCGGTTACGGTGGTTTCGCATTAATCGTTGTTCTATTCATTTTATTAATTATCGTTGGTGCAGCTTTCGTTTTATAATTCACACTAACACAGCCTCTATTATTAAATGTATAACCACAAACTTTAGGAGCGATTTTATATCGCTCCTTTTTCAATTTCAATCTTCGCCCCTTTACTGACAATTTAAAAAAGATTTGTTAGACTAAACTAATAATACTAGTCAATAGTACATATTTATTTTTTGAAAAAATGAAGGAGTGAAGTTCATTTGATTACAATGACAAATATAATTCGAGAGGGCGACCCTAGATTAAGGGAAGTATCGAGCGAAGTAATTTTACCACCATCGGTTGATGATATAAATTTAGCTAATTCATTATTAGAGTATGTTATTAATAGCCAAAACCCAGAAATTGCTACAGAATACGGATTACGTTCAGGTATTGGTTTAGCAGCACCACAAATAGGCATTTTAAAAAGAGCGATTGGTGTTCATGTAACTGACCAACAGGGCAATTTATTTAGTTATGCTTTATTAAATCCAAAAATTATTAGCCACTCTGTAGAACAAGTTTACTTATCCGGTGGTGAAGGTTGTCTATCAGTTGATCGTGATGTTCCTGGATATGTTCCTCGTTATGCAAGAATCACTGTTAGTGGTTTTGACACTAGACTTGGTGAAGTGAAAATCCGTTTAAAAGGTTTACCAGCAATTTGCTTCCAGCATGAAATTGACCATTTAAATGGTGTAATGTTCTATGATCATATAAATAAAACGAATCCATTCTCTCCTCCAGAAGGTGCAGCACCCTTAGAGAGAAATTCATAAAAAAAACAGGGGTCGTCCTAAAAGTCAGCTAACTGACAATTAGGTGGCCCCTATTTATGTATAAAAAATATTGTTAAAGCCTATTAAAGACATTCTTGCGGGTTTTTCAATAAAAAAAGAGGATGTCATTAAGACATCCCATTTTTATTAAAGCAATCCTGCCCATTTTAAACCGTTTAAAATACCGTCTTCATCAACATTCGTTGTAATATGATTTGCTAGCTTTTTAAGAGGTTCTACTGCGTTCCCCATAGCAATACCAGTGCCGACCTTTTCAATCATTTCTAGGTCGTTTAATCCATCACCAAATGCGAATACATTTTGCATATCAAACCCAAGATGATTTACCATTTGTAAAATTCCATTTGCTTTTGATCCACCGATTGGTAAGACATCTGATGAGTAATCATGCCAACGAATGAAATTAAACTGATTAAAACCATCTGTTAATAAAGATTCTTTATGCTCTTCGCAAAATAATAACACTTGATAAATTTCACGATTTTGATAAAAATCATGTTGTATTTCAGGATGAACCATTTTAATTGTAGCCATCGCTTCTTTAATATGGAGATTCGTATCTGTCGATGCTCTCATCGTCTCATTGTTTAAATAAATAAGCGGAATATCAAGCTCTTTTGCTTTTTGAGTAAATAGATGAAGTTGTTCTTCATTTAATGCATGGCTGTGAATTCTTTCACCTTCAAATTCAGCATATTGTCCATTTAAACTAACAAAAGTATTTATGTTTAATTCTTCACGAATTTCTTTAAACATAAATGGTGCACGACCAGTAGCGATCCCAACATGAATATCTTTATTTTGTAGTTCTGAAATAGCTTTCTTTGTACTTTCTGGAATTTCTTTATCATGATTTAATATCGTTCCATCTATATCGAAAAAAACAATTGGTTTAGTCATATCTTACTCTCCTCACTCACTAAGATGCTGCATTTGCTTTTGAGTTACTAATTTTTGACTTCTTCTTACTATTTGTAATAAATACTCCTAGAAGTACGATTAATAATCCTATAACCATTTTATATGTTAAAGGTTCGTCTAAAAAGAAAAATCCCCAAACTGAAGCAAAAACAGGAACTATATAAGTAACCATAGTTGCAAATTCTGCACTACCTTCTTTAACCATATAATAAAATAGTAAATATGCCAACCCCGAACATAAAACACCAAGTCCAAATACACCACTAAAAACTTCTAAATTTACAAAAGGTTTAAGCGTCCCTTTCCCTACAATACACATATAAATAAAACTGAAAACACCAGATATAGCAAGTGTTAAAAAGGAAATAGTTAAAACATCAATTTTTTGTAAATATTTTTTCGTTAAATGTGAACCAAGCCCATAACAAAATGTAACAAATAACATTAATACTGAATAAATTATATTATTGGAGAAAATTGTTGATGGGTTAATATTCATCATAATCATAAGTCCGATAATCCCAATAAAAAGCCCGATTCCTTGCATCCTTTGAATTCTTTGAGAAAAGAAAAAATAACCGATTAGAAGTGTAGCTATTGGAGTAAACGCATTTAAAATTGCAGCTTCATTACTTTGTAGATGTGTTTCACTAAAAGAAAGAAATAACCACGGAATTGCGTGATTAAATAATGAGATGATAATAATTAAACTCATTTTCGGTAAATTTTTAAAATCAATTTTCACCTTTTTTATTAGCATAATGATTAATAAAGTAACCGCACCAAAGAAACAACGATAAAACACTATTGCTTCAGGGCCGATGTCATTTAAAAGGAGTTTAATAAATAAAAACGATGTACTCCAAATAATACTTAATAAAAACAAGGCTGTGTATAATTTTTTCACATATTTCTCCCCTATCCCTTAAAAGATTCCCTCTATTTTAACGTCTTTTCTGAATATATTGTATGAAAATGCCTTTTCGATCAATACTACACATAAATATACCATGTCCGTGTTGTTTATAAGCAAGTTTAATTTCGTGTATAGGAGGTAAAACTAATGTTACGTAAACTTAGAAAAAAATTAAAAAAACGGCTAAAACTATTATTAAAAAAGAAAAAATACATCTCAATAATTTCTAATATATTTTTAAATTAAACCGTATTTTAGGTAATCTTCAATAAAAAGAATGAAAATATATAAAAAATCACTTATAATATTGAGAAGATAGTGAATTGACAAGGAGAGATTTAAATGATTTTTAAAGTATACTATCAGGAATTACCTTTAGAGGTACCTGTAAGAGAAAAAACTAAAACAGTTTATGTAGAAGCTGAAAGTGAAAGAGAAGTTCGTGCGAAATTATTACCTTTCAATTATAATATTGAGCTTGTTCAAGCTTTAACTGGTGCTCATCTTGAATTCGAAAAACAAAGTGAAAGCTTTAAAGTTCTGGAGCTAGCGTAAACATATGAAATTTCTTAAAAATGATCAAGCTGCCGTATTCGCACTAGGTGGCTTAGGGGAAATTGGAAAAAATACATACGCAGTACAATATCAAGATGAAATTATATTAATCGATGCCGGAATCAAGTTCCCTGAAGATGAACTATTAGGAATAGACTACGTAATACCTGATTATTCTTATTTAGTTCGAAATGAGGAAAAAATAAAAGGTTTATTTATCACTCACGGACATGAAGACCACATTGGTGGTATTCCATATTTATTAAGAGAATTAAATATTCCAATTTATGGTGGTAAGCTTGCTCTTGGTTTAATTAAAAACAAACTTGAAGAACATGGTCTTCTAAGAAAAGCTAAATTAATTGAAATTAAAGAAGACGATATCATCAAATTTAGAAAAACAAGCGTAACATTCTACCGTACTACACATAGTATTCCAGACTGTTACGGAATCGTTGTAAAAACTCCTCAAGGACAAGTTGTTCATACAGGAGACTTTAAATTCGACTTTACTCCAGTTGGAGAAACAGCTAATTTAACAAAAATGGCTGAAATTGGTAAAGAAGGCGTTTTATGCTTACTTTCAGATAGTACAAATAGTGAAGTATCACATTTTACAATGTCTGAGAGAAAAGTTGGCGATACGATTAATGAAATTTTCCGTAAAGTAGACGGTCGAATTATATTTGCAACATTTGCTTCAAATATTCATCGTCTTCAGCAAGTAGTTGAGTCTGCTATTGCAACTGGACGTAAAATTGCTGTTTTCGGAAGAAGTATGGAAGCAAATATCGAGATTGGACATGACTTAGGTTATATTAAATGTCCTAAAGATACATTTATTGAAGCTTCTCAAATTAACCGTATACCTGCAAATCAACTTGTTATTTTATGTACAGGTAGTCAAGGTGAACCAATGGCTGCATTATCACGTATTGCTAATGGTACACACCGTCAGATCCAAATTATCCCTGGAGATACAGTAGTATTCTCTTCTTCACCAATTCCAGGTAATACAATGAGTGTAAATCGTACGATCAACTTATTGTATCGTGCTGGCGCAGAAGTAATTCACGGATCATTAAATGACATTCACACTAGTGGTCATGGTGGTCAAGAAGAGCAAAAATTAATGCTTAGACTAATGAAGCCAAAGTATTTTATGCCAATTCACGGTGAATATAGAATGCAACGTATGCACGCTAAACTTGCAATGGATTGTGGAGTTCCGGAAGAAAACTGCTTTATCATGGATAATGGTGAAGTATTAGCTCTTCGTTCGGATGAAGCGATGGTTGCAGGAAAAGTACCTTCTGGCAATGTTTATATTGATGGAAGCGGTATCGGTGATATTGGTAATATCGTATTAAGAGATCGTAGAATTTTATCTGAAGAAGGTCTTGTAATCGTTGTCGTAAGCATCGATATGAAGGAATTTAAAATCTCTGCTGGTCCAGATATTATTTCACGCGGATTTGTTTACATGAGAGAAAGCGGCGATTTAATAAATGAGGCACAAGCAATGATTTCTACTCATTTAAACAAAATCATGGAACGTAAAACGTCTCAATGGTCTGAAATTAAAAATGAGATTACAGATACTTTATCTCCTTTCTTATACGAAAAAACAAAACGTAAACCAATGATCCTTCCAATTATCATGGAAGTTTAATGACATAATTTAAAGGAGTTGTCTTTAAAGTTAAAATACTTTTAAGACAACTCCTTTTTTCGATTATTTTTCAAGAAGTTCCTCTTATTTCACGCCCATACTTATCATTAAATCCTTATGTATATTCTGTTAAATTTAATTTAGACAACGTTCGCATGCGTTAGTTGTAGGGTGATTCTAGTACATCAATATCCAGAATCATCAACTCTCCATTTACCCTTTTTACTATCTCTAATCAGAGTCCAACTAAAATCAGACTGAGTTGAATTTGGCTCCCAACTTCCATCTCCCCCAGTAGAATCGACTTTAAATGTAGAAAGTAAAACAAGTACATTTTTTTCGTTTACACCATTATTCATACCCCCACCATATTGCATATAATCTTTGGAAATTGAATGCGATTCTGTTTCTGAATACCATATATCTGTCATTGTGCATCCTTCATAATCCTTGAATTCTTTCTTTACAGTTTCAACTGCTGCATTTAGTTCATCTTTAGAGTACTGCTTAGATTGTCCTATTTTTACTTTTACTTTGTCAGCATCCATATACGTATACGCACTAGAATTTGAATTAGTATTAGCATCTGTTTGGCGCTGATAGATTAGAATGAATACTCCAACAACTAATAATAAAAAAAGAGGTAAAAAGATTTTCTTGTTTTTCATAAACTTTACTCCTGTTATTTTGTTTTTTAGTAGACGTTTCTTCCAGTAACTTCCACAATTAACATTATACAGGTACATTCCATTACTCTAAACAAGGCTAATTACTCATTCTTTCTTAGAAATTAAATTTATCCTTATGCTACTAAACTGTCATTTACTTAATTAAGAAAATAACGAACGAAGCAACTTACAAATTGTTGAGATTTTAATTTTGCAAAATAGACTAATGCCATTTTTTCGAATTAAACTACTATACAGCAAAATAGAGGATAATCAATCGATTATCCTCTATTTCTTATTGGTCTAATGATGTATATGTTAGCTATGATACACCTTTAAATTAATTTAATAATCCATATCAATCCAGAAAATCATTTTTATCATTATTTTTCAAGAAAACTTTTATAAAAAAAGGTTTATTAAGAACTAAAAATATAAAATACACTGTAAATACGACGAAGAATATGACAAATAGGATAATCAATACAATCGCCAAAGTACTCTTAGCAAAACTTGTTTCGATTCTTAAATAAGGATATAAAATAAATGGTAAATGGCTGATTCCATATCCAAAAAATGCGAAGAAATATTGTAATAATACAAGTATGAACGCTAATCCATATCTCTTTCCTTTTATAACAAAATAAATAGCTAAACAAAAGCAAATGAACGAGATAAGGAAAAACTCCCACACATTATGCATTCGATCAAAATGAACTTTATTATGTAACTTCATTGAAGCAAAAACAATAATACTCGATATGATTGTCGGAGCCGACCAAACTAGTACATACTTTCTTAATTTTACTTCTGACTCAGAATCATTTATTAGTTTTGCAGAGTAGATTAAAAACATTGCACTTATAAATAAAACTGAACATACTGCTAAAAGCATAACGGATAAAGAATAGGAATTCGTTATCAATTTAAATGGATAAAATCGTATATCCGTACCATTTTCGATAATAAATCCACCCTCAGATATTGTTAATACAGTAGATAAAGTAACAGGGATTAGCAAACTTGTAGCACCATATAAAATTAGAAATAACTTACTTCTATTTCCTCCATATTGCTGAAAGGTATAAAACGATCCCCTAACCGCTAAAAAAATCATTGCTACACTACCAGGAACTAATAAAGGGACTCCGTAATAATATGCAACCCTTGGGAATATGCCAACTACACCAACAAAGAAGAAAATGAAGAATAATGTAGCTAACTCCCATATAGATGAAAGATGTCGATTTATTAAGCCAATTAATTTTGGTTCCTCTTTCGTTGAAATAGCATAAAACGCGTAAAACCCTGCACCAAAATCAATTGAAGCAATAATCATGTAGGCATATAGAAACAACCATAATATAAAGATTGCGACCGTTTGAATTTCCAAACTTATTTCCTCCTACAGAAATTTCATAATCTAAAGCTTAGTTTTCTTCATTATACCGATAAAATACTGTTTCTACTAGTTTCTATATGAAGATTATGGAAAATTAAAAAGAGACTTTATTTAAAGTCTCTTTAGTGGTTTGAAATTATTCTACTTTCGCAGCTTCGTCTAGTACTCGATTAACACGTTTTTCTAACATTGGCATTCCGCCTTCTCCAGCTTGGAAATGACGTAATACACCAGTTTTATCAAATACGTAATATGAAGGTACATATTTATTTTCAAATGCATCTGTAATTGAATGTTGATTATCAACTAAAATTGTTTGGGTAATTCCGTGTTCCGCTGCAACTTCTTTTATTTTTTCAATATCTAAATCATCTTCAGATCTTGGCATATGAACACTAACTACGTTTAAACGATCTTTATACTCATCTCTAAATGCATTAATATTTGGCATTGCTACTTTACATAAATGGCAACTAACAGACCAAAAATGAATTAATGTTGGTTTGTCACCGATTAAGTTTTCTTTTTGGATTTCTCCATTTAATACTGTTGTTGCGCCGTTTAATTCTGGCATTGGAGAGCGAAGTCTCATTTATTAGTCCTCCTATTTCGTTTCTTTAGCCCTACTTTTTTAACTAAAAGGGCTTGTTCAATTTTCAAAAGTGTTTCGTATTGTGTTTAAAAAGGCCTAACTTTATGTTAGACCTTTTTTCATTACTTAATTTTATTAAAAATTATAAAGTTGCTTGACCGGGTTTCCAGTTAGCTGGGCAAAGTCCACCAGTTTGTAAAGCTTGAAGTACACGTAATACTTCATCAACTTCACGACCGATATTATTGTGGTGTACTACTTGGTACATTAATTCACCTTCTGGGCTGATGATGAATAATCCACGTAATGCAATTCCTTCTTCTTCAATTAATACGCCATAATCACGAGAAATAGCGTGGTTTGTATCTGCACCTAATGCATATTTTAATTGGCCTAAACCATTGTCTTTACGGTCAGTGTTGATCCATGCTAAGTGAGTGTGAATTGTATCTGTAGAAACACCTACAACTTCTGCATCAAGATCTTCAAACTCATCATAACGATCAGAGATTGCTACGATTTCAGTTGGACATACGAAAGTGAAGTCCATTGGATAGAAGTATAATACTGTCCATTTATCATTTTTCATGTTTTCTTCTAAGCTTACTTTACCAAATTCTTTATTTGGTAAAACTGCTTCCATTTCAAAGCGTGGTGCTTGTTTTCCTACTAAACGTTCTGCCATCGTTATTACCTCCAATATTTATGTAACTATTTATCATACAAGTGATATTATAGTAAACTACTTATTTAAAGTCAATATTAATTTATAATAATTATTAACTGAAAATCATTTTCACACTACTTTTTCATAAAATCCGTAATAAATTGAATCATTATTGGTATAACATTTTCATCAGGATTTAATTTTTGGTTATGTAATCCAAATTCAGAATTTACACCAATCCAAAACATCAGACCAGGTATTTCCTTTGTCATATAACCAAAATCTTCACCTGTCATAGCAACATTACATTCAACTGCATTAATACCGTCATATTGTCTCGCAAAATTGAAAAATTCATTCGTTAACGATTCATCATTTATTACGCCATAGTAATTACTTCCAAAATCTACATCTATTTTACACTGAAAGCTCTCTTGAAATCCATTCACAAGGCTTTGAATTCTATTTTTTAATTTTATCATTGCTTCTACATTTAGAGCTCTCATAGTACCTTCTAGTCGAACGTGATCTGCAATAACATTTTGAACTGTTCCACCAGTAATTTTTCCAATTGTAATTACCGCACTGTCTAACGGATTCACATTTCGAGAAACGATTGATTGTACTTGAGTGATAAAATGACTAGACGCAACAATCATGTCATTCGTTAAATGCGGGAATGCAGCATGTCCACTTAAGCCATGAAAATCAATAAATAGCTCAGAAGTATGCGCAAATAACATACCAGGTTTTGTCGCGATTGTTCCAACTGGATATTCAGGCGCAATATGTAAAGCATATATCTCATCAGGTTTAAATGATGTAAACTCTTCACTTTTTAGTAAAGGCTCAGCTCCACCTGGACCTTCCTCTGCTGGTTGAAAAATAAACACAACATCATCATTTATAGGCTCATTAACTAGATTAGTCAGTACGCCAAGTGCAATGCTCATATGTAAATCATGGCCACAAGCGTGCATATTGCCTTCATGTGTTGAAGAAAACTCTAGGCCTGTATTTTCTTTCATTGGTAATCCATCAATATCTGTACGGTAGCCAATAGTTTTAGTAGGCTTTATTCCTTTTACTCTAACAAAAATACCAGTTCTCCATGTTTCAATTACAAGTCTTTCTTGATTTAAACTAGATAAGTACTCTAGCAAATATGCTTGTGTTTTAAATTCTTGAAAACCAAGTTCAGGAATTAAGTGTAGATCTCTTCTAATTTGAATAAAAGAATCCATTGCGGCTCCTCTCTAAAAAAAAGCGTAGAATATATTCTACGCTTTATTTGTTATTATTGATTTAATTGACGTAAAGCCTGAATAATTTCAGTCTTTGAAATTGTTTTATCATCGATATCTTTAATTTTTCTAGCTGGAACACCAGCAACTACAGTATAAGGAGCAACATTTTCAGTAACGATTGCGCCTGCAGCTACTACTGCACCTTCACCTACTTTAATACCTTCTAAAACTACTGCATTAGCACCAATTAAAACATTGTCTTCAAGAATAACTGGGTTTGCTGATGGTGGCTCAATTACACCAGCTAAAACAGCACCTGCGCCAACGTGACAGTTTTTACCAGTAGTAGCACGTCCACCAAGTACTGCATTCATATCGATCATAGTGCCTTCTCCAATTACAGCACCGATATTAATTACAGCACCCATCATAATTACAGCGTTATCGCCAATTGTAACTTGATCACGGATAAATGCACCTGGCTCAATACGAGCTTTAATACCTTTAGAATCTAAAAGTGGAATAGCTGAATTACGACGATCTGATTCTACTACGTAATCTTCTATGTATTCTTTTTGCTCTTCAAGGATTACTTTAACATCGTCCCACTCACCAAATAAAACTCCAGAATTTTGAGAAATAAATGATTGAACTGACTCAGTGATTGTAAGCTTGTCTAGCTCACCTTTTACATATACCTTAACAGGTGTTTTTTTAGTACTATTTGCGATAAATGCGATAATTTCATTTGCGTCCATTAATTTCATAATGTATTGCCCCCTTTATTATATCAATAAGAATACTCTATCAAATCTAGTAACTAACAAGCAACATTTTGTCGATTAATCTTTTGTTTTTTTTCTAATTGATTCGATAAATCCAGCTACTTGTTTTAATTTCATGGCATCTCGATTATAAAGTAAGTATGTATCTCGATTTAACCCAGCATCTTCTTTTGTCATTATAGGTGTTTTTATAACACTTTCGTCATTTACATCATGCAACACGGAAGAAGGTAAAATTGCAAAACCTAGACCATTTAATACAAATTGCTTACACGTTTCTATTTGATCAACAACTATTTCGTGTTTAGGTAATGAATTAAAATGCTCATACCACCATGATTGGATCAATTGATAGTAATTTGAATTACTTTTAAACTGGATAAATGGTCTTTGTATATTCTTATAATCCAAAAGATTATGTTTCTTTGTATCGACTAATAATAGTTCATCAGAAAAAAGCAATTCCTTTTCTCCGAACCAATTTTGATTCCCTCTTACAATTGCCAGGTGTACCTCATTTTCATATAAACGATTTGTAATTTCACTACTCCATCCAGTAAAAAGAGAAACCTGAACTTCAGGATAACTTGAAACATATTTTTTTAATACTGGCGGTAACCAGTACTGAGCAACGACAGACGAAACCGCAATTTTTAAAGTACCAGAAATATCTGATTTTAAAATTTGCAATTGCTCTAACATCGTTTGGTATGTTTCTTCCATTTTCCTTGCATAGTTTAAAATAATTTCCCCAGAAGCTGTAATAATCAATCCCTTTTGAGACCGAATAAACAATTCACTGCCAATCTGCTTCTCTAAATTTTGTAGCCTTTGACTAAGAGCCGGTTGAGAAACAAATAGTCTCTCAGACGCTTTCCTCATATTTTTCTCTTCAGATAAAGTAATTATTAAACGAATATCATCAATCTGCATTTAATCCCCCCTTAAGTAGTGCAGGAAAATCATTAAGAGCTCTATTTTTGGCTTTCTATGATCTTTAAGATAAATCCATATGCTTCATATTTAATTCTTTTAAAATCTTTTTCTAGCCCCTTAACTATTCTACCTTACTACTGTACTACATGAATAAAAAAAGTAAGCCAATATTCAAATGACCTACTTTTATCAATTAATGTTTATTGTATCTTCTTACATTTTTATTCAATTGTTTTAAAATCGCTCTTCTAGTTAGTATACCTTCAAACGTATTATTCTCATCTACTACACATACAAAAGGATGATCAACTACAGTTTCAAGCCCTTTAGCTAGCGTATCTGTTGTTTTTAATAGAGGAATTTCTGTACACATTACCTCTTGAACTTTCATATTACTTAAACGATCAAATTCAATTCTTTCTAGTCCAAGTATTCCATCTAATATCATTGAAGTGCTAATTAAGCCAAGTAATTGAAACTTTGGATTTAGAACAGGAATTGATGAATATCCTGATTTTGTAAGTACTAATAAAGCATGCTCCAAACTGTTACCACTTTGTACGTGAGCTACCTTTTCACTCGAAATAATTACTTCTTCTACTTTATGTTCAAAAAATTGTGAACCATCAATACTAATCAAAAACATCGTCCCCCAGGTAGTAAAGTATTAGTATTTAAAAAATGGTTAAACTAGTAAGTCCATCCAAATAACCATCAGTTAAATAGGCTAGTTACTTCACTAATCATTTGTATAAATTAAAACTTATACATTATTCTATTCTTTAGGACTATGTCCCCTTCCCTATATTATCAGATTTGTAACCCCTTTCCAATTTAACTTTTCCTAATAAATTGCTTTATTATTTTAATTTATTCATGAAAACAAAAAAACGTTTAGATAAATAATTTATTATCTAAACGTTCATCTATAATTGATATCATAAACCCAAATCCCTTAATTTTTGATATAAATGTATTAGTCTTTCGTATTGATCTTCTCCTGCATCCATTAATCCGTTTTCTATATCAGTAATTTGCGATGAAATTAGTTCAATTGCATAATTTTGTTTCATCACTGTATCGACTAATAAAGATAATTCATCATTCGTAAAGTTTTGTTCACTTAGCATCCATCAATCCCTCCTAGTCCTCATTTTAATCAATGTTTATTTAGTTTAAACTACTTATTTTGTAAATTTATTTGCATAACTAAATGCCGTATAAGAATCTGGTTTAATCTTAGGAATGATCCCCATTGCACTTACTTTAGATGTCATTTCTTGTATAAACTCTTTCGTCAGTCCCACAGTACCAATATCTAAATGAATTTCAAAACTAAAATTATTTGAATTAGCATTCTCATGCAGAGGACTAAAAATTTTTTCCAAATGAAAAGGTGATAATAAAAATGCTATTTCCTGACTATACATTGTTTCTAGAAATATTTTCTCTTTTAAATTACGGATTTTCTTGTGATGCCAACAAGTATGTAAACATCCCCAAGCTCCATTTCCTACTCTATGCAAATGAAGCGCTGTAATAAACTTAGTCCCATTACTATGAACCTGAGAATCAGTTCCGATAGAAAGTCGATATTGTTTATTAGGATCACTTTTTACAAAGTGATATAAACGATCAACTACCTGATCGAAACTCATTTTTCGTTCACTAACATTGTAAAATCGATACTGATCTTTATTCACATATATGACCTCCCTTTTCATAAACGTTACATAATAATGTATTCATTACGAAAAGGGATTAGCACGACCTTACTATTTTGTAACTAAATCTTCAAAAAAAAAAAGAAAAAACAAGCTTAAGCCTGCTTTTTCTTTTCTTTTCTTAATCTAGTGAAGAAATAATTTCGTATATTTCAATTGCAACCATATCGATATTATCGAATGGAAACGTTTGTGGTTTTTCACCTTGTTGAAATACTTCTAATTCAAAAGTTTCATTTTTCTCAGAATACTTTACGCTACATTTTCTTTCGCCATTAACCTCAAAATATCTTTGAGCAACCTCACCATTCGTAGCTTGTTGTTTTAAACTTTCTAAGCGTTCTAAAATTCCTAGTAATAAAGACATATTAGAACTCCTTTCTACCATGTGTCATTCCCTAAATATAGGTTATACTTTCTTACAATTTCTATCCATAAAACTTCTGATAGATTTAAGCTATGTAAGTGTCCATTAATAAGAATACTTGTATTCCAAGATAAATACAAGTGAAATAGTCGTTTCAGCTGAAAAAACAAATTTCTTTAACATCGCAATTTTTCTATGTCATAATAGTTTTATACAAATTGCTTTTAGAAATTAATATAGAAAGGATGTAAATTTATGAAAATTGAATTATTCACGCAAGATGGCTGTCCACCATGTGAATTTTTGAAAAATTATTTAAAAGAAATGAAAGTTACTTATACCGAATATAACGTTTCAAAAGATGAGTTTGCGAAAAAAAGAATGATGTTTGAGTTAGATTCCTTTTCAACACCGACATTAATTATAAATGAAGAGATCATTAGAGGCGTTCAAATGGATCAAATTGAGGCTGCGCTTCAAAAAAGTTAATCTTTTTAAGATTTATATTTTAACATTAAAACACCTAAATGAATGTTCGATCATTTAGGTGTTTTTTTATTCCTATTAACTTCAACTATTTATTATAATGTTTTCAAGGGCTTGTCCAAAAATTTAGTTCATCCAACTCCTATAAAATGAAAGACAAAAAACATGACGGACGATACAAAAAGAACTTTCGAAATAAGTCCCCTCAAAATTTCATCCTCCCTCAACTAAACTTTTACTTATCGTATCATTCTTTTAATTATTTATACTATACCAATCGTTCTTATCTTTTTTACATTAGCTGACATCGAAATAGCACTATTTCATTGAATATGTGCCTTTTTAAGTGAAATAGTCGATTCTTGATAATAGACTTTCCCTAATATTTTAAAACCGGAAGATAGGTATAAACTCTCTTTTTTCATATCAAATTTGATGTTAAAGTTAGTTAATTTGTGTCAACTTTTATAAATATTTCGGACAATAAAGGAGCGGTAAAATGGAGTATCGTGGTTCAACGGTTTACAATCAGGATGATTTTTTTTCAGAATATATGAAACGCAGAAATCGAATAGATAGTCCTAACAATGCGATAGAAGGTCCGATTATCCATGAATTAATAAGAGATGTTGATCAAAAAAACATATTAGATTTAGGTTGTGGTGACGCAAGCTTTGGAAAAGAGCTTTTGTTACTTAGCGCAAACAGCTATTTAGGTATTGAGGGATCAGAGCAAATGATTAAAGTAGCCGAAACTAATTTAAAAGACACCGTAGGCTCAATTTGCTACTCTTCAATTGAGGATTATAACTTCCCAACAGATTCATTTGAACTTATTACATCACGATTTGTATTACACTATATTTCAAATATAGAGCTAATATTTCAAAAAGTATTTAACTCTTTAAGGGAGAATGGCCAATTTGTATTTAGTGTTCAACACCCATTAACTACAGCCTCCAATGAAAGTAAACAGTCTGGTGATCGAAGAGAAAGTTGGATAGTGGACGATTATTTTCTAACAGGTGAGAGAAAAGAACCATGGATCAATAAAATAGTGGTCAAATATCATCGTACAATCGAACAATACTTTACTATTTTAAGGAAAACCGGATTTCGAGTTGATCAGCTACGAGAAGGGACACCTAAACGAATCCATTTTAAAAGTGAAGAAGAATTTTTACGAAGACAAAGAATTCCAGTTGTACTTGTTTTTTCTTGTTTTAAAATGGAGTGATAACATGAGGATGTCAAAGTAGATGAAATAAAAATTTGAAGTGAAAATAAAGCTTTGAATCCCCAGCATATTTTGATGCTAGACAGCCTTAGATCATCAAATAGAGGCCACCTAAAGGTCAGTTACGCAGACTTTTAGGACGGCCCCTTTTTTACATACCTAATTTCAAATTAAACATTTTCGTTAAAAAAGCAATTCATTATGTTTAAATAAAAAATCATAACTTAGATCAATATATAAATAGTTCCCGCTATTCATCGGATAAGAAAATGTCCGAATCTTCTCACCGGTTTCAATATCTCTATACATATCGGATAAAAGTCCTTGATCATTTGATTGCATTTTTAATACGGTTTCTAAAAAATATGGCCTCCAGCTCCAGTTCCTACCTTTATATTTTTGCTGAAGTTCCCACCTTTCACCATTAACTTTAAACATGTTAGCAGACTGCTGAAAACCATCCTCATCACATATATACATTCTAAAACAAATTGTATTTAATTCATTTGAAATATTTACTAAAAATGAATTTAAATCCTCTTCTAATTTATACTTATTAATCGTTGATTCGACTTTTCGCTGAATTAAGTTTGTCATATCTCTAAGTGCAATTAATTTGTTCTTTTCGCCTCGAATATATTTTAAGATGTCATTCTTCAGTGGTTCACATTCATGATTTAACTGATTAATTGAAGGCTGCGGTATAGACAAGTATGCACCTTGATAGAATCTCCCACCATTTTTCCATGCATTTCTTAATTGGATCGAATCAATGATCCCATCATAGTACATCGATGCCCCTACTTTTCCAGCTACATAAATTACGGAATTTAATAAATCTTGAAACGATGAGGTATGAAGTTGTTGAACCATTTTAAAATCGATTTTAATGATGTCGGGAGATAAAAATCGAAGTTTTTCTAAATTAATTAATTTTTCATTTACGCTATTAATCGCAAATTTAATACCGTATGTTTGATAATATGTAATTAAATTCTTTAATTCCTTCTCAAAACCATAAAAAAGTTGGTGTTGAAGAATAATAACAATTTTATTAAGGTGTATCCCTTTTTCTTCATAGGATTGTAAAATTGTTAAAAGACTTTCAGGATCATCTGAAAGTAGTGCTGAAGGATGACGATTGATAAAAATTCCACCATCAAATTTTGATTGTAAAACTTCATCGAGGGCTTGAATTAATATATGATTATCAACCTCTAGTAAGTAGTCGTCTGGCACCAAGTCATTTGCAAAGAAGAATTCAAGGCTGTGTAAATTTTCAAGTTTCAGTCTACCAACAACCTCTACTCCTACACAATTTTGTGTATCGGCTCCATAAATTGGTTGGAAGTATGGTATGACTTTATCTAAGTTACTTATTACGTCTAAAGGATCCATTTTGAACCTCCTTCTAGAAAGGGTATTGATGTATTGACTGTCCTCCATCCATTGTAAAACATGAACCATTAATATAACTAGCCTCATTTGAAAATAAATATGCACAAAGTCCTGCTATCTCCTCAGGAGTACCTAATCGCCCTAATGGTACACTCTGCATTGTTCTGCTTGCTAGTTCATCTGACAGCCATAGTTTATCCGCTCCCTCTGTACGCTCAATAGGGCCGGGAGCTATTGCATTCACTCGTATCCCGTACTTTCTTCCCCACTCTACAGCTAATGTTCTAGTCATTGCAAGTACACCAGCTTTAGCTGATGCAGAATGAATCACTCCTGGACCTGCATCCCAGGCGTACGTAGCGATCATATTCGTGATTGCTCCTTTAATATTATGTTTGATCATATACCGTCCAACTTCCGAGCTACAATAAAAAGTACCATTCAGTACGGTATTAATGACAGAATTCCATCCGTTTACAGACAAATCCTCTGCAGCACAAATAAAATTACCTGCTGCATTATTTACTAAAAAATCAATTGTACCAAATGTTTGATCAACTTCCATTACCATATTTTTTATGAGCTCTGGATCACAAACATCTAAGACGATGGGCAATATTTGACCATCATATCGTTCAATTTCTTCTTTTGCACTATTTAATTTTTCAATATCTTTTCCAGCAATAACTACTTTTGCACCTTCTTTTGCAAAGCGAGTAGCCATTGCTTTCCCCATACCGCTAGATCCACCAGTAACGATTATAACTTTATCCTTCACTCGTATCACTCCCTTTGTATTTAATAGTTTAACAACATTTATCTATTTCGAGAATATTTTCAACAATTAAACTATTTAATATAGTATGTACTTATTTCATTTATAAAGGTCGGGAAACAGTTGAAAATAAAACTCACATCATTTTTTTTGCTATGTATTTGTTTAATCTATTACTCAATCTTTGTTGAACCATCATCAGTTCGAACAAAGCATTTAGTATTTTCCAACGATCGCCAAAATTCCAGTACTACTATTAAACTAATACAAATCTCAGATACTCATTTTAAAAATAAAAAGGATATAGAACAATTTAAAAAAGTCGTAAACAATATTAACCAAATGAAGCCTGATTTTATTCTTTTTACTGGTGATTTGGTTAGTGATATTCGAAAGTTTGCATATAAAAAAGAAGTAATCCAACTCTTAAAAGAACTAAATCCCAAAATAGGAAAACTTGCCATTTATGGAAACCATGATCATGGAGGTTATTTTACTGAACAGTACGAAAAGCTTTTAGTTGATAGTAATTTTTTATTATTAAAAAACGAAGAAAAAACATACTATATTCAGAAAACAAAAGTTTCATTTATCGGTCTTGATGATTATATGCTAGGAAATAAACAATATAATAAAATATTAGAACAGATTCAAAAAAATTCCTATACGATCGTTCTTGCGCATGAACCTGATATCGCTGATTTAACAAAAAACTATCCAATCAACCTTCAACTCTCTGGACATAGTCATGGAGGACAGATTTATTTTCCGTTTTACAAATCCTTCATAATGCCTCCATATGCAAAAAAATACAATCGTGGTGTTTACGACTTATCGAAGAAATATAATAGTCATTTAGTTGTTTCAAATGGAATTGGTACAACCAAATTGCCGATTCGCTTATTTACACCACCGGAAATCATTTCAATTGAAATTAAGGGTCAACTTAGGCATTAACCTTTTATTCATGAATATTTAGCCAATTAAATCTCACTCATACTAGGTTGGTTACCTAATTTTATGGGTACTTGCTCAATTATTTTAAGACTCCATACACTATTATTAAAGACAAGAGAGGAGGTTAAATACATGAATTATCACTATCACCCTAATTTGAATCATTATTACAGAGATGATCATTCTCCATCTTATTATTATGATCATAACGAACAACGTTTTCTCCCGTTTTTTCCGATTTTACCAATAATAGGAGGACTAGCAGGATTAGCAGGCGGATTCGCTTTAGGTGCACTGGCCTTTAGACCGCCATATTGCCCACCTTATGGACCATTTCCTCCATACGGTGGTGGCGCATACCCTGGATATCCTCCATATGGTGGTGGCGGCGCTTTCCCTGGTTATCCTCCATATGGCGGCGGGGCGTTCCCTGGTAATCCACAACCATACCCACCAGTAAATCCAGGTGCCTATTTACCTGGAAATGCAGGTTTAAATAATCCTGGTAATCTAGGTCCATATCCATACTAAAAACATCAAAAGGCTAGTCGCTTTAATGAATATTATTTCGATTAGCTTTTTATTTAAATTACCACTTCTCTAGATTTGATTTGAAAAAATTAAAACTAAAGATATAATATACTCATATCTATTATTTTGGAGGTAACATAGAAACATGAAACCGAAAGATCCTGGCCTGAATAAACTAAATTTTACAAATGAAGAAATTTTTCAGGCAATATTTGTTGTGAATAAACATGCTAAAACTGCACTTGAACCAAGTGAGTTATATTCACTAAAAAGACAAGCTATTATAAAACTTATTGATAAAGGAATTGCTAAAAAAGTCGGATTACATTTTTCCAATAACCCTAGGGCAAGTAAACAACAATCTGACGTATTAATTGCTTGTGGAGATTTTTTCTTTCATATACCTCCTTTAAAAGAAGACTTTAAACTGCTGCCACATTTAGGAATTTTAGAAAATACTCATCGAAATCCAAAAGTATCCATGTCTTTAAGCTATGCAAAAAAGATACTTCATCATTTCTTAGGTATTGATAACGTTAAATCCGAAAGTAAAATAAAACACGGATCTAATCACCGAAAAAATACCCCAGGACAATTTCTAAAAACTTCTTCATTTCTAAACAATTCTACATTTACTTTTCCGAGTGAACCAATTCGTAAAAATAAAGGTAAACAACAAAGATAGTTAAGAGCTAAGGGAAATATCTTCTTGAGATTTTAAAATCTTAAGAAAATATTTCCCTTTCTTTATACCTACTCTTGTGCACTTCTAATCTCGTGATATTCTCTTTTACTCCTTTCCCCCTATACTTTTGCACCATATTTTACGGACAAGCATACTCTATTAATAGGGGGTGATTAATATGTTCGGTAATAATAACTTACAAGATATTATTCGTTATGTTGCTGGCTTCTTATTTGCGCTTCAATTATTAGTGAATTCTTTTGGGTTTAAATTCCTAAATAATGATCAAATTGATGCGGTAATTAATATCATTTCATTCCTGTTTATTTTATACTTCGGTGCTAAGCATAATTATTTAGGTAAAAAAGGACAAGCTCAAAAAGCATTACTTCAAGAAGCAGGATTAGAAAAAACAAATAAAAATAATACAAATTCGGACCAATAGATTACTATTATTCTACTTTTTGAACGATTTGATTACATTTTTAAATTTTTAGTATGAGAGTGATTAAACATTGTTTCACTCTCTTTCTTTCACCCCAATTTATGCTATTTTTTTAGTAAGATTTACTATTTTTCACTGTTTTTCCTCATATATTGATTTTAATCGGTATAATCATATGCACTTTGTTATACATTGTAGAATTATTTTAACTAAAACAAGTAGGAAAAGTTTAACTCTGTATTGAATGTTCTAAAAACACACATTTTTCAGGAGGATAAAAAATGTCAGTAATTTTTACAAGTAAAGACATTTCAAAGAAATTAAAGATCGGTAAGTCTCGCGTTAGAGAAATTAGTAAGGAATTAGAAAAAAATGCATACCAGTTTACAAAAAATCAAGATACTAGGATTTATAATCAAAGTGATTTTGAATTATTTCAACTGATTGTGAAAGATTACCAAAAAGATGAAAATCTATCACAAGCCGTACAATCCGCTTTAAATAACCTATTAAATCAAAGTCTTGCTGAAACGATTGCAGAAGTTGCAATAACTAGTGAAAATGAAATAACTTTAAATAATGATGAGCAAATTACATCAAATGCCCCGCAAACTCCTCTAGAAGATAACATACATAATGATTTTGACATAAAAAATAAAAATGAAATAATTGAAGAAGAAAATGAAAATTTAGATGAAGTAGTTGTAATTCAAAATGAAACCGAATTAATTAGTCATTTACAAGAAGAAACTTTATTAGTAGAAAATGGTGCAGAACGTGAATTAATTGAAGAAGTAATTATAGAAGAAACTGTAGTCGAACAGGAACTAATGGAAACGCCATTAGAAGTGCAACCTACTTTAATTGAAAAAAAACCGATTGAAGCGAACGTATCCAGGGAAGTAACATTTGAAGGAATACCCGACAAACAATCAATAGAAGAAATAGATCAAATGAACGAAGCTCCTACATTATCGCAACTGGATGAAGTAGTCAAAGAATATCACTTTGAGGAAATGACTGTTGAACAAATACTTGAAGAAAATAATAAACTTCCTGATGAAGATATTCCTACAAATTTAAACGAATCAAAAATAGTAATTGATCAAATTGTATCAAAAGAAAAAGTAACGACCTTTGTTCCGACAAATACTAATCAAATTATGTTTGAAGAATTCATGTCACAAATTACGAATCTAGCATTTCAGAATGAACAAATCCTAACTCAAAATCAAACTCTAATAAAACAGAACTTGGAAAAAGATCAAAAATTAGAACAAATATTAATTTCAGTTGAAGAAAAAAGTGAAGAGCTCCACGAGCTTGCTGCTGTTATTGAAGAAAAAGACGAAAAATTGGAACAAATATTTGAAGAAATTCAATCGAAAGAATCCGGTCGAGACGCTCAATTAATGAGAATGATTAGAGAGTTGCAGGAAACGAAGAAAATGGTTGCTGCTTCAAAAGAAAGAGATTGGAAAAATGCAATAAAATCACTCTTTTTTAAACCAAAATCAGTAAAATAATTTGTTTTATATTAGCACTTATAGATTATGATATCTTTAAAAGAGAAGGGAATCCTCCCTTCTCTTTATTTGTTTAAACATAAAAATTAAATTTTTCAACCTGATCCATACGAATGAACAACCAGCTGACTTTAGAAAACGAGCGTTCGAAGTTAGTACGAGAGGATCATTACCCTCTCTTTATTCTTTTAATTGAATCTCTTCACTTTGTTCTTGATGATAAGCTGGTAACATTATATGAACTTCTGTACCATTGCCTTCTTCACTTAAATATTCAATCGTACCCTTATGCGCCTCAATAATACTAAAAGTAACCATTAATCCTAATCCTGTTCCCTTTTCTTTCAACGAATAAAAAGGTTGTCCTAAACGATCAAGCTGAGCTTTCGACATACCAATTCCATTATCTTTTACAATGATTCGTATGTACTCTTTATCTTTTACCTTCTCCATATTTGCTTCAATCTTAATATAACCTTTAGTGTCTTTAATTGCTTCTACACCATTTTTTAAGACATTAATGATTGCTTGTTTAAGTTTAGCTCGATCTCCAACAGTATACATATCTTCATTAACATTTACTTGTAAGAATGCGCCTTGCAATGAGGCATAAGTTGACATTAAAGTAGTAACCTCATTCAATTGTTCGGTCATATTAATGATTTTTTTCTCTTCAATTTGAGGTCTAGCTAGATTTAAGTAGTCCGAAATAATATTCTCCGCCCGGTCCAGTTCGGCTAATACAAGTTTCATATATTCTCTATTCGTTCCACTTTCTTGATTTTCAATCAATTGAATGAAACCCCTTACAACAGTAAGTGGGTTTCTAACTTCATGCGCAACACTGGCCGCAAGTTCACTTACCATGTTTAATTTTTCCGACTTTTGCATTTGAACTCTAATTTCAGCATTTTCAAATAAAAATTCTCTTAAATAAACATGGAATAACATCGTAATCGTTAAAACAGTAAAAAAGATGCATGCTGAAAAAATCGTTTTATCTGTTTGGTACTCTTTTATCCCATTGACTGTTGCTTCATAATAAAGTAAACAGATCATACTAAATGAAAATAAGATTGGCATTAAGATACTAAGAGCAAATTTCTTACGTTTAGAAAAACTTACCCATTGTGGTGATACGATAAATGGTAAAATACATGAAATCAACTCAAAAGGAAAAGATTTTAATGATGATAATCCATATAGTAAATAGACAAAAACTGCTTTCGTAAAAATAATCATTGTTCCGATCCATCTTCCACCGTACAAAATAGATGAATAGATTAATAAAATACTAAAAGTAATAGCCATGCTCTTACTGATATGAATTGGGTAAAGCAAGCAAATAAAAATATTAAAAAAAGTTAGCAATCCAACTAGTATTCTATTTTGCTTTGGACTTGTATTATGGTATCTACTTAGCCAAAACATTTCATATAAAAAGACCGGAATGATTATGATTGCAAATTGAATTAATAAATCTTTTAATTGCAGCATTAAAGTGTCCCCCACCCCTTCTTTCAACAAATTATAACATAGTTATTAAAAGTTCTAATTATTAATACAAAAAATTCGAAAAAAACATTTTGACATAGTACGTCACATTATTACAAAGAATTCTAAAATATAAGAAAAGTCGTCAAGTTGAAGTCATTCAGGACAAAACTTTAATCACTAAAAATTCCAGATGGATCAATTAGTCGAGTAGTAGAATTCTAGTTTGATCGCGATACTCTTTACTCTAAAATTCTCACGTCCTAGCCGAGTTACAATTCAATTTAAAAAGGCCCTATTATAGGCCTCTGCTTTATTCTAAGTTTTTATTTCTGAACCTTATTAATTTATATCCTGTAATTAATGAGAGGACATAACCAAAAATAGTTAATATAGTTACTAATACATGGGGGTATGTACCAAACCTTATTATCATAATTAACGAAAGAATGATCAGTAAAATTATTGAAACAAACCATTTTAGCTTTTCGTTTGAATGGTAAGATAAACCCGACTTCGTAATAAGTTTTGCAAATTTTGGCAATGATGCATAAATGCCAATCAAAAATAGGCTTAGAAATGGGTATAACACAGTGTAATAAATATTGTTAAAAGTCGTATTTTGAAACTTGAATACAAAGTCTAGTAATAAAAATAATCCTAAGAGATAAAGCAGTGAAAAACTTAAATAGCTCAGTGTTTTCATTAGAATACTCCTACTCTGTTTTATTTGATTATTTTAACTAAAGTTATATGTATGTTAAAACGACTTAAAACCAACCTTTCCTTTTAAAAAATATGTACATTAAAATCGTTACAAATCCCATTAAAATTAGAATAAATAAATAGCCATATTTCCAAGCTAACTCTGGCATATAGTGAAAGTTCATCCCGTATAAACCTACGATAAACGTTAGTGGTAAAAAGAAAGACGAAATAATTGTTAATGTTTTCATTATATTATTCATTTTTTCTGAGCTTAATGAAAAATAACTTTCTCTTATATCAGAAGCTAAGTCTCTATTTGTTTCGATCATATCTGAGAGCTTCATTAAATGATCATGAATATCTTCAAAATAAATTCGATGCTCAGATATATCTTTAAATCGATTTGAGTTTAAGATTCGATATAATAGATCTCGAGTTGGTAAGATTGTTTTCCTTAATTTCGATAAATCTGATTTTATATCATATAATCTCTCTACTACATTGCTTACTTCTTTTCGTAGCGGATCAATTTCTAAATCAGATAGTTCGTCCTCTAAACGATAGATTAGTGGAAAATAACTATCTACAAGCTCATCAATGAGTCGATGAGTTAAATGAAGTGGGCTCTTGGATGCCCGACGATCAGTCAGTATATTATCTAAAACAAGTTGTACTGAGGGACTATGCTGAATGTGGAATGTGACAACATAATGATCACTTACAAATATATCTAGCTCCGTTTCCTCTAAGTCTAGTTTGTTTAATTCATGCAAAATTAAAAAATGATATCCGTCATAATAATCTAGCTTAGGTCTTTGTACATATTCTAAACAATCCTCAATGGCAAGTTGATGAAAATTAAATTCAGTTGATAAAAGTGAAATCTCTTCTTGAGTTGGCTCATTAATATCAACCCAGTACCATAGATATTTATTTGATTTTGCCTCAGCAATCGATATATTTCGATCGATTACTTTATTTTTAGTTACTCCTATTACTTGTAACATTTTATACACCTTCTCTAGGTAATCAAATTATTTCACTACTAAATACTTTTTATATTATATGGTAAAATGAAAGAAATTTCATTTATTAAACAGAATAAGATGTTTACTTTTTTATATAAAAAATAATAAGTAGAGGGATTTAGTATGAAAAGATTTATTAATCAAAATGTAAAAGAAATTCAAATCTCAGGTATTAGAAAATTTGCCCAAAAAATTGAAAAATATGAGAATGTAATAGCATTAACATTAGGTCAACCGGATTTCCCAACGCCAGAACCAATTAAAGCTTCAGCAATAGACGCCATTAATCAAAATCAAACAGTCTATACTCCTAATGCCGGAATACCAGCACTTAGAAATGCAGCATCTAATTTTTTAAAGACAAAATACTCTCTATCGTATGACCCAGCAAACGAGGTTATCGTTACAGTAGGTGCTAGTCAAGCAATTGATGTTACTTTTAGGACAATTCTTAATGATGAATGTGAAGTTATTCTTCCTGCACCAATCTATCCTGGGTATGCACCAATCATAACAACATGTGGGGCAAAACCCGTTTTTGTCGATACATCTAACAATGGCTTTAAAATTACGCCTGAATTATTGGATGAATATATAACAGAAAAAACACGTTGTATTGTTTTACCATACCCGAATAACCCAACAGGTGTAACTTTAACAAAAGAGGAACTTGAGAATTTAGCTAATTATTTATCTGAAAAAGATTTATTCATATTGTCAGATGAAATTTATAGTGAACTTACATATGACAGCACTCATATTTCAATTGCAAGTTTCCCTGGTATGAGAGATAAGACAATTGTCATTAATGGCCTTAGTAAGTCACATTCGATGACTGGTTGGAGAATTGGTTTTATTTTTGCACCTGTTTATTTAGCCCAGGAAATCTTAAAAGTGCATCAGTATAACGTATCATGTGCAACATCAATTTCTCAATATGCTGCAATTACAGCATTAACTGACTGCATTGATTCGCCAATTGAAATGGCAAAAGAATATAAAATAAGACGTGATTATATGGTTGATCGATTAGAAAAGATGGGTCTTTCTTGTATTAAGCCAGAAGGTGCATTTTATTTATTCCCATCAATTAAAGAGTTCAATATGCCATCCATGGAATTCGCATTAAATCTAGTAGAAAAACATAATCTAGCAGTTATCCCCGGGGAAGCTTTTTCTGAATATGGTGATTCATTCATTCGCCTTTCATACGCGTATTCAATGAAAGAATTAGAAGCTGCGTGTGATCGATTAGAAGCGTTTGTAACAAGTCTTAGAAATTAAAAGTATATTTATAATTAAAAAAAGACGTGAAATCATTT
>NZ_NUEU01000054.1:0-3922 GCF_002556365.1 Bacillus sp. AFS002410
TCAAAGTTCACTTTGTCGCTATATCTCTTAGCGACTTATATAATAATAACACACATAATCATTTATAGTCAACAATTATTTTATTATTATTTTCTTGCCACATATTTTGAATTAATGTGACAACGTTTAATAATATACCACTATTTTATTCTGTTTGCAATAACTTTTTAATAAAAAAATGAGAATCTTATTCATTATAGTAAAAGAGTAATTCTATATAAAATACCCATTTACTATAATGATAGGTCAACCTTATTCTACTGCTGTAGGTAGTTCTACAATAAACAATGATCCTTGCCCTAATTCACTTTCTACATAAACTATCCCATTATGCATCTCAACTATTTTTTTTACGATTGATAAACCCAACCCATTTCCAACTGTTGTCCGGTCTCTTGATTTATCGGCTTTATAAAACCTTTCAAAAATATGCATTTGCTCTTCATCAGATATACCGATTCCAGTATCTTGCACTTTTATAATTACCTTATCATTTTCTTGTTTTGCATTAATAAAGATATCACCATCATTAGGTGTAAACTTTATACTATTTGTAATTAGGTTCATCCAAACTTGATTTAAAAGAGCCTCATCACCAATCACATCGATTTTACTGAGATTAACATGCATATTAATGTTTTTTTCTACTATTTGTGGTTCGCAGCTTAACAACGAGTACATAAGTTGACTATTTAATGAAAAACGATTCTTCTCTATAGGCTGGTTCTGTGATTCTAATGAGGTTAACTTTAAGAGATTATCACTAAGCTTTGATAATCGGGTGCTTTCAAATTCAATAATATTCAAATACTGTTTTCGTTCTTCTAAAGGCAATTCTTCATTTTGTAATACTTTCGCGAATCCTTTAATAGATGTTAAAGGTGATTGAATTTCATGCGAAACATTCGAAATAAACTCTTGCCTCATATTTTCCATTTGGTTTAAGTTCAATGCCATATTATTAAAGCCATCTATTATTTGACCAATTTCTCCTCCAAAGGCATTTCTAACTTTCTCAAAATCGACCGATACGTTAAACTCTCCTCTGGAAATGCTTCTAATTGCCTGCATAATTTCCTTTACCATTCTCATTTGTTTTGGGTGATGGAATATTCTACCAAACATTCCTCCCGCTAACATTAATAATAGAAAGGTTACAAATGTATTTATAATTTGTATTGTTACTTCTGAAAGATTAGTTTTGTAGTGTTCAAAAAAATATCCGGTTAAATAGTGTGTCAAAACACTACCAACTGTTATGGCTGTCGTCAGTAGTAATATAGCCCCTATAATATCTCTAATTTTTTTTAGTACCTTCATTTCACTAGCTCCATTCGATACCCTAATCCCCATACAGTAGAAATTTTAAATCCGAATTCTTTCTCGGGAAATCTTTCTCTTAGGCGTTTAATATGAACATCTACTGTTCTTTCATCTCCTGCGTAATCAAATCCCCAAATATTTTCAATTAATTGTTCTCTTGAATAAGTCCTTCCTAATGAACTTGCTAAAGTAAATAAAAGCTCTAGTTCCTTCAAAGGCATATTAATTCCCTGGTTTCCAATAAGAACTTTATAATTGCCATGATCAATCGTTAAATCACCTATTTGTACAATTTTTGATGAAGAAATTTTCGATCTCCTTAATAGGGCTTTTACTCTTACAACTAATTCAACTGGTTCAAATGGTTTTACAATATAGTCATCGGTTCCTAGTTTAAATCCTTTAACTTTTTGTTCAGTCTCACCTTTTGCAGTTAGCATAATAATCGGAAGATCTGCCTCGTTTCTAATTTCACGACAAAGCTCAAATCCGTCCATCTTTGGCATCATTAAATCTATAATTAACATATCAATTTTGTTGTCTTCAAAAACAGTAATTGCTTCAATACCGTTTGTGGCTTCAAATACATTGAAGCCTTCATTCCGTAACAGTACATTCAATAATTTTCGAATATGTGGATCATCATCTACAATTAATATACTAGTCATATAAACACCTTCCTTGAATGTAGTTATACAGCACTATTTACTCTTAATTGTTGATCAGCAAACTCTCTATACATAAGATGGTTATTATATAATTCTTCATGTGTTCCAATGCCAGTTATTTTTCCCTTGTCTAAAAAGACAATTTGATCGGCATCTATAACTGTCGATAAACGATGGGCAATAACTAAAGTCGTTCTACCTTGCATTAAATTAGAAAGCGCATTTTGTACTACTAACTCCGATCTGCTATCCAAATTCGAAGTTGCCTCATCTAACATTAATAACTTAGGATTTCTTAATAAGGCGCGAGCAATTCCTATTCGCTGTCTTTGTCCTCCCGACAGTTTGACACCTCTTTCTCCAACTTCGGTATGAAACCCTTTAGGTAAATCATTAACAAATTGATCTACGTAAGCCATTGCTGACACATGGGACAATTCTTTATCAGATATTTCTCTTTTAATTCCATAACATATGTTATCCCTAATGGTTCCTACAATTAATGGACTTTCTTGTGCTACATATCCTATTTGCTTTCTCCAACTTTCTAAGTTATAGCAATCTATTGAATGCTTACCAACTTTTATTTCACCGATTTTAGGAGAATAAAATCTTTCAATAAGTGAGAAAAGTGTTGTTTTTCCACTACCACTTGGTCCTACAATTGCTGTGACTTTACCTGAAGGAATCGTAAAGTTAAGATTTGATAACATCTCCTCTTCTTTATATGCAAAGTGCAGTTTATTAATAGTTATCGGTAAGTTCATATTAATTTCTTCATTTCCAGAATCATAATCTTCTTCTTCATGTTCCAATATATTAATCATTCTTTCTGTAGCTCCCTTTGTTTTTTGAAGCTCAGTAAAGAATTGTGTAATTTGCGTTACTGGGAAGATTATTTGGAATAAATACAGTATATACGCTACTAATGCCCCAGCAGTAATTGCTCCAGAAGAAACTCTAACCCCGCCGTATCCAATTATGACTACTAGAATCAACATTAAAACAAAGGAAACAATAGGTCCTATTAATGATTGAAACTTGCCTTCCTTAATTCCGAAAGATAATAAGTTACTAATCCCCTTATTACCTTTTGAAATTTCGACAGATTCCGCATTTGAAACCTTTACTAGTCTAATTTCAGAAAAAACTTGGCTTATTAATGATGTAAATTTAGCTGTCTCATCTTGAGTTGCCTTTGATAACTTAGACATCTGTTTTCCGATTGGAATAAAAACCAACGCAATAACAGGTATAATACCGAATGTTACTAAGGTCATTCTCCAATCTAATATTAGTAAAAGTGTAAAAGATCCGATAATTGATATAATACCTGTAAAAAAATTTGTAATATGCTCTGTAATTAGCCCTTTTAATATTGCGGTATCATTCGTAACTCGACTAACGTTTTCACCAGTCTGTGTCTCATCGAAATATGATACTGGAAGTACAACCATCTTTTTCCATAATCGGTGTCTTACATTTGCAACAACCGTATTTCCCACTCTACTAAGTAAATAGATAGAAGCTGCAGATGATACTGCTTGTATTATTAGGACAGCTGCAAAAATTGCTATTTGCCCTGCACTTAATGATGATATTGAAAAGCCATCTACAAACTTTTTTGTTAGGAGAGGCAATAATAATCCTACTAAAGTAGTCGCTACACTTAGTAAAACCCCTATGCCAAACATCCATTTTGGAGGGTTTGCGTTTTTTATTAGAGAGATAAAATTTCTCCAATCACTTTTTTTATTTATCTTTTTTTCGTCTTTCATTTCATTACTCCTTACTTTAGCTATTGTTTATCTACTTTACTTTTAAAATTTACAACTAAAATATGAATAAAGAATGAACTATAAAATTATTTTACTGATCAAGCTGGCATTTAACATATTAACTTTTATAACGCAAAAAAACATCAGCCTAAT
>NZ_NUEU01000055.1:0-297 GCF_002556365.1 Bacillus sp. AFS002410
CTAAAGAATGGTTGAAGAAGAATAGAAATAATAATATTCATATAATCATGGACAGATTCAAACGCTCGCTTATTGGGTACTACAACTACTACTGCATCACTGATAATATTCCAAGTGTTAACATTTTCAAAGCTAAAATCGAGAACCTAATATTTAAATGGCTTAATAGAAGAAGTCAAAGAAAATCCTTTAATTGGGAGAAATACAGACTCTTCCTTAGTATATTTCCACTACCCTCACCAAGGGTTAAGGTGAATATCTATGATTTAAGAAAAGGAATTAGCTACATTCTGTAAA
>NZ_NUEU01000056.1:0-241 GCF_002556365.1 Bacillus sp. AFS002410
CTAGTTTTCAAGGTACAAATAAAAATGGTGGAGCCTAGCGGGATCGAACCGCTGACCTCCTGCGTGCAAGGCAGGCGCTCTCCCAGCTGAGCTAAGGCCCCGAACATAAAAAAAAGATATGGTGGGCCTAAATGGACTCGAACCATCGACCTCACGCTTATCAGGCGTGCGCTCTAACCAGCTGAGCTATAGGCCCATATCTATATATGAAGGATAATCCTTCAAAACTAAACAAAACAAT
>NZ_NUEU01000057.1:0-669 GCF_002556365.1 Bacillus sp. AFS002410
CTGCTCCACCCCGCGATAATGTGGATACTATTTTAATTAGATCCATGAAGTTTACTTCATCAAGACCATCCAAATCTCAGGACGTCTATTGATATTTTTAAAGATATGGTGGAGGATGACGGGCTCGAACCGCCGACCCCCTGCTTGTAAGGCAGGTGCTCTCCCAGCTGAGCTAATCCTCCGTAATAAAATGGTGACCCGTACGGGACTCGAACCCGTGTTACCGCCGTGAAAGGGCGGTGTCTTAACCGCTTGACCAACGGGCCATTATATTTGTCCTGAGTTATATGGCGGAGAGCAAGGGATTTGAACCCTTGAGACAGGGTTACCCGCCTACACGATTTCCAATCGTGCTCCTTCGGCCACTCGGACAGCTCTCCAAAATGGCTCCGCAGGTAGGATTCGAACCTACGACCACTCGGTTAACAGCCGAGTGCTCTACCACTGAGCTACTGCGGAATAATCAAGAACCAAGCGACGTTCTACTCTCACAGGGGGAAACCCCCAACTACCATCGACACTGAAGAGCTTAACTGCCGTGTTCGGTATGGGAACGGGTGTGACCTCTTCGCTATCATCACTTGATTCAATTCCTTAAGGACATTAATTATTATATCAAATCTCATTTAAAAGTCAATACTTTCCCAAAAGTTTTTTATAATAATTTTT
>NZ_NUEU01000058.1:0-307 GCF_002556365.1 Bacillus sp. AFS002410
TACCTGCGGAGCCATTTTTAATGCTTCCATAGCTCAGCAGGCAGAGTACTTCCATGGTAAGGAAGAGGTCACCGGTTCGAGCCCGGTTGGAAGCTTGGGAAAAGTTGTAATGGCCCGTTGGTCAAGCGGTTAAGACACCGCCCTTTCACGGCGGTAACACGGGTTCGAGTCCCGTACGGGTCACCATTTATATTACGGAGGATTAGCTCAGCTGGGAGAGCACCTGCCTTACAAGCAGGGGGTCGGCGGTTCGAGCCCGTCATCCTCCACCATCTAATTTAATAAATACCGGAGGGGTAGCGAAGTG
>NZ_NUEU01000059.1:0-248 GCF_002556365.1 Bacillus sp. AFS002410
TTATTATTCGTCGTATTTGCTGCAATCGTACCGGAAACGTGCGTTCCATGCGAAGTAATATACGGCTTATAATCTGATGGTGGTGTTCCCCAAACTGTACCTGGATTTGCCTTATCAGCTACCCAATCATCATAAGTTGTTTCCATAGGATCATGGTCATCAACATATTTTATATTTCCGTTTGCATCAAATCCGTCATTACTAACAAAGTCATGTCCACTATATAAGTGTCCATTTTCATCATGTGT
>NZ_NUEU01000060.1:0-209 GCF_002556365.1 Bacillus sp. AFS002410
GAATCAAGTGATGATAGCGAAGAGGTCACACCCGTTCCCATACCGAACACGGCAGTTAAGCTCTTCAGCGTCGATGGTAGTTGGGGGTTTCCCCCTGTGAGAGTAGAACGTCGCTTGGTTTTGATTATTCCGCAGTAGCTCAGTGGTAGAGCACTCGGCTGTTAACCGAGTGGTCGTAGGTTCGAATCCTACCTGCGGAGCCATTTTTA
>NZ_NUEU01000061.1:0-848 GCF_002556365.1 Bacillus sp. AFS002410
ATGCCCTGTTAAAAAGCAAAACCACTTTCCAAGATCTAGCTTAAAATCTGAACCACTTTCAATTACCATAATCTTCCAATTTTCGAATGAGTGGAAGATTATTTGGCATGTCAAAAATAGTATAACATGAGTCACAAAATTTTTTTATTGAAAATTATTGACAAACTATTAGCTGGTTTAGTTGCATAAGGAATCGATTAGACTAGACGTCTCTGTTACCCTTTCAACCAGACGAAACTCATCGTGAGTAACCAAACAACGATAGGTGTAGCAAACAATTTGATTCGTTGGATTGTCGTAAACGGACTATTTCTTTTTTTCAACCATAGATCAACGAGAAAATAAATTGAAGAAGCAAGTAATCCAGGTAATAAGAGAATTAGACCGAATAGTAAATGAAAAATTCCACAGATGGTTAGCCATAAGCTTTTTTTGCGACTTGCAAACCGATTTGCGATTGTCTCACTCAAAAACGATGTGATTATCCCATAGATAAGATAAAACGGTAAACTATACATTAGATAAATAGGGATAATTCCAATAACATCTGAAAAATAGTGCTGAATAGAAGTGATTGGTTCATCAAACGGTTCTGGATCAATTAGAGCAAACACGATGCTAAATAGCGTGCTCGCATAGATGGCAGTAACAAATTTTCGTTTAAGCATGCCTTGAAGTTCTTCATCACTTTTCATAAATTCATTCCTTTCTCTCTATGGTGTACTAATCAGTTTATTCGGCAAAAAGCTTACTTTTTCCTTTATGTACCTTATATAACTATACTGCCAGTTACTAAAAAAAATAGCCACATACAGTGACCACGGTTATGTACAAATGCTAACTTAAAT
>NZ_NUEU01000062.1:0-412 GCF_002556365.1 Bacillus sp. AFS002410
CAAAGTTCACTTTGTCACTCGTAAGCGACTTTAATATAATAACATTTTGTTGTTCTATTTGTCAACAACTTTTTTACAATTTTCTTTCGTTGTCGAATTGTTTTTCGTGACAACATAAATAACTATACCATCTCGTCCAATCGATCGCAAGTATTTTTTTACAAAAAATTAATAAAAATAACTGAGAAGTTTCTTTTATAAGTATTTTCCTTATAAAGAAGTTTGTTCGCATTTCAATTTAATCTAATACTAATCTATACTTGTTTCTTTAAATGCATCATCTCCCCTTTTCTAATTCCGTACCTTTAAGCAAGTTGATAAGTAAAATTCAGAAAAGATCAGGCGTATTTACAACATACAAAAAACATCAGCCTAATAGCTGATGTTTTCATTTTAACCAGGCGACGTTCTA
>NZ_NUEU01000063.1:0-254 GCF_002556365.1 Bacillus sp. AFS002410
ATTATCGCGGGGTGGAGCAGTCTGGTAGCTCGTCGGGCTCATAACCCGAAGGTCGCAGGTTCAAATCCTGTCCCCGCAACCAAATGGTCCCGTGGTGTAGCGGTTAACATGCCTGCCTGTCACGCAGGAGATCGCCGGTTCGATCCCGGTCGGGACCGCCATTTAAGTTGGCTCGGTAGCTCAGTCGGTAGAGCAGAGGACTGAAAATCCTCGTGTCGGCGGTTCGATTCCGTCCCGAGCCACCATCTTAAATA
>NZ_NUEU01000003.1:0-76635 GCF_002556365.1 Bacillus sp. AFS002410
CCTGTTACTCCGGTCGAGCCTGTTATTCCAGTTGAACCCGTTCCTCCGGTTGGGCCAGTTATTCCCGTCGAGCCTGTTGCTCCTATTGGACCGGTTATTCCCGTCGAGCCTGTTGCTCCAGTTAGACCAGTTATTCCTGTCGAACCAGTTACTCCTGTCGTGCCCGTTATTCCCGTCGGGCCAGTTATTCCTGTCGTGCCCGTTATTCCCGTCGAACCGGTTATTCCCGTCGAGCCCGTTATTCCAGTTGGACCAGTTGCTCCCGTTGTGCCAGTTATTCCCGTCGAACCAGTTTCTCCTGTTGAACCTGTTACTCCCGTCGAACCTGTTATTCCTGTCGAACCAGTTACCCCTGTCGGGCCGGTTACTCCCGTCGAACCTGTTATTCCTGTCGAGCCCGTTATTCCCGTCGGGCCAATTTCTCCCGTCGGACCTGTTACCCCAGTCGAGCCAGTTATTCCAGTTGGACCGGTTGCTCCCGTTGTGCCAGTTATTCCCGTCGAACCAGTTTCCCCTGTTGAACCTGTTACTCCGGTCGAGCCAGTTACTCCCGTCGAACCTGTTACTCCTGTCGATCCTGTTACCCCTGTTTCACCTGTTATTCCAGTTGAACCTGTTACTCCCGTAGGACCGGTTATTCCTGTCGAGCCGCTTATCCCTGTTGGACCGGTTGCTCCAGTCGGGCCCGTTATTCCCGCCGAACCGGTTGCTCCAGTCACTCCAGTAGAACCAGTTGGGCCAGTTATTCCTGTTACACCCGTTACGCCAGTGGGACCTGTGGGACCAGTTTTTTTAATCCCATTACAGGATAAACCATTACAAGAAAAACTATTACAGCAACTACATCTATTCGAATTAGAGTTTATTCCATTTAAATACGAATATAAAATTCCATTTTCTACTTTATTATTCACATTAAAAAACATGATTTTTCCTCATTTCATTACATAGTATCGTTCATTCAAAAAGTCATGAATAATACTATTTAGATAAAATGAAATATTACATTGAATATCTAACAGTAATACAAAACTCTCCTTCAACAGAGCCAGGTAATCCAGTAGTATCGACTTGAATTTCATCAAATAATTTTTCTGAAAATCCGACGCTGCTTTGCGGAGGAACATTTAGAGTGTCAATTACTGTTCCTCCTCTTAAAAAATTCACAACGATAATGTCTGTTCCAGTATCATTTTTAACATAACCAGTTGCTGATACGATTGAAGCTATGTTATTTGTATAAATCGTAATTACCCCTGGTGTATTAACTTGCCAGGTAGTACATACTTTATCTTGAAATATATTTTTAGTTGAACAACAACTTAAACCGTTACACATTTGCTTATCCCCTCATTTTCTTCATTTAAACTGAATAACGTGTCGTTATACAAAATTCACCTTGAAACAGAATATCTGCTCCAATAGGTATAATGGCTTGTATTACATCGAATCTTCTTATTGTAAACGCTAAGCTTGAACCTAATGTTACAGTTTCAGTATTAATCGTGCCCCCTGCAGAATTTAAAAAAACAATTTGTATTGGTAGCGTAGCTGAGCCAACCTCATACTTAACAAACCCAGTTCCAATAATATTTTGATTAATATTATTTTGAAATAAAGGAATGGTAACTGCCGTAGCGTCTCCAACTGCTTGCCATGGAGTACATACTTGGTCTTGTACAAAAATCTTTTCTGGACAGCAACTTAAAGTTGTTGTTGAACAATTACATGATGACATATATATTTAACTCCTCACTCTTTATTAAAAAAACATTATCTACATATATTAATCAGAAAGATATTAACCTGCTTGTACATTTGTCATCAAAAAAAGAATCTACCACTTTAAATTAAGTGATAGATTCCTTTTTTATATTTATTGATCTATCAACTCATCGATAGCCTTATATTACTTCGCCCATTTAGAACTGGTTTCCCCTATGAGGTCATTATTGAGATGGATCTAAAACAAAGTTTTACTAAAAAAATTCATACCTTAATAAAAAATGACGGAATTTATACTAAAAAACAAAATTCTAATTATATAATTGGATATACTTTAACTATAACTTACATACAAATTGTTTCATCAAACGGTGAATTCTAGTATAATAGATAGGATGTAAAAATTTTATTATGATCTTTGATTTAGAAAGGACTTTATAATAGATGGCAAATAAAGAATTAATGAATGAAGTTGCTAAGCGCCGTATTTTCGGAATTATTTCTCACCCGGATGCAGGTAAAACAACTTTAACTGAAAAATTACTACTTCACGGTGGAGCAATTCGTGAAGCTGGAACTGTAAAAGCTCAAAAAAATTCAAAATATGCAAAGTCTGACTGGATGGAAATCGAAAAGCAACGTGGAATTTCTGTAACATCTTCAGTTATGCAGTTTGAATACGATGAAAAAATGGTATCAATTATGGATACTCCTGGTCACAATGATTTTGGTGAAGATACATATCGTGTACTAACTTCTGTTGACTCTGCGGTAATGGTAATTGACGCTGCAAAAGGTATTGAAGCACAGACTAAAAAGCTTTTCCAAGTTTGTCGTATGCGTGGTATTCCTATTTTTACTTTTATGAATAAATTAGATCGCCAAGCTAAAGACCCTTTAGAATTAATGGAAGAATTAGAAGAAGTTCTAGGTATGCCTTCTGTAGCAGTTACTTGGCCAATTGGTAGTGGTATGCAATTTGAAGGAGTATATGATCGTCTAGAAAACGAAGTTCATCTTTTCCGTAAAGACGAAGTCATTAAACTAGGTTCAGAAGGCGTTCATGGTCCGGAATTAGAAGCTCGTTTAGAGCAATCCAATTTAGAAAATTTACGTGATGAAGTTGATTTATTAGAAGGTGCTGGTAATGAATTTAATTTAGATTTGGTTCAAGCTGGTGAATTGACTCCTGTGTTCTTTGGAACAGCATTAGTTGATTTTGGAGTTACACCATTTTTAAATCACTTCTTAGATATGTCACCATCTCCAGGACCACGTAAAACTGTAAACGGTGAAGTAAATCCGACTGATGAAGTATTTAGTGGATTTATTTTCAAGATTCAAGCTAATATGAATCCAGCGCATCGTGACCGTATTGCATTTTTACGAATTTGTTCAGGTGTATTTGAACGAGGTATGAACGTAACGCTTTCTCGTACAGGAAAACAAATTAAATTAAGTCAATCAACACAATTAATGGCAAATGATCGAGAAACAATCGACCGTGCATATGCTGGTGATGTAATCGGTATTTATGATTCTGGTACTTACCAAATTGGAGATACAATTACATCAGGTAAACAAAAATTATTCTTTGAACCATTACCAACTTTCCCACCTGAGCTTTTCTTACGTGTTAGCCCAGTTAACTCATTAAAATCTAAGCACTTCCATAAAGGCGTTGAGCAATTAGCCCAAGAAGGTGCGATTCAAGTTTATAAAAATGAATTTAATGAAGTTATTTTAGGTGCAGTTGGACAGCTTCAATTTGAAGTTTTCGAGTACCGTTTAAAAAATGAATATGGTTCTGATATCCGTAAAGACCATGTAGACTATAATATTGCTCGTTGGGTTAAAACTGATGATGTAAAAGGTCTAAAGAAATACCAAGATATGCGAAACATGCTAGTATACGACCGTTTCGAACGTCCTCTATTCTTATTTGCAAATGAATTTACTTTCAACCGCTTTAAAGAACGTCATGAGGAATTAGAATTAGTTGAAGCTCTTGATGTTAATAATGAGATACAAGTTGATTAATGTTATTTGAGGGTTAAAATACAGGGAGACAGGGGATAATTCCTCTGTCTTTTTTCTATAATTATTTCATACTTCCTTTTCACTTTATAAAATCGTTATGTAACTACCGCATTGCATTAGTTGAATTAGCATTAAAAAAATTGATTTCACCAAACAGTCTTTTTAGTACGCAAAAATCAATATTTTAGTTTAACAGAGCCATATTAAAAAAAAGAAACCCATAAGATGCGGTTTCTCTTTTTCATTTATTCTTTAATTTCTCCTGTTTTAATGCCTAAATCAATTAAATTCTTATTCATTTTATCAAAGTACGTTGATACATCTTTTATATTATTTTTACCCGTAGCGTCAGTCATTAATATAAAGTTATCATTCCATTCACTCACATACTTTTCTTGTTTCATACCTTTTACACTGTTAGCTAGTTCAAGATAGTGACTTGAAGCTTTGTTTTCTTTGTCTAATAATTTGGTATAGTCGTCTGGTGTTATTTCCTCATTGTTTGATTCTTTTACCATTAATTTTAGTATGGAAATTTTAATATCCTGCATGGCTTTATCCATTTCACTATAATTTTGATGAATTTTTTCCTTAGTTTCCGCAGTTACTTTGCCTTTATTATCATTTACACTCTGACAACCAGCTAGACCAGTTAACATTGCTATTGCTGAAATTGACACAATTAATTTTTTCAATTGGAATAACTCCTTTTAACATATCGTTTCTTAATAATGAATGGGCAATCGCTATTGCTTAGAAATAAACATGAAACCTCACCTTAAATCAAATGAATATTTTATACTCTAAAACAAATACTCTATAATGTAGGTCTTGCTTATTACAACCAATCTCTAGTATACCTCTACGACCTACCTATGTACACTCAACACCTGTCTTACTGACAGGTGTTTTTAATTTTAGACTATTTATTTATAAAATACACAGACTACGATAAGATGAGCCAGCTCTGCTCCTTTACTATCATCCCTGCAGAATAAATAACTCAACTATTTTTTCCCATAGTTAAAGATAAAACTTTTTTATACATCCTTCTTTTTTGAACTATTTTCCATTTCAGCAGACTTCATCGAATCCTTGTAGAGTAGTTTCACTAAGAATCGATACCTATCAACTATCCAGACTTCAATATACTTTTCCATAATTAACCCTCCCATTTAGTGTCCAGACATCTTGATATAATCTTGTATTCTCCCTCTCACCCCTAGTCCCCACTGTGTTTAATGGGTCGATATATGTGTAACATGTTAGTATATGACCGTTTCGAATGCCCTCTATTCCTATTTGCAAATGACTTTACTTTTAATCGTTTTAATGAACGTCATGAGGAATTAGAATTGGTTGAAGCTCTTGATGAGAATAATGAAAAACAAGTTGATTAATCAAAAAGCGAATGTTTTTACATCCACTTTTTTATATTGTTGAAAAAAATTTATAGGTGTTTAAAAACTCAAAAAAGCCGACTCTACTAAAATTAGTAAGTCGACTTTCTCCTAAATAATCTTAAAAGTTTTATTAGATTACATGTTTTTCTGAACTGATTTTATCATTTTTTTTGCTTGAAAATAAATTAGCTAATGCTTCTGGTAAGGCGATCATAGCCGGTAGGAAGATTGGTAGTAAAATAAAGCAAAGTACTACTAGACCTGTTATTACCGCTATAGCTAGTTCAAACAATAATAAAATCCCAGAAGGCATAAGTGTTGCAAATGTACCACCAAGTATGATTACTGCTGATATAATTACCCCACCTGTATGCTTAGACGCTAATACGATCGCTTCTTTTGCAGGCATATCACCATACTCTTTAAATCTCATCATTAAGAATATGCTGTAGTCTACTCCTAAAGCAACGATAATGATGAACGAGAAGAATGGGACAAATGAAGATATTCCTTCATAGCCTAGTAAGTTTATGAAAATATAATTAATCATAAACATTGCAGTATAGTATGCACCTAAAAGTGATGCTGTAATAAATACTGGTGTCCAGAATGATTTTATTACTAAGAACAATACAAGTAATACGCCAATAATTACAATTGTTGTTGTTTTATTTAGATCACTACTTAAAATATTGTTCATATCGTTTGTAGTTGCACTTGGTCCTGCAACTCCTGACTTAGCATGAGAAAGCTCTGTGCCCTTTAGTCCAGTTGAAACAGCTGTATCTATTTTCGTAATTGTATTCAAAGCTTTTTTAGAGTATGGGTCGTCTTTTAAAACGACAGTAAGCTTTGTGATTGTTCTATCTTTTGACATAAACATATCAAGTGATTGCTTAAAGTTCTTATCAGTCAATGCTTCTTTTGGAATAAAGAACGTTTTATTTGAGTTAAATTGTGTTAAGAAATCGTTTGTTTTCCCTAATCCATCAGAAATTTTTTGTAAGCCACCGTTTACATCAGACAGTTTTTGTCCAAAAGTACTAAAACCATTAATGCCAGCTACAAGTTGCTGCTGACCAGATTTCATTTGACCAAGTCCATCTGATACTTTATTCATATTTGTTACAATTTTTCCTAAACCTGATGAAGCATCACCTAAGCCACTTTCAATTCTTTTTAATCCATTAGACATTTGAGCTAAACCAGTGCTCATACTAGAAAGATTTTTGTTTGCAGTAGCAAAGCCTGAAGTGACAGCATTGTAGTTAGTATTTAATGCTTTTATCCCTTCTGGTGTGATTTGATTTAAAGCTGCAATTGTTTGATCAAGTGTTTGCTTCAATGCTTGATAATTACTGTCACTATTTGAATTAGCGTAACTAGTTCCTAATGCAGTTACCATTGATTGCATTTGTGAAAGTGCACCTTTCATACCAAGTAGCGCTTGAGCTACTTCTTGATAATGAGATCCAATTTCTTTATAACCTGCCTGCATTTTTTCGTAATTACTTGCTAATAGTGAAATACCATTACTCATTTTTAATAGATTCGTATCGATTGTCGCTAAACCATTGCTGATCGTTTGTGATTTACTTGAACCATCGTCGATCCCTGCTTGTATTTGTTTAATACCGCTACTTAAAGCTGTTACACCATTTTGTAGTTCAGTAGTACCATCTACCATCTGATTAACTTTTGAAAAATCTGCTGATCCAAGTTTATCTTGAGCTAAGCTTAATCCATCATGTATTTCGTTCACACCATCTTGTGTTTTCGAAATTCCATCTGTAACACTTCCCATTTGGCTATCAACATAAAAACTATCTATTTGCTTACCTTCTGGTTGTGTTACGGAAGAAACTTGCTTAACTCCTTTTATAGTTTTAAGCCTCTCAGTAACATTATCAATTACTGCAAGTGATTGATTGTTATCAAGTGCTTTGTTATTCTCAATGACAACTGTAGCAGGCATTGCCTGACCTTTACCAAAATGATCTGCTACTATATTGAAACCTTTTGATGAAGGATATTTATTTCCAAGTTCTCCAATGGTATCAAAGTTTAGTTTTTCTTTATGAAAATAAACCATAGGAGATAATATCAGTAAAATAACAAAAACCGTTATAATCGGTTTCTTAATAGCAAACGCAGACGAATTTCCAAAAAACTTGTTTTCCTTATGTCCGCCAACATTTTTAGAAGGCCAGAAAAGTTTTTTTCCTAAAACCTTCATGATAAAGGGTGTTAAAGTTAAAATTTCTAGTAATAATATACATACACCAATTACAACTACAACACCTGATTTATAAATTGGAGATTCAGCAAAAACAAGTGCAAGGAACGCGATAAATACAGTAAGAATACTATATGCGATCGTTTTACCTGCTGTTTTATATGTGTTTACAATTGAATCATCAACTGAATTACCTAGTGAAAGCTCTTCTCTAAAACGATTAAAAAGAAGGATATTATAATCCGTACCAACACCAAAAAGAATTAGTATTAATAGCATTTGAGTAAGACTAGTGATTGGAAATCCAGCTTTATCAATTAATTGAGCTGCAATCCCCATTGAGCAAAGATAAGAAAATGCAACTGCTATTAATGATACAAACGGTGTAACAATTGATCTAAACGCAATAATTAATACAACTAAAATAAATATAACTGTAAGTGCAGCACTTTTTTCTACACCTGATTGTGAAGCTTTTAAATAATCATTATTGATAAAGTCTTCACCGCTAAGATAATATTTAACCGGAACATTACTTAGCTTTTGATCTAGTTGTTTTTGGATATCATCTATTTCTCTTCCGTTTTTATCAAGTTTATAACTCACCATTAACGTTTTACCGTCTTTTGAAATTAATGAACTTTTTGCATTCGGAATACTAAATGGATCAATAATTTCCGATATTCTTAGTTCTTTACTACTATCGCGTACTGCTTTAACAGCATCGCCGATTTTTTCCATTTCATCATTGGAAATCTTGTTTTTATCATAAAAAACAATTAAGTTATTCGTCCCTTTTGTTGTATCCATTTTTTTAAGGATATTATCTGCCATAACGGAAGGAGAATTACTATTTGCCCCTTCTTGCCCTTTATTCCGTAGTATTGCATTAATGTCAGGCTGAATGACAGTCAGTACTACAGTCGCAATTAACCAGATTGAAAAAATGATCCAGCGACCTTTTATTATTTTTCGCATTTAATCCCCGCCCAATCTCTTTTTAACTTAACGATCTTTTTTTCCTTTTTCCTCATCAAGAAAATACAACACATCAAAGAATTCATAATTATCCATTCCATCTGATTCCATCTTTTTCTTAACAGCTGTAACTAATAATTTTAATCCCTGTTCTACAATTTCCTGATCACTCGTCTCCAAAAGACCTAATGCACTATTTATTGACTTGTTTGCAATTTCTGAAATACTGCCATTAATTTCATCTGCAATACCCTCAGGTAAGGAGATTTCAACAGATCGTTTATCGTTTGGATTTGGTGTTTTTAATAATAGTCCCTTTGTCGTTAACCGTTCAACAATATCCGAAACCGTACTTTGTGTCATTTTTAAATTTTTAGAAAGCTGTTTTATACTCATTGTTTTATGAGCATAAACTTCCCCAATTACTCTTGCTTGCGGAATTGTAACACCATGCTCTTCTGAATGTTTCTGTAGACTTTTCATTAAAAATCGTTGTAAAAAATCTATCGATTCACGAATAAATTCGGCTCTTTCTACCATTTAATCCCTCCTTTTAAATACTTCCCAAAAAATACATCTTATACGATGTATCGCATAAGATTTATATTAAAAGTCAGAGTCCAAATTGTCAATTTATATAATAGAAGATTCATGAAAAATATTGTTCTTTTAATCCTAAATGTTCACTTTTAAGATAAAAAATAAGGATGCCTAATTAGACATCCTTTTCCAAATTTGCAATTATCCTAAATTATGTAACGTTCGCTAGCGTTATTCTCTTAAACTCGAATCATTCTTTTTTTGATTTTTAAATTGTCTCCAACACATAATTGAGAAAGCACAACATCCAATAAAAAAAAATTAGCCACTAAACCAATTTTTATACTCATTTGGTATCATGTCGAGATATGGAATTGAAGGACTGAACTTAAAATAATCTATTACAAAGTGCCTTTTAATGATTTTATATAACGAAATGAGTAACCACCCAACAATTGTGGTAATTAAACTATCTCTAGTGATCGCGATGGAAATCTTGTAACCGTTGCCCTTATATATCTTCTCAAATAATTGCCGGGTTGAGTACAAAATAACAAAAACAAGAAACAAATGCATAAAATTATTATTTAGAAAATTAGATAGAGTCACATTCTCACACCTTTTTTAATTGTCTTACTAAAAATTATACCCACATAACTAGTATTTGTAATTTGGGGGAATTTCACCTTTTTTAAAGATTTTCAATTTTTATTTAGCTAGACTGCTTTTGACGAACGAAGTCTATCCCATAAATGCATCTGCAACCAGATTACTGAATTCCCTTAAATAATGGAGATAATTATTTCCACCATAGTTATATCTTTTGTTATACATTTTAGCAACAACAACATTATATTTAGGGATTACGAGAATAGTTGGACCTGTTATCCCTAATATTTGGTATGAACCTCGTGGTACTCGATCACCAATTTCACTATTTATTCTCGGAAAATCTTGAACATACCAAAACAATCCATTTTGTGGTAAATCTATATTCTTATTGTTAAAATTTTGAACTTGAGTTGCTATTTCAATAACTTCCTTCGGGAGAATCTGTTTTCCATTGATATTTCCTTTATTCAAATGAAGATTACCCCAATATGCAAATTCTCTTGTAGTGACATGTAAGTTAGACTCAGAACCATCACTTGAATATCCCAATTTAAATGATGCTTCTTTGTCCGGATTATCAATTACTTTCACTAAACGTTCATTTTCTTTCGTTTCCCAACTAGTTTCTTGTAATCCTAATGGTATCAAGACCCTTTCTTTTAGGAGTTCTGGAAAGCTTTTGTTATACAGATTTTTCATGAGATTTGTCATCATTAATATGTTAATACCGCGATATGCCCATCCTCGCCCTGGTTCAAATTCTCTATAAACGCTTCCGTTATCTGTCTCATTCAAACCATGGGAATGTGTAACTAAATGTCTTATAGTTGTTTTTCCAAGTAAACCTTCATCTAGTTCATCAAAATAATCAATTGCATAATCATCAAGGCTTTTAATTTTCCCTTCATATAATGCAAATGCAACTGCTAATCCTAAATAGCTTTTTCTTGAAGAGGCAACATTGAACTTTGAAGTACGGGTTACTGGTATAGAAATAGGAGAATTACAATGAAAACCATTATAATTTTCTAGTACAATCTTATTATCTTTCATGATTAGTAAAGCTGAAGCAGAACTTTGATTTCGAACTTTTATATCCTCTACCCAGTTTATTATTTCTTTAAATCGATTACTCATTTACTTTATCCACCTATATTTCTTTTTTTATCTATAAATTCAACAAATAATTAAGAGTCCCTTGTAAATTACATTTTATTCACTGATAATCATCTAATTTCCCAATGTGACATTGATTATTGATATAAACTCCATCTTTTTTACCAGCAAAATAAACTTCAATAAATCTATACACAAAGTTTACTAGGTTTTAATATTCAGATGATATGATTGGTTTAACTTCAAATGAGGGGGCAGAATAAATGAATGTACGTGCAGTTTTTATTGATATGGATGGGACCCTGCTAACAGTCTCAAACAACATTTCTCGCCGAAATATGGAAGCTATTAATAAACTCATTGATCAGGGAATTATGGTTTTTCTAGCAACTGGTCGACATTATGAGGTAACCGCTCCTTATCATAAAGAAATTGGATTAAAAACTCCGATGATCTGTTTGAACGGTGCGGCCATTCATGATGGAGAGACAGGAAGAATGCTTCAAAAGAATACAGTCAACGTGGATGAAGAATTACTCCATCATCTGACTGCTGAAAACCCTTGTAATGTTATTATCCATACAGCTAATGGACTTTACTGTAAGGAAATAAATGAAGAAATTGATTATTGGACAAAAATTGGGCAAATTCCACCAAGATACACTGGTGATTTAAGACAAGTTAATTATAGTGATGTTCTTAAATACAGTGTTCGAACAGGTGTACAAAATACTGAACTATCTTCTTTATTTAAAAAAGAAGCTGAAGTCATCGATTGGAACGACGGTTTTGAAATGGTAGCTCCAAATGTATCAAAATGGTCCGCAATCAAAAACTTACTTCATGCATATCAAATTAATCCAACTGAAGTCGTAGCAATCGGAGACGGACCAAATGATATTGAAATGCTTCGTCACGTTGGTACCGGTGTCGCTATGGGGAACGCTAGAGAAGAAGTTAAAGCAGTTGCTGACTTTGTAACTGGACATCATGAAAATGATGGATTAGCTGAATTTTTAGAACGTTATCTGCTTACATCAAAAGAAACATTTGCGATTTAGTAAGTAGGAGTAAATTCTAATTCCTCAATTAAAACAAAGGCTCAGAATAAACTCTGGGCCTTATTGGCATATTCGCATAATCCTTACTTATAAAAATAATTTTTATCACATTTTATTTACATGTTTCTGTTAAGCAATAAACTCATATATTAATTGACCATAAACTCTGAGTAATTTAAATTACACTCTTGATTGATTTCGTATTCTATCTCATTCCTTGATCTTCATCCACTTGGAGCAATAGTTTGTTCCCCTACTATTCATTCGTATTTTGATCATCAGACTACTTTCATACAATAAGAATGTTTTTTTATGCTTAATAATTACCAGACAGGTCTTAATCTCGCTGGTAATTTACCTCCATTTGCTTCATAAATTAATTTTGTTAAATCTTCTTTGAGTATTTGCATTCGTTTAGAACCTATGTTTTCCATCCAACGTTGCTCAATTTCAGTTAGTATTTCATCTTTTGCTTTCATTGCTGACCAACCGCGTTCGGTCAAAACAATAATTTTCCCTCTCTTATCAAAGGGATGATTTTGGCGTATTACATAACCACTTTTCTCCAGAAAATCCACCATTTTACTCACTGCTTGCTTTGTAATTCCTAAATAATCGGCTAGTTCTATACCTGTTGCTCCATCAGGAATAATACGTTTAAACAAAAAACCATGTGCAGATCGAATATCTCCAAATCCTAATTCACTCATTCTGTCATTTAGTTCATTAACCAATGTACTAAATGACATTGACAAAAGTGTTGTAAGATCCATTTCACTATTTTCTTGGTGATTCATATAGATAACCCTCTCTAGAAAAGTCAACCTAGTTGACTTTATTTTATACACATTGTACTATTTATTATATAGTCAATCAAGTTGACTTTATTTAAGTTCCGTTTTACCATGCATAATATAGTCAACCAAGTTGATTAAATTCCCTAATATTATAAGGAAATGAGATACCCATTTTTAATTAGTAAATAAAGAATATTATAAGAATAACTAGCAGGAGGAGAACAGAATGACAACAGTTTTATTTATAAAAGCAAACAATCGACCAGCAGACCAATCAGTGAGTGTTAAATTACATGAGGCTTTTTTAACGAGTTATAAAGAATCACATCCAAACGATACAGTTGTAAACCTTGATTTATATAACGAAGAATTGCCTTATGTAGGAGTAGATATGATTAACGGTACTTTTAAGGCTAGTAGGGGTCTTGATTTAACAGAAAAGGAAGCAGAAGCAGTAGCCATTTCTGATAAATATTTAGATCAATTCCTTGCAGCTGATAAAGTTGTATTTGGTTTCCCTTTATGGAATTTAACAATCCCAGCTGTACTACACACATATATTGATTACTTAAACCGAGCGGGCAAAACATTTAAATATACATCAGAAGGTCCAGTAGGTCTTATTGGAGATAAGAAAATTGTATTATTAAACGCAAGTGGCGGTGTATATTCTGAAGGCCCAAAAGCTGAAGTAGAAATGGCCGTTAAATATGTAGAATCTATGATGAGTTTCTTTGGTGCAAAAAACATCGAGAAAATAGTGATTGAAGGACACAATCAATTCCCAGATAAAGCAGAAGAACTTATTGCTGCGGGACTTGAAACGGCGGTTAACGTAGCAAGTAAGTTTTAATTAACAAGATATATTTCGTTATTACTTTGGAACCCTGGACCTAGTCTAGGGTTTTTGTTTCTACAAAAAAGCGATGCCTTTTATATGCATCGCCAAAATTATTTGAACTTATGATACTAGTAAATAAAGACACTGAATTTTTTTCACTGAAACCCTTTAATCTCCTCATTCTATTACATTTTCTACGGCCACCACAACCATCAAATCTTTGGATTTTGTATCATACAAAAATCAATCTTAAGTTTCATGCTTTTTTAGAGTCATATTGAAAAGTCGTTTTCTGTTTTGGTTCTTTTATAGATAAATAAACCGCAATAACAATAATAATACTTCCGACGAAAAAAGAAGGTTTAATTTCTTCATTTAATAAAAAGTAGCCAAAAATCGTACCAATCAATGGTTGTAAAAAGAAAAAGAGAGATCCCGTAGACGTGTCAATATATTCAAATCCTTTATTCCATAGATAAAATGCTCCAGCTGTAGAAATCGTTCCTAAAAATACTACCCCAAGCCAAATCCATAGATTAGTAGGTAAATCAGTCATGTGTTTCGATTGTTCTATTATTGAAATAGGTAAAGTAAAAACTACTCCAAAAACAGTTGCCCATGTTGTTACGGTTAAAGAAGAATATTTATTAGTCTGAACTTTACTTAAAACTGTATATAATGCCCAAGTTATTGCTGCACCTACTAAAATAAGATTTCCAAAATATGCTCCTATATTTGAATCACCTTTTGGAAAACCAATTACAACAACTACTCCAATAGTAGCTAATAATAATGAAATGATTTTACGACTATTAATCTTTTCTTTTAAGATAAAAAATGCAAAAAGAGATATTAATGCAGGTGAAGCTGATGTGATTAATGAGCCCATCGCCGCTCCAGATAGTTTAGTTCCAACAAATTGTAGTCCAATTGAGCCGGTGTAGCCTACCAATGCTATAATTGCCATTGGAAATAGATCTTTCTTACTTATTTTCCAGCTCTTTTGAAAAAAGCTAATGATTCCTAATGTTACTAGTGCTAGTAAAAATCTTATTTCTAATAATAGCCAAGGAGAAATGCTATCTAATACTACTTTACTGACGACATATGTCATCCCCCAAATACTAGCAGCTAACGATAAATATATTGCTCCTTTAAAGAAATTCAATTATTACTCATCTCCTAAATCATTCCATTCATTTTTTGAAAGTTCAAATATGATATCAGTTATATATCTCCCTTTAAAATAAGAGTTTTCAATTGTTCCAACCTGTTTAAAACCTAATTTCTTTATTAATTTAATTGAAGATGTATTTTGTTCGATTGCTGTTGCACTTATTTGCTCTTTATTTAATTCATTGAACAAATAAGCTAAAAGTGCTTTTAATGCTTCAGTAGCATAGCCCTTATTTTGAAACTCCGGCTCTAAAGTAAAGCCGATTTCAACTTGATTTGATTCAGTTAATGTATGTACTCCGATGTCACCTATTAATTCACCAGATTTTTTATTTTCAATCGCTACTTGAACCCATGAATCTGGAATATTCATAACAGCACATTTTTGTTTTTCTATAAAATCAGTTGCCTGCTCAACTGTATACTTTTCCCAACCTTGATAAATAGCCACATCCGGATTCGAACGATATTTATAAAAGTTGTTTAAGTCTTCATCTTTAAACCTTCTAAGCCTTAACCGACTCGTTTCAATCTCAAAAAATTTTGCTCTACTCATATTACACCTCAACTATTCACATATTACTAAATGTCTTACTATTATACTTTGAAATTTCAAAATAAACATAATTTTTTTCACTTGAATTTCTAATAGTGCATTGAATCAACTTGCTAAAACAATAAGTTTAATGCTCAAAAAAAGACAACTAAATAATCTATCAAGTCTTCCGTTATCAGATAAAAGTATTTCATTTTAATGATTGCGAAAAAAAATGATCCCAATGACTACAATTATTAATATCCAAGAAATTGGATTCGCCCAGTTAACCGTCCATCCTATTCCAAATGCTTTAGGTATTAAAAAATTAGAATCTTCCTTGTTAAAATAAAAGAAAGCTCCATTTTTCTTTCTATACTCATCTATTTCAGCAGTTGTCCACTTTCTCTTACTCAAAACCGCTCACATCCTATAAAGTTTATGTTTTTTTGTAAATTTCTTCTCACTATTTATTCATTTAATGAGAAATGCTGGTGACTAAATAAATTAACCAGCATCCTTCGATAATATCACAACATTTCCCTTCATTTTTTTATCAAATCTAATACGTGTTTTGTCTTTTAAACTAATGTAACATAATTTAAAGCAGAATCTTCAAGTTGAAGTTTTTCACAAAATAATTGATTAAATATAAGCTGATTGTTGATTTTCTTTTAAATGGCTGTTTAATGCAAAAAGAATTGTCTGAAATTCTACGTTAAAATTGCAAATTCCCCCAAGTTACTAATTACGACTAAGTTGGTAAAATTAAATTGTTATTCCTTTCAAAACTAAAGAACGCAATTATGGATTATGGCACTAATTCAATTTTTATGGTGCCAACACCGTTTTTTTTATATTGTATGTTATACTATTTCGAAGAATTGATATTAATAGGAGGTAAGCATTATGGCTGTTAAAAAACTCGAACATGTAGGGATACAAGTAAGAGATATAGATACATCGATTGAATTTTATACTAGAGTTGTAGGGTTAGTGTTTTTGGAAAAACAGGACCATTTCGATCCAAAAATTAAATTGGCGTTCTTAGGATTTGAGGATTCAATGGAACCGATTGTAGAATTAATTTCTGGTTATAACCCAGATTTACCAGCTGAAGGAAAAGTTCACCACCTTGCATTTGCAGTAGATAATATTGAAGCGGAGATCGCACGTGTTAAGGACCATCATGTAACATTTGTAGACGAGTCAGTCGCAACATTACCAAGTGGATCAAAATATATCTTCTTTTATGGACCAGACGGAGAGTGGATTGAATTTTTCCAGTCTTAATAATTAAAGTCTAACTTTTAGGATTTAATAACAATAAAACTAACATTTAAATATAACAGACCCAAAATAAAAAAGAGTGTAGAGAACTATTAAGGTTTCTCTACACTCTTTACGTCGAAAATATTAGCTAGTTTAAAAATATTAATATTGACTCAATTTATTTAATGGCGTTTGAATAATAAGCGGTTTTTTTGCGGGATCTAACCATTTTAAAATTGATACTACATTCGTTTTTGAAGTAGCTGTGCATCCAGCAGTATAGCCTGAAGTTCCTGCTATATGGAAAAATATTGCACTTCCTTTTCCTGGCGTTCTCGCTTGATTATAATTTATAACAAATCCATAATCATATTGTGAAATGTTCATTTTCTCTGCAGTTTTCCATCTACCATTATTAGCTGATGCTGATTGCCAAGTATTATACAATTTACTATTCGAATCATCGACCCATACATCATTGGACGTGATTTTTCGATACGTCATTTTAGTTCCTGGATTTGTATTTCTTCCAAAAGCTGTCGTTATTGTATATTTTCCTTCCGGTGTTTCGTAGTCACCTTCATGTTTATTACTAATCATGCCATTTTTACCGATCACACCTGTGTATGTATGTAACTTCTTCCACGTAGATCCACTTTTTTCAAAAGTCTCTATTAAAGCATTTCTCGTACTTTCATTGCTAGCTGAAACAACGATTAATTGTTTTGATGTACCTAAAGTTTTCATTTTGTTCACAGTCGCTGTCGAAACTGTTGTAGCGGATTTTTTTATGTATTTACTTGAAACCCATCCAGTCTTGCTTCCGCTAGTAATTTTATACCAAGTTCCACTTGTACTCGTAATTGAAACTTTTGCACCTTTTTTAAGTGTTCCAACAATTTTATTGCTCGTGCTCGGACCACTTCTAACATTTAATACAGTTGCAGTTACTGTACCATTAACTGTAGCAGCTTCCACTGTTTTAATCGCATTTGGAGTAATATTACTATAGAATAAACCTCCAGTTAAAATTGAAAGCGCCAAAGTTGTTTTGCAAATACTTTTAATCATTTAATCAGCTCCATTGTAAAGTAAATCGATCTTCATGAGCCTCTATTATACAGAACTAACCTTTACATAATAAGGACATTTTTATTACAATTCAACTTGTATTATAACATTTCTATAAAAATTGTAGAAACTATTAAAATTTGTCCGATTAGTACTAAATTATTTAATTTAGACTCACTGTTATACTATTTTTTTGATTTTTAAAAAGTTATTATGGATTATTTCAAAATTAAGTTCCCATATGATCGGCAATAAAATTTAAAAAAGCTAATAAAAAAACAGAAGCCATACTATTTCTAGGCTTCTGTTTTTAATTTATTAATGTCCTACCATCATTGAAGATTTTGATTCGTCAAGTTCAGCTTGAGACGCATCTGAGTCTTTCAATTTCGGTTTACGTAATATGATTGCTAATAATGCACCTGCTAATGCGATCCCTGCAGCAAGTAAGAATGTATCACCAAATGCTGAAATCATTGCATTTAAAGGATTCTTTGCTGTTGCCATATAATCTTTTGTGCTAGATGTTAAGAATCCAGCCATACCAGCTACAGCAAATGAAACCATAACTTGCTGTGCAGCAGCAGTTAAAGGCGTTACACGACTTACTAAATGTCTAGGTGCTGATTGTAATACATGTGTATTAATTGGCATCATTGATAAGCCCATTCCAGCGCCCATCATTGCAAGAGTTAACATGATGAATGCATTTGATGAATCAACTGAAATCTTAGAGAAAATGAAAAGTGCAGATGTAATGATTGTTAAACCAACTAGTGCCATCGGTCTAGCACCAACTTTATCATACATTTTACCACCGATTGGCATCATTAAAGCAGATGCTAAAGCTTGTGGTAACATGATTAAGCCTGTTTCAAACGCTCCATATTGCTTAACTGTTTGTAAAAATAATGGAACGATTAAGAACGAACCAAATAACGCAATTTGCATGATCCATGTGATTAAAATACTTCTAACAAAATCAGATGATTTAAATACACGTAATTCAAGTAGCGGTTGTTTTTGACGAAGCTCAACTACGATGAAAAGTAATAGTGCTACTCCACCAACGATTAAGCCTGTTAATGTTCCTTTAGAAGTCCAACTAGTTGCACTTTGGCTAACTCCGTATGCTAACATTGAAAAAGCGATTGGAGCAATAATAATCCCTAATCCATCAAGAGATGGTACTGATTTCGTTTCAAAATTCGGTAAGAATTTAAATCCGATGATCATCGCAATAATACCGATTGGTAGATTAATTAAGAAAATCCAGTGCCATGTAGAATATTCTACAAACCATCCTGAAATAACTGGACCTAATGCCGGAGCAAGTAACATTGGAATTCCTAGCATTCCCATAATTGATCCGATTTTTTCTGGAGGAGCTAATCTAAAGATGATTGCCATACCGATTGGAGCAACCATTCCTCCGCCTATTCCTTGAATAACACGGAATAAAATTAACTGTTCTGGTGTTTGTGCAACTGAGCAAAGTACTGAACCGATCGTGAAAAATAGAATCGTTAAAATGAAAATTCTCTTTGCACCAAATCGATCAGACATCCATCCTGCAAGTGGAATAACTGCTGATAATGCTAAAGTATATCCGGTAATCGTCCACTGCATTTTTGTTAAGTCAGACTTAAAGTATTCCGTAATCCCTGGTAATGCCACGTTTACTACGGTACTGTCTAAAATAACCATGATCATCCCTACGATTACTGCCATCATAGGACCGATAATCGTTTTTACGCTAAACGGCTTCTCAGCCGTATCATGCTGATTATTCATATTTTATCCCCATTTCTTCTATATATATTTTGAAAAACTTGTTCAAAATGCTCAAAAATTTAGTAGTCCAATAATCAAAAAATAATAACGGTGCAATTTGAACAGAATGTTTATCATACAAAAAACTAAACAAAATGTAAATGGTAAATGTTTCTACTTTAGAAACAGTATTCACAATAAGTACAGTATATTTGATGTTTTAGTCCATTTCAAGTTTAATTTTCATTAATATTTGTAGATTTTGTGTAAACAGAAAAAACTTCTAACGCAAAAAAAATAGCCTTTATGATTTTATTCACAAGGCTATTTTTTAATTACACTAATTTAGTTATTTGTTTTTAACGTACTTCATCATTAAGCCCGCAATAGTATGTTGCTCTTGTTCATCTGCAACATTCCAAAGGTCTTTTAAGATTTGTTCTTCTGCATTTTTAGGCTCTACTTCATTTGCTAAATAATTTCCTAAGCGAAAAGCCATTTCATTAATAGCGCCTTCTCCAACACCTTTTTCGCCCGTTGCATCTAAACGATCACCTAAAAAATCTTTCCATTGATCCCAGTTATCTAAAATTGACATTGCTTTCACCTCATAAAATTAAAGTTGAAGATTACATAAATACTATTTACTTCTTTCAAAGAAATTATGTATCAAAATTATCCTGGTATTACTTTTAGATGAATTAAAAAAAGAGCTATCTTCACCTTTATAATGAAATTTAGCTCTAATTTTATCTTATTGTTTGTTTTCATTCATAAAAAATATAGCCAATGTACCTGGACCTGCATGAGCACCAATTGCTGATCCAATTGAATTAATGACAAATTCCTTACATCCAAACGCTTCGGCCACTGCATTTTTTACCTCGATGGCTTTATCTAAATCGTCCCCATGAGATATACCAATAATTTGACCAGATAAATTTGTTCCTCTTGATTCCATAATTTCAAGAATTCTTTTCAACACTTTTTTAGAACCTCTAATTTTTTCAAGTGGAATTAGTTTCCCACCTTCAACGTGTAAGATCGGTTTAATATTTAATAAATTCCCAACAAATCCTGCAACTTTACTTAAGCGACCTCCACGCACTAAATACTGTAAGTCATCGACAGTGAAAATATGCTCAATATGTTGAATATTATTTTTTATATTCAAAACAACTTCTTCTTTCGTTGCACCGTTATTCGCTAGTTTTGCAGCATTAACAGCAATTAACCCTTGTCCAATCGAAGCACCTTTTGTATCATAAATCTCTAAATCAAAGTCAGGAAATTCTTCCTTCAGCTCATTTTTTACCATTACAGTTGATTGATATGTACCTGAAAGTTCAGACGAAAAAGCGATATATATACACGACGTATTTTCTTTTGCATATTTAATAAACGTATTATAAATATACTCATATGAAGGAAGTGAAGTTTTAAATACTTTTCCATTGCGCATTTCATTAAATAAAGTTTTTGAATCTAATGTTACACCATCAAAATATTCTTTTTCATCTTCCGAATAAACTCTTAGAGGAATCACATCAATATTGTATTCCTCAATTATTTCTTTAGGCAAATCAGCCGCACTATCTGTTATTATTTTTACATTCATATATTCTTACCTCGGTTTCAAAAATTAATTTATTCTATTTTCTCATATAATGTTATTACAGAAAAACAAAATGTTTTAATTTACTTTTAATAATTAGTAATTAGCTATTAAAAATAATATACCTTCTTTTTTTCATATTCTTCACAAAAAATTTATATATACCATTCAATTTTTTTATTTGGATAATATCCGTATCTATGTTCTGAATGATTTTCTTCTTCTTCTTTTTGCCTCTTTTTATTCGTCAGTGCATAAACAATTAATATTGCTCCAAAGACTTGAACCCAGCTTCCTACAAGTAAAAGTTGGTCTCCTAATATAGCTTTATCATTTAATAATGCCACATTCCCTACTCCATCAATTAGCGCTCCTAATCCAATTAATTCATTACCATAAGCTTCGATATTGGTTAGAAAAGTACCTTCCTCTAATGCACCAGTTGTTTCAATCTGAGCACCAATTGCTTGTATAATACTTCCAACTGTATTTAGCTTATGTCCTTCTACTTCTAAACCTTCACGTTCTATATTTGTGGCAATTGTATTTGTTATGTTACCTGCCGCTTGAGACCAAGCGCCAACCATTATTAATAACTCTGTTTGGTCTTGTTCCTTTTTATATAATTTTTCTCGTCCTATCGCTTGCAGGGAGTTGCCAAATGCTTCGATTGCATTTCCTTTTGCAAATAAGTCTCTTCCGAAATCTTCACTAACAATTTTTTTACTTGAAACGCCAACAGCAGAAGTTAATGTACCAAATATTAAAAAGTATCCACCGATCAAAACCAAATCTTCACCCGGATCGTTCATCTTGGCACCTCCCATTTTATTTGCATTTAAATCATTTTATTCAATTTTAATTTTAATTGACAATTATTATTGTTTTAATTAATATAATAACAATAAATATTTCGACATTTAAAAGCCATGAAGAGCAAAGTAGTAAAGCTAACATTATTTACAGAGAACTCCGGTAGCTGAAAAGGAGTAATAATATGCTTTATGAAAAAAAGACTTGGAGCTTCGTATGGAACTAAAGATTACTCTTTAGGGATGGTACGACGGGATCTCCCGTTATAGAGATAGGGTATAAGCATTATGCCGTACCCGATAAGATTGATATGGTAACGTATCAATAAACTGAGGTGGTACCACGAAGTTGACAAACTCTCGTCCTCAAGATGAATAATCTTGGGGGTGGGAGTTTTTTTTATTTTCTTTTTTTATTGATTCAACTAAATAAAACAAAAACTTTGAGGTGAAAAAACATGCATTGGGCATATAAAATCGCAAATGAAATAATTGAAAAATATCCAAATAAAGAAACCTATGTTTGTGCATCTGGCATTAGCCCATCTGGTTCCGTTCACATTGGAAATTTTCGTGAGATCATTACATCCTATTTTGTCGTTAAAGCATTAAAAAATTTAGGTAAAAAAACAAGATTTATCTTTTCTTGGGATGACTTTGATCGATTCAGAAAAGTCCCAAATAATATTGATCCCTCTTTTAGTAAATATATCGGACAATCGTATTCAAGTATTCCTGATCCATATGGGTGTCACTCTTCTTTTGCTGAACACTTTGAGAAAGAATTTGAAAATGCTTTGATTGATTTTGGAATTGAGATTGAGTTTATATACCAAAGTAAAGAATACAGTTCTGGGCGATATAAAGATGAAATTATTCACGCACTTGAAACAAGAAAAGAAATCTATGATATTTTAATGAAGTTCAAAACAAATGCTCCAACTGAACAAGAACGAAGTGAATTTTATCCAATCACACTTTATTGTGAAAATTGCGAGAAAGATGACACGAAGATTACTAACTATAATAGTAAAAGCAAAATTTTATCTTATTCATGTAGCTGTAGTTATTCAAATCTTTTAAATGTAAATGATGCACGGAATATTAAATTAAACTGGAAAATTGATTGGGCAATGAGATGGATGAAAGAAGATGTCGTTTTTGAACCCGGTGGTAGGGATCATTCGTCTGAGACGGGTAGCTATAATGTATCCAATGAAATAGCGAAAACAATTTTTAATTTTGACGCCCCCCACTATGCTCCTTACGAATTTATTGGCATTAAAGGGCAAAATAAAAAAATGTCAAGTTCGACTGGGAATCTGATTACACCAGCTGAATTGATGAAAGTTTATTTACCTGAAATAATCCTATTTATGTTTGCAAGATACAAACCAACTGCATCATTCAATATAGGACTTGATGAAGATGTTATTAAAAACTATTCTGAATTTGAAAGATATAAAGCGAATTTTATGAATCACACTTTACACGACCAAGATCTTCTTCAGTCCATTGAATTTGCACATAATAGTGCGATTGAGACCGAGCTACCTAAATTTAATCACATTGCAAGTATTCTACCTTTAGTGAATTATAATGTAGATTTATTACAAAATATTTTTGAAAATAATGGTGAACCTTATCCAATTGAAAAAATTCGTAAAATTAGTCAACGGGCTGAATATTGGATAAAAAAATATTATCCTCAAAAACATATTATTGTTAATCAACAACAAGAAACGGAATACTATCATTCTTTAACTAAACAACAACAAAATTGGTTAACTGTTTTATGTGATCAAATTTTTAAAAATGAAAGCACTGAGAATTTAATGAAAGAATTATATTCAATTTGCTACCATGAAGATAAAAAATTAATGAAAACAAACCAAAAACATTTTTTCACAATGATCTATCAATTAGTTTTAAATAGACCTAGCGGACCACCAATCCCTTTGTTATTTGAGGCAGTAAGTAAAAATGAACTAATTACTTTACTAAAATTTCATTAAGGTTAAATAATTAAAAATGGGACTCAAATTGATTATCTGAGTCCCATTTAATTATTCTATTGAATTCGATTTTTAAAAGCTTCTTCTGTTACGATATAATCTTCTTCACGATCTTCATGTTTACGGTCTTCTGGAGCAACTACTGACCCTTTCGGACTAGTTGGCGCATGACCTTTTTTCTTATGATTAAAGCTTTTCCCTCTTGCCATTTAAAATCCTCCTTAAACAAATCATCATTAATAATATGAGTATTTCAACTTTATCTTATAGATGGTAGATTATTACAAAGAGTTCATTTTTTAATTCTATTTTTGATGATATGATAAATGTAAACCAACTTAAAAAACAGAGGTATATGTATGAAGAAAGAATTTGCAATTGGCATTTCAAATCATATTAAAAACTGGATGGAGTTCAATCATTCGTTATTTGAAATAGAGGAAATTCCAACGACTTTCAATACTTTACAAAATTTTCAACAATGGGCAAATGGAAAACCGATCATTTCAGCTTTTCATTTAAAAAAAATAGAAGAAGAAAGCTACTATTTATTATTTATCGATTGGCATCGAAATGAGAATTATTATTTAGTAATATATGTTGAAAATAAATCAACAACTGCTGCTGAAATAAGGGAGCTTAAAGAAATTGATGGTAAATTTTCATTAGTATGGAAATATAACCCATTAAAGCGTGATGGAAAGAATGCCGAGCGTAAAGCTTATTTCAAACAGGTATTCGGATCTCTTCAAGTAGAAATACAAATACCTAGCACTTCTAATGAAGTTGAAGAGTTTTTTAATAATCTATACAAGCTTTGTAGAAATCGCCAAACAGCTGATCGAATAATTGATGTATTTGATTATTAAATCAATCTACATTTATTTAATTAAACAAAATAAAGGCTGCCGATTTTTTCGACAGCCAAACTTTTTAGTCAATATGAGGCTTTTCACCTTTTAACTCATCATAACAAATAACACAATTTTTCCCGGTTTGTTTCCCTACATACATTGCTTGATCTGCGCGACTGATACTTTCTGATACCCCTTTTTGCCGATCAAACTTTGATAATCCGAAAGTCATAGTTACGTGGATAGCATAATTCTCATAGTGATATTCAAATTCATCAATTGCATGTCTCAGTCTTTCTGCAATTTCCTTTGATTGATTGTATGGCGTGTTTGGTAATACAATTAAAAACTCTTCTCCACCCCAACGTCCAATATAGTCATTAGAACGAATTAATTCCTTAATAATTTTAGCACTTTGGCTTAATACAAAATCTCCCACATTATGGCCGTAATTATCATTTATTTTTTTAAATGAATCAATATCAAATAATAAAAATGAACAGTTATTTTCTGATGTTTTTATTTTTTCGAGGTCAGAAAGGATCAATTTGTGTAACCCTCTTCGATTTAATACCCCAGTTAACGGATCATTTAAAGAAAGCTCTTCTAATTCATTTTTCTTGTATTCTAAATCAATTACTAAATTTTTCAATTTTTTTTCAGCATCCATTCGTTTTTCGGCTATCCACGAAATCCATATTAAAAGAATTGTAATAAAGATTATTGGTAATATTTTTCCGCCAATTAACGAAATTTTATCTGAAGTTGGTAAAAAGTAATAAAACGTCCAATTTGTACCTGGTATTTCTCTTTTTATCGTATACATTCCATTGAGTATTTTAAGTTTATCTTTCGGTATCGTGTTCAATTGTTGAAGAATATTTCTAGAATAAGTTTTTCCAAGTATACTCATCTTAGTAATTTTATCATTCGATTGAAATTTTGCATTTGAGGAGGCAATAATATTTCCATTAGCATCTGCTAATACTGCATCAAAATCTTTATTTAACTTTTTACTTAAGTTTTTAAAGGTAATATCAATCGAAACTGAACCCACATACTTATTTTGAAAATCCACTGGAGAGGATACCGTAACCATCATCCCTTTTCCTGCACGGTCTAAATAAGGATGGCTCCAATACGATTTACGACTTGGATTTTTTTCAAATGTTCCAAGCGTTGTACTCTCTTCTTTTAAAACATCATTTGAAAATTTAAATTTATCTGAAGGAACAAAAGGATACAAATTATTAAATCCAGAGTTACTCGTGTAATAGATCCAAGAAATTTCTGGATAAGCATTGTACATTTCAGAGAAATAATTATTTAAGCAATCCGATAACAATATCTCTTTAAATTTAGTTGGATTATCGTTTGGCTTACCGACACCTGAAATATTGCCTTTATTAGTTTCTTGCAAATTCGCCTTGAGTGAATCACTGTTAAAGGTGTTGGTTTTAGCATCATAATGAATATAACTTAGATCTCCATTTCCATTCGTTACTTTGTCAGCTAAATATTCATTTGAATAGATTCTTAATATATCAGTGAATTCAGAGCCTACTTTTGAATAATCTTTAATTTTTTGATAGTCAATATCAAAACTATTTTCAAATTTTGTTTTTTCAGTTTTAGTAAAATAATATAAGGTGCTTCCTACAAATATGATTGAAACAATAATGACCAACAATAAACGAATACGTTTCAAAATCCTCCACTCCCGTTAAACCTTAGTTTTTTAGTTGGTCATGAAACTTCTTATCTAAATCTTCCACAGGTAAAGGTTTACTATAATAATATCCTTGTGCATATTTACAATTTTGAATTTGTAAAAATTCAACTTGAGTTTCAGTTTCAACACCTTCAGCAACCATGTCATATCCAAGCTTATTGCCTAAATCAATAATCGCGCTAACAATTGCTACTGAATTCGAAGATGCATTAATTTCATCAATAAATGCTTTATCAATTTTTAACTTATCAAATGGAAATTGTTGTAAATAACTAAAAGATGAATAACCAGTACCAAAGTCATCTATTGATAATCTAATCCCTAAAGCTTTTAGCTCGTTCATAATTTTAGTAGCTTCTATAATTTCTTGAGTGACACTTTCTGTAATTTCTAAGTCAAGATAGCTTGGTTCAAGGTTTGATTCGATTAAAGTTTGGTTAACAATATCGACAAACTCTTTATCTCTAAACTGTACACCAGACACATTGACTGCAATACTTTTAAGTGGAATCCCTTCATTTAACCAGTTCTTAAATTGATGGCACGCTGTTTTTAAAACCCATTTGCCTAATAAGTTAATTAGACCTGTTTCTTCCGCAACTGGTATAAACTCAATTGGCGGAATAAAACCATATTTAGGATGCTGCCATCTAATTAGTGCTTCTAACCCAATGATTTGATTAGATTCGAGATCGATTTGTGGTTGGTAGTGTATACTAAATTCATCATTTTCTAAAGCTTTACGAATCCCAATTTCAAGTTCCATTTTTCTGTCATTTGCTAACTTAACCTGTTCTGAGTAAAAATTATAACCATTTTTACCAGTTTCTTTTACTGTATTCATTGCCGTATCTGCATTTTGAAATAAAACTTCTACGGTTTCTCCATCGACTGGATACATACTAATACCAATACTGAAGGTAACATGTATATTGCGTTCATCAATCATTAATGATTTCGAAAACGATTCGTGAATCTTTTTTACTAATTCTCTAGGTTTTTTACTATCTGAGTTTTTTAATATAATGACAAAGCTATCTCCGTCAAAACGGAATAATTCACATTGATTACCAACTGAAAGCTTTAATCTTTCCGTTACTTTTTGAAGCATTTTATCACCAAAGCTATGACCGAACGTATCATTAATATTTTTAAAACGATCAAGGTCCATAAACATAATTGACATACTTTGATTTAATTCGTTACTTTCCCTCAAGGCAATATCAATTTGCTTGTATAATGCATTTTGATTCCCTATACCAGTTAATTGATCGTAATATGCAAGATATTCAAGCTTTTCAGCAGTTCTTTTTCGCTCTGTAATATCTCTTGCTACGACTTGTAAAGCATCTATACCTTGGAAAACTGTTAAATATGATAAGGCTTCTGTAAATATAATTGTCCCATCTTGTTTGAATAAACTATATTCATTCTCAATGATTTCTCCAGCTATTACTTTTTCTATATCTTTTTGCGCAGTTTCAATCGATTCTTTTGTTAAAAACTCAAAAACATATTTTCCAACTACTTGGTTTATGTTGTTTGAACCAACTAATTTTAATCCTGCACTATTGATATAAAGTATTTTTCCATCTAACCCATAAATTAAAGTAGTTTCTGGAGAATATTTAACTAATTTTTGATATCGTTCTTCACTTTCCATCAGTTTTCGTTCAGAGTGAGTTTGTAATGTAATATCTTGTGCAAAATACATTAAACGCTGAACTTCACCTTGATCATCTACGATTGGAATGCATTTGCTTTCTAAAACGACTTTATAACCATTTTTATGTTCAAATCTCACTTTAAACTGCGAAGTATCTTTAAATGTTTTCCGATTATGAAACTCTTCTTTCATTAATGAGACATCTTCTTCTAAAAATTCAAAGATTGATTTCCCTTCATATTCTGATTGCTCATACCCTAATAGTAGATGAACTGAAGGTGAGGTATATTCAATTACGCCTGAAAGATCTACAATGACTAAAATATCAGACGAATTCTCAACAAACATTCTATATCGGTCCTCTACAGAAGTAACCACTTTATTTTTTTTAATTAGGCTGTAATAAAAAAACATTGCAATAATGATGATAAAAATTAAACCTTTTAATATTACAACGCTAGAATCAATTCTACCCTTATAATGTTCAATTAACGAATCCGATAAAAAAATCCAAATAGTACTGAACAAGAGATAATAAAAAACTGCGTAAAACGATATTTTCTGCTGTCTTCCCCAGTTTTTTTGCATTCACAACACCTTTCTTATTTACATTCCACTTATTTGTTATTTTGAAATAGTAAACTTAACCTTATTCTAGCGTCGAGCTATACGATTCTCAACCTTTAAAATTTGGAAATAATAATTGAATCAACGTTAACTCTTAACTAATTTTCAAACAAAAAAACCTAGCTCAACTGAACTAGGTTTTTTTTATAAGTAACTTTATATGTAATTTAAACATTGACTGAATTTTGAAAGCTTGAGGCTTTATTTAACACGATAGGTGTTATTATAAAGCCAATAATCAGTCCTGATAAGTGGCCGGTTAGACTTGTCGATGGAATGATTAATGAAGAAAGTAATCCAATTCCTAAAAAAGTAATGACAAACTTGCGATCATCTGTAAATAGCATGTTTTTTCGAAATAAAGTAATAAATAAATACATTCCTAAAAACGCATATCCAACGCCAGATGCGCCAGTTTCAACTGTATTTGGCGTATAGAAAAAATTAATAATAAGACCCGTAATAATGACGGATGTTAAATAAAAAAGTAAAAACTTTACAGATCCTAATGCTCTTTCCAGTGGTCTGCCTAATATAATCATAAAAGTCATATTCATAAAAAAATGTGCGTAGCTACCGTGCATAAACGCATATGTAAAAAGTCGCCAAATTTCACCTTGCTCAACTAATTCGTGCTCATATCCACCTAAATTGATGATGTTTTGAATCGTATATCCTCCTGTAAGTGTCGTAATGATTACCAATATAGAACATATGCCAACCATAACTGTTGTTATTGGATATTTCTTAATAAATGTTTTGAAGTCTTCTGTCACTAAAAACATCAATCTCGTCCCTTCTGGAGCTATTATCAAAAAGTTGTATGACCCATTATTACTTAATTCGACATTTTTCAATAAAATCCTATTCTCAAATAAAAAAATCCCACAAATAATAGTGTAGAGAATAGGAATGGATCAATTTAGGGGAAAATAAATACGAAGCTGGACAAGAATTCCTTAACTTATGATGATTGAAAATACTTTTGGAAAATTTTTAATGGGACATTTGTTTCAATATATTTTGCACTCGTAAAAACAGCAACTAATTGTTGTTTTGGTGAAATAATGATACATTGCCCTCCATATCCCATAGCAAAATAAATAGAAGAATCAACTGCTTTTGGCTCATCATTTTCAGCTACCCACCAATGATATGCATATGAACCTACATGATGATATGTATGAAATTTCGCTTTTGTAGACTGTGATACCCAATCACTAGAAATAATCTGTTTATTATTCCATTTTCCATTTTGAAGCATTAAGATTCCAAGTTTTAGCATGTCATTCGGTTTTAAACTTAAACCAAACCCACCGATATTAATTCCGTTTGAATCCTCATGCCAAATAAATTCAGTTATTTCTAATGGTTCAAATAACATTTTTTTCGCGAAATTAGCTAATTTTTCTTTCGTTACAATTTGAATAATTGCACTAAGTACTTGTGAAGCTCCAGAGTCATAAATCATTTTCTCCCCAGGACTATTGACCATTTCTTTCTCTAAAACGTATTGTACCCAGTCTTCACTATTAATCATAGGGACTGGTCTACCACCCCATTCTCCCCATTCTTGCCAGTCATACCCCGCTGTCATTGTTAGAAAATGTTCAATTGTGAGCTCCTTTTTGTTTGGTTCTATATTTGGGAAGAATTCTGAAATTGGTGTCTTTACACTTTCAATAAAACCTTTATCAATTGCAATTCCTATTAACATAGATAAAACGCTCTTAGTCACTGAATTAACCTTAAATAATTTAGTTTCACTTTTCGTATTTTTATAATATTTATACTTAATTTCACCATTTTGATAGATGATGCATGTCGCGATACGCTCTTTTACTAGTTCATCTTCTAACTGTTCATAATTCATTGTATTTATTTTCAAGTAATTTCTCCTTATCGCACGTTTTCAAGTAGTTTTACTAATTTATGTATTAATCTTCCCATTAATCTAAAAAAAGCAAATAATCATTCATAAAAACAAAGCGAGCTGCAACAGCAACTCTAAATTTTTTGTCATTCGCAATATTTATCTATCTAGTATTTAATCAAACCATGTTTCTTTTAAAGGATTTTGATAGTATTCATACATTAACTCGATTTGAGCAGCGGTGTTACGGCTTAGTGAAAGCTCCGGTAATTCACTTACATCATAAAAATCAATTCCACTCGTTTCTATACCAGTAGTAGAATTCCCACCTACAATTTCACATTGGATAAATAGTTTGTAATAGTGATATAACTGAGGCGGATGAGCATGTTTGGTCATATCTAAAACTGCTAGTAGCTTCTTCACTTCTACTATATAACCAGATTCCTCAAAAATTTCTTTTACGACATTTTCAGAAGCTGATAAGCCTACATCACAAAATCCACCCGGTAAAGACCACTTATTCTCACTTTTTTCTCTTACTAATAAAATTTTCCCATCTTTAAAAACCACACCTCTAACATCAACTTTAGGCGTTGGATAACCTCGTTCATTAGCGAATAATTCCTCGATTTCATCGAATTGTAAGTTAGAGTATTGATTCAAAATATCCGCACTAATGTTTCTTAATTCTACATATCTTTCTTTATCAAAAGGATCTTTCGTAAAGGCCAATCCTGCTTGAGAAATTGCTTGGATTTGCTGTGCCCATTGTAGCCACTTTAAACTCATTGGAGCCATCCTTTCCAAAACATTTTTATTATTTTACTAAATTTCTATATAATTTGTCCTAATGTTAGTTTACGCACCAGTAACTCCTGTTGACATAATAATTGCCTAAAAGTAAAAAAGAAAGCTCTAAATACTAAGAACTTTCTTCTCAAATTAAATAATCGAATCCTTCATCGTCAACATAATCGGACAATGGTCACTGCCCATTATTTCGGCGTGTATTTCTGAGTTAATTAATTCAGTTTGAAGTCGATTTGAAATAATAAAATAATCAATACGCCATCCAATATTTCGCTCACGCACTTTTGCCATATAAGACCACCAACTATAAGAACCTTCTTTAGTTGGATTTAAAAATCTAAAACTATCTGTAAATCCATTCTCTAATAAAACGGTCATTTTCCCACGTTCTTCTTCAGTAAAGCCCGAATTTTTACGATTAGATTTTGGATTTGCCAAATCAATTTCATTATGTGCAACATTCAAGTCTCCACATAAAATGACTGGTTTTTGCTCATCAAGTTTCGTTAAATAATGTTTAAACTCATCTTCCCATTCTAATCTGATTGGTAATCTTGCCAAGTCTCGTTGCGAATTAGGCGTATAAACATTTACCATATAAAATTTTTCAAACTCTAAAGTTAATACTCTACCTTCTACATCTTCTTCCTTTCCATTAAATCCAAAGCTTACATTTAATGGTTGATGTTTCGTAAAAATTGCAGTTCCTGAATAACCTTTTCTAACTGCCGAATGCCAATATTGATAATAACCATCTAATTCCAATGCTATTTGATCTTCTTGACACTTCGTTTCTTGAATACAAAAAATATCTGCATTTTGTTCATTAAAATAATCTAAAAAACCTTTTTGTACACATGCTCGAATTCCATTTACATTCCATGATATTAATTTCATACTTTTTTCTCCAATTTACGTTTCGGTTTTGGTTTTACTAAAGATGAACGATAGTCAAACTGATGAATTTGTCCATGGTAAATTGAAGTTTTATCATATAACTCTTCAAAAGATGAGATTTCATATTTCTTCGTTAAATGTAGAAATATTTTTGCACATGCTTCTGCATCTGCTAATGCATGGTGATGGTGATCTAATAAAATACCGAGCTGGTTTGACAAAGTATCTAATGAGTAACGGGATTGTTTAGGCAATACCTTTTTAGCAAGCTGAAGTGAACATAATAAATTGTTTAAAGCTGAAGGTACTCCATATCTTGATAAATTATCTTTTAATGCATAACCATCAAACGGTAAATTATGTGCTACCAGTGTTTTCCCTTCAATTTTACTTTTAATTGTTTCATAAAATTCCGGGAAAAGAGGTGCATCCTGAACATCTCTTGGTCTAATTCCGTGCACAGAAATATTCATAGAATAAAAATCTTCTTCAGGATTAATAAGGGAATAAACTTGATCAACAATTACTCCATCTTCAACAAATACAAAACCGGCAGCGCAAATGCTATGGCGATTGTAATTTGCTGTTTCAAAATCAAACGCTACAAATGAATTCATATTATTTAACTTCCTCTGTTTTTATGATAATTCTATTATAAACTTTTTTAATAAAAGATGCATTTTTATAATAACGAAAAAAATTCACATTTTCGCCACAATTTGTTGTACAATATGTAGATTAATAATCACATAGTTAGTAAGATTCAAAGGATGTTGATCATGAAATTTGTACAATTGATTGTTCAAATAAGTTTTTTATACTTATTATTTTTTATCGGAAATTTAATACAGAAATACTTTCATTTAATGATTCCTGGAAGTATTATTGGTATGTTTTTACTATTCGGTATACTATTTATTCCTTTTTTTAATGAAAAATGGATACAAAATGGAAGCAATTTTCTAAGTAAGCACTTAACTCTTTTATTTATTCCAGCAACAGTAGGAATCATGAGATATCCTTCCATCTTAAACTTACATGGATTCATCTCTATTATTATTGTATTAGTCAGTACTGCAGTTGTATTTAGTACTTCAGCTTATATTAGTTCGTATCTTTCAACGAGAACCCGTAAAAAGCAAACGGAAGATCTAGTGATTGGGAGGGATACGAATGAAGGACTTTAAGAGTTTGCTATTTATTCTATTAACCATTTTATGTTATATCCTGGCTAAAAAAATGTACGCTAAATTTACTTTTCCGCTATTAATTCCGATTGTAACCTCAACTACAGTTATTATCTTACTTCTTCTAAAACTTCATATTACTTATGAATCGTACATGCTTGGTGGTAAATGGATTAATTTGCTTTTAGGACCTGCAGTTGTTTCCTTTGCCTATCCATTATTTGAACACCGAGCAACTTTAAAGAAATACGGTATGTCTGTGTTTATTAGTGTATTCGCTGGAACAGTCGTTGGATTATTATCAGGTGTCTACTTATCATTGTGGCTCGGAGTAAAAAAAGTCATTATCCTTTCTTTAGCTGCAAAATCAGTTACTACCCCACTAGCTATGGGGATTACTTCAATGATTGGTGGCATTCCGTCTTTAACTGTTGTATATGTAATGATTGCAGGTATATCTGGTACGATGTTTGGCCCATTTATTCTATCAAAGCTCAAAATAGACCACCCAGTTTCAATTGGACTATCATATGGTATTGCATCTCATGGTGTTGGTACTGCTAAAGCCGCAGAATACGGGAAGTTACATCAAGCAATCAGTTCAATAGCAATGACATTAAGTGCAATTTTAGCTTCTTTACTGATTCCTTTTATAATCAAAATCATTATAAAATAAAAAGAAAAAAGCCACATAAAAAATGTGGCTTTTATTGTTTTTTAGTTTACCAAGGTCTTCCACAACATGGGCCATATCCGCCCCATGGACGATAGTAACCCCACGGTCTTCCCCATCCCCAAGGTCCAAATGCCGCTGCTCCAAATAAAAATGGGAAGAAGAATGGGAAAAATCTTTCATCCTCATTTTGCTGCACTTGTGAATATTGGTAATAAGGTTGCTCAATTTGATGACGATAATCATACATTTTGTATCACCTCCATACTAACTATTGTACGGAGTTTAGCTCATTTAGGAGCAAGGTCAAGTATATAGGCATAAGTACAAAAATGAGATGTAACTTGCTTAATTTGATATGATTGTGGAAGTCGTAATGAATTAAAAGCAGCATTGTATGACTTATCTCATTTTGGATTATTCATTACCAAAAATAATCGTCTCGAAGTAATTATTGATTGTGTTTTTAGTTTATCTCCCATATATTAAATTTCTTTCATTTAACATACTACCAACAACTGAGTCTTGTTCTGCTGTCATTAGTATCTGTGATATAGGATACGTTCCCATAATTATTTTTTAGTGCGTTCACATGCAATTTTTCTATTAAATTCAGGTCTTTACAATAGATCTCTGTATAAATGCAATCAACTATTAATAAACATAATTGGCAATCACTACTTAAAAATTCTTCGTATGTTTTTATATCAATTGATTTTGTATTTTTTGGAAAAGCTTTTAAATCTACAAATAGTAGATAGTATTCATGATTTTTTAGTACTTCATCAAGTTCTTGACCATTGTAGACTTTGATTTCTTCTGGAAAGAGATGTTCTCCCAATTCTTCTTCCACAACTAAATAAGACTCTTCACCCGTAATAAACCAGTTAAAATCATTAATGTACACTGGTTTTAAAATTTCAGCTAAAAATTGTCCATACTGATTTGGAATCTCGAAACTTATGCCTCTCTTCAAAATATAATTCTCCTTTAACATTTTTTGTAGAATAATAATTTATTAAACTAAAACATGCTTGAGTAGCCCCAGCTAGTAAATATATCCCAATATTCGAACCTTTCAATACAAATTCCTAATTTAAATGTAGATTCAAATACTACAAAATCAAAATCACCCTTAGAATACCCGCTAAAGTTAACAATCCAATTAATATCACTAAAAATATCTTTAACATTAAACTGATTGCGCCTGTTTCACGGTAATTCAAATGAAATAAAATTACTTCCATTTCTAGAAGATGGGTGGGAATTTTCTTATATAACAAATCAAGTTCTTTAACTGCTTTAGATCAACTATGGTCAAACTTGAGTTCTTCTTTATTTTCACCTAACTTATCTATTTCGTTGTAAAAATTAATAAGTAATTTTCTAGAATATTCAGGATCTACGAAAGAACTAAATGTTAGATGAATGTCTTTAGATATCAATTGTTTAATTATGTTATTTCTCTTATTTTTCATTTGAAGTAATTTAATCTTTTCTTTTCGATCATCAAGATCCACTTAAATATTCTCCTCTCATTAATGGATATATTAGCTCTATTTTAACAAAAAGTTATATCGCACCTATAATCTGTAGCCATTTTGTCAAATAAGAATTTTATAAATACCACAACAAAAATAGAGATGCGAATTGCATCTCCAAACTATACTTTATTTATTGTTTCACCACTGAACCGAATTTTGTTAATCCTAGTCTATATCAATTTATACATCTCATATTGAGCTATTTTTTCTCTCTTAAATTCTAATTTATTCATAAATCCTTCTAAGCTATTATTATTTGGGATTGATGTTGAGATCGCTTTTAAATTTAGTTCAGTAGCTGCATATTGTAATAAGTTAGTTGCTATTTTTTGATGACGGTATGCTTTATCCACCATTAGGAAGCTTATTCTGCCATTTGCATTTATAGCCAACGCTCCTATGTTTTCATTGTTAACTTTTGCTAAATAGTAGCTAAAATTAGTTAGTTTTTCTAAATAATCAATATCATTTTGCCAGTTTATATGGAAATCCCATTTATTAAACGTTTCCTTAAAATGATGAAAATCGACTTTATTGATTTCTGCATTTGCTTGCCTTTGTAATTGTTGCAAGTTAGTTAAATCAGATTTTGAGAAATAAGAAAGATCATAGATTTTTTCATATCCTAGTTTTTTATAGAAATTAATCGCGCGGTCATTTCCAACAATTACTTCAAGGAAAAGTTGTTTACATCCATTTTTTACTGCTTCTTCTTTGTGTAGTTCAATTAACTTTTGACTGACACCTACTCCTCTATAATCTGGACTAATTGCCAATGTCCCGCATCGCATAGTTTTAATATTTTCATAGGTTTTAATACCACCTAATATAACTCCAACAGCTTCATTTTCATGAATAGCTACAAACGAGTGCTCAAGTTTGTTCCCTTCTGCTCCGAAAAACACATTAACAAATTGTTCCTTTGAGTACTCAAATTTAACCATGTAATCTGAAAAGCCAATTGAAAATGCTTGAAATGCTAAATCAATATCCACTTCGCTACATCTGAAAAAATTTATTTTCTCTAGTTCTATACTATTTTTCAAATTTGTTTCCATGCAGTCACGTCCCTTGTCAATTATTATTTAGAAACCATAATTTCATTTTCAGTATTTTGAATAGAATCATAGTTAAAATTGATTTTTCTCTTAATTAGTAAGTAACCGGTTACAGACATAATCATTATGATTAAGCTTCCATGAAACAGCCAGACTAGATGTGGCATAGTTATAAATGATAATAATGGTGATGCCGCTACAAAACCAATTGTAAAACCAACTCTATTTAATAAATTTGCTACACCGAAGATTCTTCCTCTTATTGAATTTTCAGTTTTTTGAATCATTGTTGAAAAGTAAGTTCCGGCTGCATTATCAAAAAAGCCTGTGAAAAATGCAAATAAGAATACAATCCATAAAATTTGATTAGATAAAAATAAAATGAATCCTAAAGATGTTAAAACTGATGCTCCGTAATACATAAATAAATAATGCTGTTTTAACCATGATACTTTTGGGATTAACCAAGTCGAGATGATTCCTCCAATACCCCAGGTTCCCCAAATTAATCCTTGATAAAATGTTGCATGTTCTGAACTTATTTTTTCTGCTAATATTGGTACTCCAACATTATGAGAACTGGCTGAAAATGTTTGAAACAAAAAGACCATGAACACTAATAATAATAGTGGTTTTACCAGTACGTAAGTTTTCACTTCTTTTAAATCATCAAACAACTGTCGCCAATGTTTATTCCCATTATTTTTAACCGTATTTTCCCATTTATAAAAGATTAAAACAAAAGCCGACATGAAATATGATATAGCATCAATTCCAATAATCACTCGATAATTTACTACAGTTGATAAGAAAGCTGATCCTAAAAATCCAATAACCATGCTAATTGCAGCAAGCCGAGAAATAAATGCATTAATTTTTAAAATATTTTCTTCACCAAATATTTGTGGTAAATCAGCACTAAAGCTGACTGAAAAAAAGCTTCCCAATGCACCTATAACAAACGCTGCAATCGCAATCATAGTAGGCGAAGGGAAAATACATAAAAATAAGATACTAATACCCCTAGTAATATCACTAAATATCATTAGCTTTCTTCGATTATATCGATCTGCAATTACGCCAGAGAATAAACTTGTTAAAATCCCGCCACAAACACGAAGTGCTAGAACTGCTGCAAGCCATGTTGTGCTTTTCGTCATCGAATAGATTACTGCATTCATGATAACCAATTCCATCATACTACCTATATCTGAGAATGCTTTTGTATATAAAAAGTAAACCTTCTTTCCCACAATAATCCCTTCAATCTACCAAAATTATAAAACAAATTGCATTAGCAAAACATAGACAAGTAAATAAGTCTAATTTGGACTGAATTCATTGTTATTCCTCCCTTCAAATCAAAACTGACTATTAAGTTTATTTTATTGTATGAATAGTGTATGTTGTTTGCTTTATTTTTAACATAAAAAAATTTCAGAATTTTTTTTAGGTAGGAAAGTATTGACCTTCACTACCTAAAATTTATTTACTAATTAAAATATAAGACATAATCATTTCTTCAATTGCTTTAAATTGCGCCTTGTAGATTTCATCATCTTCTACAACCGAGTAATGCAAACAGATGCCATCAACATTAGCCCAAAACAAACTTGAAATAATATCAGGATCGATATTATTCTTAAATTCACCTGATGCTATTCCTTGTTTAATAATTTCACTTAAAAATAAGCGATATTGATTTTTATATCTTTCAATCATGATCGCTTGTAAGTTTTCATGCCTAGCCGAATTAATCCAAAACTCCAATTGTACTCTAATCATATTACGCCATATTTCCGTTAAAGTAATTTCACTATACATTAGAAATAGCTCTTTCAACTTATCTTTTGGCGAACTAATATTTTGAAATCGTTGATTAATTTTTTCAAATGTTTGAATTGTTCTTTCTTGCATCAAAGTTAGATACAGCTCTTCCTTACTTTTAAAGTAATTATAAATTAACCCTTTACTCGTTTTAGAATATGCAACAATATCATCCATTGTTGTCGTATGATATCCCTTTTCTCCAAAACATTTTAATGCACTTTCTAGAAGACTCTCTCTTTTGCGTTCTTTGTAATCATCTGAGACTTTTGGCATTGAACACATTCCTTTACTCTTTATATATATTTAAACTGACTATTTAGTTTAGTTTATCAACTAAAATATGGAATTTCAATAGAATATTCAAAATAATCACGCGATTATTTTCATCCTGATAAAAAAAGTGACTAAAAGTCATAAGACCTAGTCACTTCATCCAGACATAATTAGTTTTGTTCAAGTTTTGCTTTAACAGAAGCTAATTTACCTTCCATTGTGCTCTTCTTGTCACGACGATCATCAATTCGAATAGTCGTTGCAACTCTTGAAATTCCATTTGCAAATGGAACCTCATGCATCTCTTGAACAACTTTTAATAATACTGGTAATTCACCTTCAATAATTGTATTCATAGGTGTGAGTTGGTATTTAACTTCACCTTCATACTTTTCTAAAACTTTATGTATATTTGCTACATAAGCACTCACACTAGGTGTTTCAGTGCCAATTGGTACGATTGAAACGTCAATAATTGCCATTTTTAAATTTGCTCCTTTTATCATCAATTTCTTACATGTTATATCCTACCATGTTTATGAAAAAAATGAAAAATTTAACCATTAAATGATGGGCTAGTTTTAGATATGATTAATAACCTTTGTCAATCTTAACTATATTTCTTAGTTGTTCATTATTTTCTAATTTTGAAAGTGTGTCCACAAAACACTTAACTCCATCATTTGGTAAAGTAACCGCTGAAATATGAGGTGTTATTTTAACATTAGGCATTTGCCATAATTCTGAATCCGCTGGAAGTGGCTCAACCGCAAAAACGTCTAAAATAGCTTTTCTTATTTTTCCACTTTTCAAAGCTTCTTTTAAAGAATCTTCACATACAGTTGCTCCTCTACCAACATTTATGAATCCTACATTGTTTAAATGTTTAAACGTATCCATATTTAATATATTTTTCGTTTCATTTGTTGATGGAAGAACACTTACAATCCAATCCGCATTGTCTAAAATTGTGGATGCTTCCACGAATGGTACTATTTTTTCGAAGTATGGCTTATCGTTCCCACTCATCGAGACACCAAACACCTTCATGCCTAGGTTTGATAAAACCTTTCCGATGTATCCTCCAATTTCACCTGTACCATAAATGACTACTTTTTGATCCTCTAATGATTTCGGTATGTGAAATTCCCACTTATTTTCAGACTGTAAACTTGAAAATTGTTCGTGTAATTGTGAATCCTGGAGTATGTAACTTAAACAATATTGGCTCATCTTTGGACCAAAAACGTCAATAGTTCTTGTTAAGAGCACATCATTTTTCCAGTTTATTTTCATAAAACTATCAACACCTGCAGCTAATGAATGAACCCATTTGATGTTTCCAAACTCAAAATTTGGCGTCGGACGAAAACCAACATATGTATCAGCCCACTCATAATCCTCTTTCGTTACTTCATCTTCCGATAAAAAACGGAATTCCTTTGTTAGATTGTATGAATCAATAATGTCTTTAAGTTTATGTTGGATTCTGCTAGTTACTAATATTTTTTGACTGTTCATCGTTCTCTACTCCTTTATTTTTGCTACTTAAATTTTAACATAATATTTCGAAAACAATAAAAAGAAAGACCTTAGAAATTTACTATTACATTGAGGGTGACCTATAAGTCTATCAAATGGAAAACAAATTTGTGGAATTGAAAATTAAAATGCAGAGGACTCATCTGCATAAAGCTTGTGAGTAGTGCAAATAAGTTTGTCAGAACGGCAAATATGTAGTTCATGATCGCAAATAAATATGGATTCGTTGCAAATAAAGTACTAACTGCAATTAAATGTCTAAAATCGCAAATAAAACTAGTATATTTGCAATTAAAACATCAATAATTGCAAATAAACGGATGTTATATCCCTACCGGTAATGGTATTTTGCCTAAATGTAGACTCTTTTCAAATGCCAAACTAGCAAACTAGCTTTAATTTTTTTTAATCTTGTAGAAATCAATCATTTTTCTATAAAAATGATTGATAAATCCACTTCATTAAAAAAAACGCCGGATATACCCAATAGATATCACCGGCGTTTTCAGTTTACTTTCTTCCTTATAATACTTTACTTAAAAAGCTTTTCGTACGTTCATGCTTTGGAAAGTCAAATATTTGACCTGGATCGTTTTCTTCAACAATATAACCTTGATCCATAAAAATTACGCGGTCACCAACTTCTCGTGCAAAGCCCATTTCGTGCGTTACAATGACCATTGTCATTCCTTCTCTAGCTAATTGCTTCATAACTTCTAATACTTCTCCGACCATTTCAGGGTCAAGGGCAGATGTTGGTTCGTCAAACAACATAATTTTAGGTTCCATCGCCAGCGCTCTCGCAATTGCAACACGTTGCTTTTGACCACCAGATAGTGAGTCAGGATACACATTTGCCTTATCTGAAAGACCGACCTTTTTTAGTAGTTCTAATGCTTTTGTTCTAGCAATATCATTCGGTTTATTTCTAACCTTTTTAGGAGCTAGAATAATATTTTCTAAAACTGTTAAATGTGGGAATAAATTAAAATGTTGAAATACCATTCCTACTTCGGTACGAACTTTATTTATATTAGTCTTTTTATCTGTAAGATCGACATTCTCGATAAATACTTTTCCCGCAGTAATTGTTTCTAACATATTTAAACATCGCAGAAAGGTTGATTTTCCCGAACCAGAAGGACCAATCACAACGCATACTTCTCGTGGTTGAATTGTAATGTTGATATCCTTTAATACTTCAAGCGAACCAAATGATTTTTTTAGTTTTTCTACTTTAATCATCCTGTTGTCAACCTTCTTTCGATACGATTTAATACAAAGCTTAATGACAATGTCAGTACTAGATAGATAGCAGCGGCTGAAAAGTAAGGCTCCCAAACTTTATAATATTGCCCTTGCATAGCTCTACTCCAATACATAATTTCAGGTGCTGCAATGATGGCTGCTATTGAAGATTCTTTAATTAATACGATAAATTCATTTCCAAGTGGAGGAATCATACGTTTAACAGCTTGAGGCAAAATAACATTTCTCATTGCTTGTCCATGTGTCATTCCAAGCGAGCGTGAAGCCTCCATTTGCCCTTTATCGATTGATTGAATTCCAGCGCGGAAAATTTCAGCAATATACGCTGCTGCATTTAATGAAAGTGCGATGATTGAAGCTGCAATTGCATTTGTCTCACCTATGAAATACGGAACTACACCGAAATGTATAAGCAAAATTTGTACAAATAAGGGTGTACCTCTAAAGAAATTGATATACCATTTAAATGGAAGTGCTAACCATTTATTATTTAGCATTTTACCTAATCCAATAAATAATCCAATTATTGTACCAAAGAAGATCCCTGCAAAAGATAAACCAATTGTTAATGCAGTTCCTTTAAGGAAAAACGGTATGTACTCTTTTATAATGCCAAAATCAAATCCCATTTCTTTTCCCCCATTTAGATAAAATTGCGTAACACAAATTTTGCGTTACGCAATTTTTAATTTACTATTTATTTTCTTCTGCTTTTAATGTCGCAAGATCTGGCTCTGATCCAAAATGCTTTTTATAAATTTCTTCATAAGTTCCATTGTTTACGACTTCCTTAATCGCTTTATCTAGTTTACCTTTTAATTTACTTCCATCTTGAAGTAATAAGCCATAGTATTCAGGTTCAAAACTATTTTTATCATCAATAACTACTAACTTTTTATCAGGGTTATTTTTTGCATAAGCTTCAAGTACCCCATTATCAGCAACTACAGCATCAGCTCCGTGGTTAAGAAGTTCTAAAATTGCTAAATTGTTATTTTCGAATTTTTTTAGATTTTTATTGTTCTTTCCAAATATTTTTTCAACTGCTGCTTGGCCTGTTGTACCATTTTGTACTGCAACAACTTTCCCTTTTAAATCTGCAGCTGATTTAATACTACTACCTTCAGGAACTAAGATTTTATTAATTGAAAGAAAATATGGAGTCGTAAAATCATATGTTTTCTCACGATCTGCGTCAATTGAGATTGAAGACATACCAATGTCTGCAGTCTTTCCACCAATTTCAGCAAATAAAGGATCCCAACCCGTATTAACAATTTTTATTTTCAATCCAGCCTCTTTAGCTACGGCATTCGTAAAATCAACATCAAAACCAACTATTTTTCCATTTTCAAGATATTCAAATGGTGCATATGCAGCATCAGTAACAACTCTTAATGGTTTGTCCGCTGATCCATTCGTTTTGGCATCCTTTCCACATCCCGTTAAAGTTAGAGCTGTTGTAACTGCAAGTGCAAACGATAGTGTCTTAAACTTTTTCATTTAAATACCCCCAATTAGTTTAAATATGTAATTTAGCTTTTGATTAGATTGAATATATTGAAAATTTAATATATTTAGATTTTTTATAATTATATCTATTCTTGTTTAAATATGCAATACTATGTCAAATATTGTTAAATCCCTCCAATACCCAGTTAGTTTACAAAGTTTAACTATCAATTTTATTACTTGTCTCCTATTACATATATATTTCATTTTATAAAACTTATTTGTAAAATTAATAAACCGGAAACAAACATCTTGTTTCCGGCTTCATTTCATATTATTTAATTAAAATTGAGATCTCCGAATAACCTTTATTCGTCTTATGAACTTCAATTACTGCTGGCATTGCATCCTTCACATCTTGCACATGGGAAATAACGCCAATTAAACGACCTGATTTTTGAAGCTGAATTAGTGTATCTATTGCTTTTGACAATAATTCATCATCTAGCGAACCAAACCCTTCATCTATAAACAGCGTATCAATCGATACACCACCTTTATGTGCTTGAATGATATCTGCCATTCCTAAAGCTAAACAAAGCGATGCGTTAAACTGTTCACCCCCAGATAATGTTTTTACATCTCTGGCTAAACCTGTATACGAATCGTAAACTTCTAATCCTAATCCACTTTGTTTTCTTCCTTTTTCAACTGCATCTTTTCGTTGTAATTGAAATTGGCCATTTGATAAATGATCAAGTCGAATATTTGCTGATTCAATGATTTGTTCAAAATAATCCAATAAAACATATCGTTCAAACGAAATCATTTTATCATTATCGCCTTTTGTTACTTTATATAAATCAGTTAAACCAGCTAAATCTTTTTCGGTTTTTACAAACTCCTCTTGATAAATATTCAAATCAACTTTCAACTGATTTAATCGTTTAGTTGATTCTTGAATACGAATCATTTCATTAACGATTCCATCTATATTTTGCGTAATTTCTTGTACTTTGCTTCTAAGATCACTCTCATCTATTTTTTCGTTCGATTGCACTTGTTGCTCAAGTAACCCTTTTTCGGTAGTTAATCTTTGCAGATTCTCTTCGAATGTCGATAAATCGTTACGATATTGATCAATATACTGAATATATTCAATTGCGCTTATAAAATCTGATTCAATTATAAACTGATGCTCAGATAATTTTTCTTGATACGTTATCGAAACTTTTTCAATTTCTTGCTTTATTTTTAGAACATCATTTTCAAGATGCGAACACGTTGTCTCTTTCACTGTTTTCTGCTCAGTTAAGAATTTGTGCTCTTCTTGAATTTTGGAGATTTTCGCTTTTAATGTAGCAATTTGTTTTTCTAAATCATTTTTTTCCGTTTGCCATTGCTCAAGTGTTCTAAGCTGTTCAGGTAATCTCGATTCAATTTGAACAACAACTAATTTTAATTCATTTATTTCATTAGTCAGCTTATTCATTACTTCTGATTTCTCAGTAACTTTTATCATTAACTCACTAACTAATTGTTCTTTTATTTTTATTAATTTATTAACTTGTTCAAATGTAGCCTTTTTCTCTGTAAGCTCTTTTAGTATTGTTTCATTATCATTAAACTCTTTTACTAGACCTTTTAAACCTTCATTTGAAAAGTCAAATTGACCATACTCTTCTAAAAAGGCCTCTTCATCCCTTATCACGGTGTTTTCAATGCTTCGAATGCCACCTTGGATTGTAGCAAGTTCAGTCTGAAGTGCATTCACTTGTTGTTTCAGCTTTTCTACATCTTCTTCGTTTACTGTCCCGTTAAATTTAGCAAGAGAAGGATGATGAGTGCTTCCACATACCGGACACTGCTCTTGATCTTTTAAATCTTTCGCTAGAAATGCAGCCTTTTGTTGAATCATTTCATGTTCAATTCGGTCTAATTCATTTTTAAATTTACTATGCTCGACTTCTTTATTACGATAGTCAATTACTTTTTGCTCTAAGTCTCTTTTTGCAAACACGATCCGTTTTGCAGCTCCGCCTTTTTGTGAAATTTCTTTACTTAATAAGGAAATTTTAGCCCACTCTTCATGGATTCCTTCTAGGTCAATTAAACTCATTTTTAATTTGTTTAATTCTTCGGTTTCTTTTTTTAATTCAATTTGTAATGATTGTTCTTCTCTTTCAGCTTTGATTAGATTTTTCGACTTATGATCGAACTCGATTTTTAGATTTTGAAATTGATTAATATCATCTTTTAGAGCTACTAAATTACTTAATTGGCTTTCAAAACTTACTAATTTTTTATGTTCTTCAGGAAGAGTTTCTACTTCTGCTGAAATTTGTTCAATTTTCGAAAGTGTTCCTTTTAAACTTTCAATTTCAACTAACAATTTATCATTCGTAACTTGAAGTGCATTATTTAGCTTTTCAAGTTCAGTTTTTACAGGCAATACTTTCTCAGCATTTGTAGCTAATTTTATTTTCACTTTTTTATCTTCAATTTCTAACTCTTGGTCTTTCAACAACGCTAATAATTCAATGATTTCACGCAAGCGATCAATGTTTTTATTATGCGTTTGTGCTGAGAATAATTTTTGTTGATGAACCTCTAATTGTGATTTTTGAAGTTTTTCTGTTTCTTCAAGTCTTTTTAAATCTTCTATCATACTTGAAATATGTTCAGTCAAAATATCATTTACTAAATGCAGGTTAATTTGAGAATCGTCAGCTAGTTGAATGCCTTTTTCACTTAAGATTTTTTCAATCACTTCTAATTTAATCATTATTTTTTGTTTTAAATTATTAAAGTGACTTTCCTTATTTTTTCTAGCTGAATTCAAATCTTCAGCTACTTTTTCATATAATTCAGTTCTGAAAATCTTACGTAAAATTTCTTCTTTTTCTTTCGTATCGGATACTAATAATTTTCTAAATTCACCTTGAGGAAGTAATACGATTTGTTTAAATTGATCGGCATTAATTCCTAATAACTCTTCAACTTTTTTATTTACAATAGAAGTTTTATTAAATTCTTGGCAATATGGTACCTTTTCCTCATTTTCAATTTTATAGAACTCTATTTTGTCGCCAGTTATTCCTTTATTTTGCTTTTTCTGATGCCCTTTTTGCCTAAAAATATTGTAATGATTCCCTTTTAATTCAAAAGTCAGTTCTACACTTGTATATAAGTCATCATCTGCAAAGTGGCTTCGAAGTAAAGCTTGATCATTTCTATTTTCACCGCTCGCTTCTCCAAATAAAGCAAAACAGATTCCATCAAAAATCGTTGTTTTACCTGCACCAGTTGGACCAGTAATCGCAAATAAGCCTTTTTCATTTAATTTACTAAAGTCAACATTCACCTTATCTTTGTAAGGTCCAAACGCATGAAGTACTACTTTTAATGGCTTCAATTCTATTCCTCCCTTACAAAAATCCCATGAATTATTTCTTTCATAAATTGTTCATCTTCAATTTTTAAATCTTCATTTTTCATTTCTTTATAAAATGCTTGAAACAGTTCAAGTTGATTTTTTGATTGTTTATCTACTAAACTTAATTGATTTTTGTTATCTAATTGTAATGCTGAACGCTTTCGACTAACATGCATTGCGTTTGGATAAACGGTTCTAATTTGCTCCATCGGTTGTACAACCATATGATCATCAGTTAATTTTACAAACACATAGTCATTATTTACTTGATGTTGTCTTATTTCCTCAATTGTTCCTTCAATTGATCTTAAATCTCGAATTGGATGAAACTCTCTCTTTTCAACAGTTAACTCGCCATTACCTTGTATTTCAACAATGAAACAACCTTTTTTATGATTTTCTTCTGATAAAGAATATTTTAGAGGAGAACCTGAGTATCGAATTGATTTATTGCCTACATAATGCGCGCGATGCAAATGCCCTAAAGCAGTATAATTAAAATGCTTGAAATTATGATGAGATACATATTCAGCCCCACCAATCGAAAGTGTACGCTCTCCCTCAGTCTCTTCATCTGAAGGCTCACCATTATTCGTTACGAATGCATGTCCAACAAAAACATTACGGACAGACGTGTCTAATTCTTCATCTCTAATTTTATTAATGATTGCTCTCATTGCATCATCATGCGAATGGATATCGTCGTTCTGTAATATATAGCGAACAATACTCGGCTCTGCATAAGGAATTAAATAAAAATGCACTTCACCTTCAGCATCATTCAAAATCACTTTCTTAAAAGGAGTTTGAAATTTCCCAACTAAATAAATACCTTCTTTTTCCATAAAACGACTACCAAATTCAATTCGTTCAGCACTATCATGATTTCCAGCAATAGCAAGAATCGGCGTATTGCACTCAATGACAATCTTATGGAACACATCATTTAATAGTTCAATTGCTTCAGTCGGAGAAACACTTTTATCATATAAATCACCTGCAATTACTACTGCATCAGGCTTTTCTTCTTTAATTATTGATATAAATTCATCTAAAATAGATCGTTGGTCTTCTGTCATATGTACACCATGTACAATTTTACCAAGGTGCCAATCTGCAGTATGAATAAACTTCATTTAATACACCTCATTAATTTTATTGGCCGTTTTCTTGTATCGAAACTACAGCTTTTATTTAATTATATTTTACATCAACATACGAACATTTGTATCCTTTTTAAATGAATAAATTAAAAAATGCATTATTAAGCTAAAATAATTGAAATACTACTAAATATGATACAAAATATAGCTATAAAAGCTTAGGAGGCAATTATGGAAAAATTAGTAGATGTAAAAAAGTATGAAGAAGTTATAAATAGTGAAAAGCCAGTAGTCGTTAAATTCTTTGCAACTTGGTGTCCTGATTGTACACGTTTAGATGCATTTATTGGAGAGGTGATCGAAGAGCATCCTTCATTTACTTGGTACACAATGGATCGTGATGAGTTTCCAGAAATCGCTAGTGAACAACAAGTAATGGGTATTCCAAGTTTATTAGTATATAAAAACGGTGAAAAAATTGGTCATTTACATAGTGCGAACGCAAAAACGCCAGAATCAGTAGAAGAATTCTTATCTACTTTTGAATAATAAAAGTAGATAAGAATTATAAAACCACAAGGCAACAATTATTGAATTAGTAATATAACTAATGATAATTGGTATTAAATAAATGCAAAAGAGGCATTGCTTGAGCAATGCCTTTTGTTGTTATTGTATTAACTATCGAATGCGCTTAGTTGGATATAGATATATAGTATGTAAGCAGGTTGAGAAATTCAATTTACTTCTTTTTCTTTCTTCTCTCCAATGAAAAAGTAATATATTAACCAAATGACAATAAAAAAACAAATGACAAATGATACATAATCTTTAGAAATGAAATTAAGTATAGTTACAAAAATCATCGCAACTAAGGGGATCAAACGTGAAAAAAATTCTCCCATAAATCGATTCCTTTCCATACTTTACGCGATGCGTGACTGAAATACCTTTTTAAAATTATACTTTCATAACATATATTTGTAACTTTGGAAAATTTTGGCTTTTTCCCCCATGATATTTGGATAATCCTTTTTGCAATTAACTAAAAAGACTACATGATCGATTTATACAAAACGCTAGCTCAATCAGCTTAATAAATATGGGAACTACGATGACAGATTAAAATTAATGAAGCGCTTTAAGTTTATCTGATTCTACTAAAACCAAGAAATCTAGAACCTTGAAATGCAAGTTCTCCATTATCACCTTCAACAATCATTCCGTATTCAGCATCTTTTACCTGAAATTCTATTCGATCTCCACTTTCTACTTCAAACGTTACAAAATAACTACTATATGACCTATTTTCCCCTCCACCCCGTACGGCTGTTCTTTTAGCTATAGCTTTGGCTTTTACATATAATTTTGGTGAGTTGTTATTTTTATTCCATTGTGAAATTCCCTTTATGATTGAGAATACAATTATGGATAGAACTATTACAAACATGATTCCAATAAAAATGGGACCGAACGTAAATAAAAAATCTCCGCCTTCAAACATTTAATTTTACCCCTCCTAAAATCCTTTTCCTATATTTTTGCGCGCTTTTTTATATAAGCTTTTTTATGATGTATACGCTATCTAAATTCTTTTTCCTAAATGAAAACATTTAAATTCTTTATGGAAAATTAATGAATTTCTTAGTCAATTTTAACAAATATACATTTCAAATTACCATAGTAAATTTGCCTATTTTTCTACAATATTATTAAACTCCCCAGTAATTTACTTAAAAAAATAGCTACCGAAGCAGCTTAAAGTTTGTTAAACAAAAGTGGCGTTAATACACTCTAATTATTTAGTAGTGTAATCTTTCCAACCACTTTTTGATTGAATTTGAGTTATTTTTCCTTCGCCCGAGATGAAAGCTACTGTTTTCCCATCAACCTTGTAATTGGTTACAGTAAATGAAATTTCAACTGAATCATATTCAGAATGATCATACATAAAGTCATAGTTAAACTCGATCATTGCTGCACCTGTATTAATTTCTTTAGACAGCCATTCATTTTTTTCTCAAATTTAGTAGCTAAAATTCTTTGATTTCGTTCAAGATTTATAAATTTCGTCTTTTGTAAGTGTTTTTGAAGAGATAGTAATGGTCTTAGTTCTTTGAATACTAAGTTTGTTATATGTATTTTGGATTGTAGGAAAAAATAAAGCTCCTATTCCAATCACAAAAACGAATAAAATCACAAGACCTACTATACGGCTTTTCTCTTCTCTTTTAATAACAGGAATATTTATAAACACTCCTTATAATTCGAGTATTGTTATTCGACCTTATTATTTTATTTAGATTAATTTCAATAAATCTTTTTCTTACATCATGCCATTATGACATATACATCTCTTGAGGTGATAAATTGTGATTAACTTCATTGAAGATGTTGTTCGTTTTCCAGAAGCACTTACAGGTGGAAGAACGATTTCTCGGTTATTTCGAACATATCCCTTTAGAGTTTTAAGTGCAAGTAGTGTTTTAAGCGGAATTGATTATGGTTTTTCTGATCAAGAAGGTATGTTCTTTAGAACAACGATTGATACTAGTGCTCATATTATTTCTCCTTACGAAGTAGTCGTAAATATTACTTATGGCTTTCGTTCTCGGGAATTCGATAAACGTACGGATGCTACAATTAAATATACATTATTCTTAAATCAGTTATATTGGCCAACTTGATTGATAGGTAAAGAATATAAAAAAAATACACCTATAATATAGATCAAATCTACATTATCAAGGTGTATTTTTTTATTTAAACCTGTCTTCTTTCATGTAAAAAAATAAATATATTTTTACAAATACTATACCAAGCGTATCCAACTAACCAACCAGCAATAATATCAGAGAAATGATGTACATGTAAGTATATTCTGCTCATCGAAATTAAAAAAATAAATAAAAGTACGATAAATTGAATTACTCTTTTATGCTTCATTAGAGAAGGTTGAAGCACAATTAAAATGAATCCTAAAGTTAGAAAAAAAGTTGTTGCCATAACAGCATGTCCACTTGGGAAACTAAATCCACTTTCAACATAATACATTGAAGTTGGACGTGGTCTTTCATATATATCTTTTAAAAATGAAACAACTACTCTAGCAGTTAAGAGTGTAACAATTAAAGAAATGCCAGTCCATATACGCTTACGAATAATTGAATAGATTAAGATGATGACTGCGAATGTCAAATACATCTTTGAAGAACCAAAATCTCTTAAGAAATAGCAAAATGAATCCAACGCATCAGTCCGAATGAATTCAAAGAACTTAAATGCTGATTGATCCAGGTTATGAATCATTTTCGAATCATAAATAAGTCCTAAAATAATAAATAGAAAGATAGAAGTTATAATTAGTATCCAATTATTTTTTTTCATAAATTCCTCCAAATCTAATTTACCGTTATGTCTGCTTGTACTTTGGATACACAGAGAAAAACGACGAGATTACCCGTCGCCACTTTCATGACTATTCATCTTCTTCATCAATTTCATCAATCATACATTTTTCCAGTAAGTACTCAAAAGTAATATCCGCTAATTCTTCAATTTCCTCTTCCTCAGGAACATATCCTCGTTGAATGAGCTGTTGATAGAAAAATTCTGCTATTTCTTCCGTATCAATAACTACCTCAATTTCTTTCACTAGCATCACCCCTTACTAGTTAATATGTGAAAAATGAGAAAATATGAAAAAAACCTTACTAAGCACAAAAAATATTAATATGTAACCTTTAGCATAATACAACATTGACAAGCATATATTCAATTAAAACATGTTAAGGGAGCGAGATTACCAATGATAAAAATGGACAAGCTAGCTAATTTAAAAGAAATTATGGTTAATGATGACAAGTTTGAAGAAGCTGCTGAAAAACTGACGACAGTTGCATTTTTTATTTTATTAGGGATAGGCATACCTTTTATGATTCATATAATTCTACAATTATTGTAGAATATCCTCTCTCTCAATTCGTTTTCTTCTCTGAGAATTTATTTAAATTTTTAAGCACAAGATCCATCACAATTTTATATTCTTCATCTTGGAAGATTGAATATAAAACAGCATAATCATTGTATATATCTAATAATCCATCGATTATTTCTTGTTTTGTTGTTTTATTTCTATTTTTATTAAAATCATTCATTGAGCGCAGTTTTTCTAAGTCTAATTTAGTAATGCCATTTTTATCATTTCTTAATTTCTTCAAGATTGCATTTGCAGTTTGTGCTGATGCAATTAACGTTAAATCTGTTTCATCGGCTTCTAACCATTCTCCATCAGTAATGCGCGCTAATTCATAAATTGTATCTTCCCAAGCGTCATTTTTATATCGCCAAACTTCTGTACGGTATCCAACAATACGAAAAATTTCTTTTTCATATCCGTTAACTTGAACGAGATCCCCGAAAGAAAATGAATAATTAACTTCGATCCATTCTTTTTCAAGTTTTTTCCCGTCATATTCGTTGAGAAGTTGAAGAGTATTCTCTACATAAAGTCCGTCATGATTATTGACCTCATATACAAAAACGCCATCCATCAATTTAATATTTGTTATCTTACCTACAGTTCCATATAACGTTATCACGACAATATCATCTACGTTATACTTCGGTTGTTTTTTCTTTGTCATACTTCTTACCTCCTTCTCCATTCGTCGTGACTAATACGTTTTTACTGTATACTATGCAGCCAATACATAATTGTCTGTCATTTTCAGAGTAAATAAAAAAAGGGATTAGCCTATTTTATAGGGCAGAAGTTTAAAGCTAGTTCAAAGTGCGATCTGTACAAAATATAAATAGAAGGACTAACATAGGTTTTTATAAATAAAAAAAGATGCAACTTAGGTTAAACTAAGTCACATCTATCTATCGATCTTCTTCATATAAGTTCCATGCTTCATCGAAAACGCTCATAGATTGTAAAAAAGTACCATCCAATTCTAAATATGAGCTAATTTCGTCATAGCTTGAAGATTGTTTTGGAAACGAGTGATCATTAAAAAGATGATCTGCTAATATTCCAATATCAGTAGGAATTTTATAGTTTCTATGTTTCATCATATAATGGTAAAATGACTTTCTCATGATTCTCCCTCAGCTTTATTTATTTTTTTATATTATATACCCGCTTACAAAAAACTAGATAAGCGAAACTATTTTATAATTTAAAAATACTAGTTCTATGACGAGAAGTCAAAATAATTTCTTTTTAACAACCTTGGTTGCTTCATTAATTCATCAAATGACACCGCAACTGGAAGTAGTTTTGTTGAAATAAGAAATAACTGATTTTCTATTTCCTTAACCATCTCTTCCTTCTGATAAGTGAAATTACATTGATTACAATGAAATGATGGTACATTTGTAATTGTGATTGCGCGTGAGCCATCAGGTAATTCCCAATGTACAACAGCTTTTGTTTCTATTGCATTTTCCTCTCCACACCAATCACACTTTAATGGATTACTCATCTTTCTTTTCACTTCCATCCATTTTTTGAATTTGAGCTTGAAATTTTTTCTCCTTTAGTTCATCCCTTTTTTCCCTTTTATTCTTTAATGAATTATGTGTTGGATCTGTTTGATATAGCTCCCTCTTCTTCATTCTTTCTAAATCTGCTGGAATTAAGCTTTGTACTTGATCATTCATAATACTAGCAATACCAACTTTAGCAGCTTTATTTAAATAATCCGGATAAACAAGTGAAAAATATTCCTCAGCAGTATCTTCTTGATAGTTCTCAGGCTCTGGATAAGAAGTTATAACACCTTCAAAATTTCTAAGCACGGTTTTTTTACTACTTTGAGAGACGATATAGTTTGGTTGAAGTGAAATTTTCCCTCCACCACCTGGTGCATCTACTACAAAAGTAGGTACTGCATTTTTTACATAATGTACTTTAACAATAAAAAAAAACGGACTACTTTTTTACTGTAGTACCGTTTTTAAAAGCGATCATTACACTTTTCGCTATTAAATTAATATTGGGTTTATTTCGTAGAATAACTGTGCCAACGGGTTTATTTTGAGCTGATGTAGCACTGTTATTCTTTGAATCATCGTTTACCATGCTACCCCGCCCTTCCCTTTTGTATAATTCTTCCGGTGTTATCAGGGCGGTTACGTGCTTTCGCACATACCGTATTAAATTATATGTACCACGTGCTTGACTGTGTGCCTATGTACATGCATATCATCTCATCTTGTTACTTTCGGATTATAATAAACTGTTTTTGTTAAATTTAAATGTTGATTTTTGAACTAAAAAAGGTTGTCAAATTGACAACCTTAGGAACACTTGTACAAGAATAAATATCATAAATATCCAATTTCATCTAAGGCATTTAAATAGTTTATGAATTTGATGTTATCTAATTTCTGGTTCTCCATCTCTATTCCTATAAAAACTACTAATTCTTTTTCTATATAATCACACCTACAACCTTGTATCGTATAACCACTAATTCGTTTACCGTCTTTACTTTCTAAAATAATATTAATTATTTTTTGATCCTTTAATTTAAATTCTTCATCTGGATAGGTATTTAATAAAAATTCATAAAACTCTTGTTGTGATTCCTTTTCTTCCTCACTAGATAAATTATTTAAAACAGTTTCATCATCGATTTGATAACACTTGATTATATTAGTGAAATCTACATGTGAATCCTCTTTTAATTCTAAGAAATCTTCTATTGCTAATTCTTTAATTTTATATTTTTCTTTATAAATTCGGTCAATGTCATCAATTAAAAAATAATTTGGTATTTTTTTAGATTGAAATTTTGCGTTTAGTTCTTTAATTTGCAATTCTTTTCCCTCCATACTCATCTCTTTTCTACTTTATTCAACTAACGCACTACGTTTAGTTATATATCACTATAGTCTTAAACCATCGTTTCAACCATATAAAGTTCTATCTTAATTAACACTATTTTGGCAATATCAATTTATATTTCCCTAGTTTCAGCCTTTAGCCATTCTCTCTCTTCTTCATTTAAATAAGGACTCAGCTTTGTATATACCTCTTGATGATAATTGTTTAACCATTGCTTTTCACTCTCTGTTAACATATCTTTATTTATACCTGTTAAATCAATAGGGCAATAAGTGATTGCTTCAAACTTCATAAATTGGCCAAACTCTGTTTTCTCGTCTTCAACTACTAACATCATATTTTCAATTCTAATTCCATATTTACCCTCGAGGTATATTCCCGGTTCATTCGTAATAACCATACCTCTTTCTAAAATAACATTATTATCATTCCTTATGCTTTGTGGTCCTTCATGAACATTTAAGAAAAAACCTACCCCATGTCCAGTCCCGCATTTATAGTCCAAACCATACTGCCAAATTGGTTGTCTTGCTAAAACATCTAAGTTAGAGCCTGTTGCTCCGTATAAATATTTTACTGAGCTTAATGCAATAAACCCTTTTAACACCAAAGTAAAATCTCTTTTTTGTTCATCGGTAAGTTTTCCTAAAACAATCGTTCTTGTAACATCAGTTGTTCCATCATAGTACTGTCCACCTGAATCAATTAAAAATAGACCTTCATTCTTGAGCGTATATTGGGTTTCTTTATTAGCTTTATAATGCATCATCGCAGCGTGTTCATTATAACCTGCTATCGTATCAAAGCTAGGTCCAACAAACCCTTCCTGCTCCCTTCTGAAATCTTCTAATCTTTCTTCCGCAGTAATCTCTGTAATTTCTGTATTATCTACAGAATTTTTTAGCCATTTTATAAATTTCACCATAGCTAAACCATCTTTTATTTCACACCATTTTAAATTTTTTATCTCAACTTCATTTTTAATAGCTTTTAAATTAGTTGTGATGTTAGGGCTTTCAATTTTCTTTGTATTGCTGTTAATGGCATTGTATAATCTGATATTTGTTTTATTTGTATCTAGAATAACTGCATCTCGGTCTAAAAGATTTTCTAATAATGTTTGAATTTCATCACTCGCTTTTAACTCGATTCCATCAGCTTCCAGTTCTAATTTAACCAATGGGGAAACCTTGCAAGAATCAATAAATAAATAACATTTATGTTCTGCTACGATTACATTAGCTATTAAAATGGGATTGTTAGGCACATCTTCTCCTCTTATATTCAAAAGCCATGCAATGTCATCAAGAGAAGTTAATATATAATAATTTGCTCCTTTATTTTTCATGTCTTCTCTTACTTCATTTAATTTTTCTACTCGTGATTTTCCTGCATATTTTACGTCATAAGTAAAAATTTGTCCTCTAGGAATTTCCGGTCTACCTTCCCATATACCATCAATTAAATCTTGATTCATTTTTAATACTATTCTCTTTGCTTTTAGATCTTTTTCCATCTTTTTAACCATATTAATTGAAAAAACATTTCCATCAAAGCCCACAATACTTCCTTCTTTAAGGATATCTGCTAGCCATTCTGTATAAAATGGTACCTCTGGATCCATCATTCTAAACAATCTAATCCCTGAGCTCTCAAGCTGCTTTTCAGCTTGAATATAGTATCTGCCATCTGTCCATAACCCAGCATCCTCTAATGTAATAACTACAGTACCCGCAGACCCTGTAAATCCTGATATCCATTGTCTACATTTCCAATGTTCCGCTACATATTCACTCTGATGTGCATCAAAACTTGGAATTATATAAGCATCCACTTGATTTTCTTTCATTAGCTGCCTTAACTTTTCGACTCTATCTCTGATGTTCATTACTAATACCTCCATTTTCTTTAAGACTAAATTCTTTATTTTCACGTTCATACAGCCAAACAGCTAGTACTATACTAATGATTCCAGCTGTAAGCTTTGATATGATAAATGCGCCTATCATTTCTGGTGCTACTCCTGAAACAAATCCTAGTTGACCACCAAATACAAATGCTCCACTTACACCAAAGGCAGTACATACCATTTTTCCTTTAGGATTCATTTCCTTAAATGCTCCAAATATCAACAAATTACTAGCTAAGCTTCCTAAAATACCTGCTACTGACACTGAATTAATTCCAAACTTCTCCCCTATTTTTTCAAAGCTATTTTTAAAGATTTGATTAATAAGTGCTAACATGGGATATGCTCCACCTAAAACAAGTGCAATCTTGACCACTATAATAGTAGATTCAGAAAGTGGTGCTAATCCTGAGACAAGCCTCGCACCAAATATCACATTTATACCTTGTAAAAGTAATCCAACAGTACTCAAACTTACTATAAGCTTTCCAAATACATTAAAAACTTTTATAAAAACATGCGGAAATTTTAATAATCCTGCCCCTAAAATAATGGCGAAAATAAATATAGGGACCAGATTAAAAATTAATAGATTGATATTTATTTTTTGCCATAAGCCTGCTGACAGACATCCTATTGGTATAGTAATAATTCCAACCAACACACCTTTAGAAAAATATTTTTCATCCTCTTTAGAAAGCATCCCTAACGCGACAGGTATTGAAAAACTAATTGTGGCTCCTAAAGTAGATGCAATTATAATTCCAGAAAATGATCCCATTTCTTCTGACAATGCTAATTTATTAGCCATTTGATAGCCACCCATATCTAAAGCTAAAAATGTTGCTGGAACTATAGAGGGATCTAGATGAAAAACTCTACAGATTGGAATAATCACAACAGATAAAAAATTTGTAAATATAGGAACTAAAGAAATTATTCCTATCATTCCAAGCCCTAAAGTCCCCATGGTCTTTATGCCTTCCTCAAATTTCCCACCCAGTTTCAAATGATTTCCGGTAATATAATCAATAGCTCCAATTACAAAAAAAGAACCAATTAGATACAATATTAATTTATCCATTGTTATTATCACTTTCTATTAATTTATAATAATGTCTTTACTAGTCAGCATCTTTATTGTCAAATCCTCTATTGTAGAGATAATTAGGCGTATTAACAGCTATAAGTTTGACTTTTTTATTCGTGTAATTAGCCCAATTATGTGCAATATTTGAGTCCATATGAATGCTGTCACCAGGATATACTTCATGCCTCGTATCATTTATGTAAACTGTTAAAATACCCTCTAAAACATATACGAACTCTTCTCCCTCATGCTTATAGGATAATATTTCTTCATCTTTCTTTTGAGGAAGAATTTCTATAAGCCTTGGAACAAGTTGTTTATTTTCCAAATCTGTACTTAAACTATACTTAATAAAACCTCCTTCTACCGAATCCATTATTTCTTGTTCATAACTCCTCAAAACCATATCTTTTCTTTTAAGTGGGTAATCAAAAAAATGTGTTAAATGCACTCCCAAAGTATCAGCTAGTTTTTCAAGTGAATCAACTGCTATTGTAGTAAGTCCCCTTTCTAATTGAGATATAAATCCAATAGATAGTTCACTTTTTTCACTTAACTCTTTCAAAGTGATACCTTTTTCAGTCCTCAATTTCTTTATTTCCATTCCAATATTCATCATATCACCTCGAATTTCATTTTCATGAATAATATAATACACATAAGAGTAATAATCAATATTTCGTGAAATATATTTCATATATATGAAAATCCCTAATAAAGTTTATCATATATACTCTCAAGAAATGTCCGCATCATTCCACCCTCTAGCACAAAAAAGACGCTTGATCAATTAGATCAATGCGCCTAAATTGTTAAATAAAAGTACGAAAAAAGGGTTATCTTATTGTACCTTGCTCAACTAAATTACCCATAGCTAGTTGGAAAATAAAGATATAATCTGCCTACAATTTGATCAACCGCTCCCTGTCTTTTGGTTATTTTATAATTTTTATTCTGTAATTTAATCTCAATAATGAACCATCCATATTAGAATAATGTATTAACTAAATTTATATAAAATCATGGTACTAATTACGATAATTTTTCATTTCTTCTATTGAAATATCGCATGCTTTAAATTCAACAAGGAATTTAACCGTTGTTTGTTGAAATACACATAGTTAGCAAATTTTGGAAATATCCTCACTGATCATTTCCATTACTTAATTTTCTAAGTAGGAGGCGTTATAATTGCAAATATTTTTTAGATATAATTGGACAGTAAGAGAAGAATGGTATAGGTGGTGTGAAGAGTTAAGTGAAGAAGAACTACTGATGACCCGATCTGGTGGAATGGGAAATATTTTACATACACTTTTTCATATAGTTGATGTAGAGTGGAGCTGGATTCGTACCATACAAGGCAAATCTGATTTTCAAGAGAGTTTCGAAGCTTATAAAAGCTTAGATAAAGTTCGAGAATTGGACGCTAAATTCCATATTGAAGTGAAAAACTTTGTAGACAGCTGGGATCATGAAATAGAAAATCGTTTATTTTACGATACCTTACCAGATGGAAAAAATGTGACAGATACTTGGGGTGAAATCATTAGACACACCATTGCTCATGAAATTCACCATATAGGACAATTATCAATTTGGGCAAGGGAAATCGGGAAGCAACCTGTTTCTGCAAATCTAATTGGACGGGGTCTTGCCACTCATTCGAATAAATAATTAACAAGGAAATCGTTTAATCGGTTTCTGATTTAAGTATAAGTTATAGCTACCATCGCAGGTAGCTTTTTTATATTAATTGCTATATATATTGGCCTCTTTTACTTCCGATAACATTTAGCGCTGTATTTCTTAATGCTTTTTATTAATTGGATTTTTCTTTATGCAAAGATTTTAGGAATTAATTGAGATTAGCAAATTCTTTTGCTTCGAAACATACGTCAATCGGTTATTCTTTGTAAAAACCATCACATCATTTACAGTTTTATTATTCTACTGAACTGCCATTATGATAAATAAGAAAATAAACAATCTACTTTAACATAACCAAAGATAAAAGGATTAGCTTATATGCCAATCCTTTCCTTCTTATCTATTTTCTGCTAACCATTGTTCTACTTTTTTCTTCATTTGTAAATCTAATTTTTCAAGATCACTCTCATCATATCTAGCTTGTTTTACATACTTTCGTGGAAACATTCTTTTTAAAGATATCCCAGGGTCGCCTTCATCTGGCTCTTTATATTCTACAACTGAATAGGAGGAACCTTGTCGCTTCAATGTAATTAATGCGGGCAAGGAGTGACCACCCTGTTCCTCTGTTTTTGTTGACAAATTATAGGTGCCGAAAAGGGAATAAAAGTAGACTGTTAACTTATTATTCTTTTTTTCCGTTCCATATACTTTATGTACTTCAAATTGTTTATCGCTTGGCTCGTATATTCCTTTATATTGTTCAATAATGTAATCTGAAATGATTTGATCCATTTCTGTTGTAACATTTATGCTACCATCCGTAAGCACAGTTTTATTGCAGCCAGCTAATAGTATTGGAATAAATAAGACTACTATTAAACTTAATTTTAGTTTTTTCATCTTCATCCCCTAACCATGAATTTTTATAGATTAACTGTTTCCCCTTTTCTTACATTAAATTCTCTTAATATTTAATATGTTGTCTACTCGATACATATGAGAGATAAATTAGAAACTACTTTTTATAATAGGATTCATCCAAACTTTTTGAAGATAAAATAGACTAGTAAAAACAATAATGTAAATAGTTTTTCTTTTCAGATCAATCATCTTTACATTTTTTTATATTCAGGAGTATTCATTAATTTTACGAAAAACTCGTTTTTACAATCCCTATAATCTTCCATACCCTTCCCTTCGAACTTTCTTTTTAAATGATCATACTCGATTTTGTACTTTTCATTTAATAATAAAAAATCTCGTATTTTCCAAAAGAAATCAAATTCAGAATCAAAAATTGTTAGTTGTACACCTATTGGTGGGTCAAGTGAATCATTTTTAAATGCTCTAAATGAATCAGTTTTAATGCTACCCTCATTTAGTTCAAATAATGTTGAAAGTAATTTTACAGCTTTTGAGAATTTCTCAGGAAAAACTCGTACTTGTATATCTAAATCACCTTTTGTAAGGCTGTTGGGAATGGCCGTACTACCAATGTGCTGAAGATCAGCTTCTGGTAGAAGCGCTTTTATTATTTTTTTATGAATAACGAAAGATTTCTCTGCTTTTTCAAAAATCAATCGATTACTTGAAAAATTAACTCGTTCCATTTAACCCTCCTAGTAGTTTCTTTTAATTTGGCAATAAATTCTAATTTTTCTTACAATAATTTCCAATGTAGTTTAAACTAGATGTAAATAGATTCTAAACATGAAAGGATGATGAATGAGTTTTACAGAAGAAATATGAGGATAAAGGAGTGAGATTACGATTAAATGAGTATTCGTTATTATCTATGGAAAAAATTTTACCAATTACTATTTACGATCATTTTGATCGGAATCATTGTAGCGTTTTCAGTTAGTTTACATACGACAAAAACTGAATTATTCCACACGGTTTTAAAACAACTTAGTACGTTTGGTCATAGCTTTCTTCATTTAAATGAAATAACAATCAAAGTAGGGCCCTTTTCAAAAATAACACCTTTATGGGGCTATTTAAAAGAGCCATTTATCTATTCGTTTATTATTCTATCATCTTCTTTTATTTGTACATTCACGTTAGGAATCTTCTTTTCCTATGTAACTTATCAGTTATCTCCAAAAATGCGAAAAGTCGTCAAAGAATGTTTATTTCTCTTACAAAGTATCCCAGATGTTATGTTTATTTTCGCAGTTCAATTATTCATTATATGGCTCTATAAAAAAACAAATATTCTAATCGTCGATCCAGTCGCAGGACTTGAGAAAGTATATGTACTTCCAATCTTAGTCGTGTCTATACTACCTGGGATCATGTTATTCCAAATGAGTTTTCTTGCAATTGAAGAAGAAAGTAAAAAAACATATGTCGAATTTGCAAAAGCAAAAGGTTTATCCAATGGATGGATCTTACTAAGGCATATTCTACGAAACGTTGTAGTAACTCTATTTTCGCATTCGCACTACTTATTTTGGCTGCTCGTTTCGAATCTATTAGTTGTTGAAGCATTATTTAATATTCATGGTTTTTTTCAATTACTTTATACAGCGTTGAAAACACCTAACGCATTTTACATCTGTTTGATCGCTTTATTTATTCCATTCTTCTTCATAGAAATGATATTTAATTTAGTCGCGATCAAACTGACAGGAAGGGAGCAATCCGAATGAAAAAAGGTTGGACGAGACTTCCTTTCATCTTCTCATTACTATTTCTAACTAGTTTAGTTGCCATAAGTTTCCTTTATACATATGTTTTAAAAGATCACATTAAATCTCCACCAACATTTTTATATGATGGAAATGGAAACATCACGAAAATGCGACCATTCCCACCAAGTTTTGATTTTCCTTTCGGGGTCGATCGTTTAGGAAATAACCTTTTTTGGTTAGTCATTGATGGTGCTAAATATACCATTTTAATCGGATTGAGTGTGAGTTTATTGCGCGTTGGATTAAGTGTTTTCATTGGGATTATTTATGGGATTTATTTACAAAAAATGAGAACACTTTTTACAACTTTTGAGCGAGCATTCCGATTTATTCCAGCTATCCTCCTCGTCATGTTGTTTTTTGATATAAATCTATTTAGTGATGCTACAAAAGGCTTTTCCTATATTGTTTCAATCATTTTTTGGCTAACAATTGTTTCATTACCCTCTCTCGTTCATGCTATTGGCAATGAAGTGAGCCATTTTAGCAACGAAGATTTTATTACAGCATCCAGAGCAATAGGAGCAACAAAGTTTAGGATTATACGAAAACATGTAATGCCATTTCTACGTTCTAGAATCCTACTAATGATCGTTCAGCAAATGATTAGTGTCTTATTACTACTTATTCACCTAGGTGTTTTTCGAATTTTTGTCGGTGGTAGCACAACAATCCAACTAGACACTGTAAACAGCATCACATTCCCGAATTCAAACGAATGGTCTTCCTTAATCGGAGTATCTTACAAAGAGCTAATGCTTGATCAGTGGATTGTCTTTGGACCGAGCATCGCTTTTATTCTTACATTGATAGCTTTTAATGTAATGAAGAGAATGTTAGAGGTTACTCAAGAAGAAATAGCCATTCCAAAAAATGAGAAAATGTCATCAAAAGAACTTAATAAGATAAAGAAATCTGACTTTGCCTTTAAAGAAGCTGTGGTAACAAATATAGACTGATTGAAATTATTTTCTTCTTCTTAGGATAAGAATTCTAGAATCATCAATACTAAAAATTGGCGATAAAATATTACAACTTAATTAAAGTGAATTGGGCTAATGATTCTAATCATTAGTCCATTTTGTATTTTATATACCATTAGCGTTGATACTAAACTTTAACAATTAATAATGTACAAGGAGAAATATTTTATGAAAAATTTATTAACTGTAATCCTAACAGTATTAATCATTCTACCTTTAAGTTCGAATGCGATGGCAGCAGTTATGGATGGAAAGCAAAATAAAAAAGAGCATACCGCTTCTGAGTATTCTAATTATAAATTCAAAAATCCTGATGCAGAAGCAAAAGCAGCAAGTGATTGCTTTTTTTACAAAGTGAGTTGGAAAATGCAGGATATATTCAGAAGGTTCGATAGTGGAGAATTAAATGAAAATGAGGTTGCTAAATTAATTAGTAGTGAGATTTCACCATTGATTCCAAATAAGGAATATGAGATAGCTCTTGAATTGAGTGAGCAGAAGGCGCGTACAGGTCGATGAATTTTTTTGACTTAGACTTATTTTAATAGTTAATAGATTAGTGGAATAAAAAAAGCCTATCTTATAAAATGGATAGGCTTCAGGCTGTTGAAAAAGAACTTTTCAAATAATCAGAAGTATTTTCAGTCTCACTTTCCATGGGGCGAGGCCTGAGCCTCCTTCATGAATTCACCTCAATTTTTTCTCTACAATAATAAGTTTAAAGTTGCTTTTATCGAAATAACCACGAAATGAATTTCTCATTTAATGTACTTCCTTATTATGAGGATGTTTTTTCTTTTCCGGTAACATTCAACCAGTTTTCGAATATTTTATCGTCTTTAATTTTAAGTTCAAATTTCAAGAATCTTAAAAACTCTTTTGTGTCTACCTCTTTATAATGATAATAAAAATAATAATCTTTCAAAAACATTTCCAATGCTTTTCTACCACCGTTTTGATTAAATATTTTTAATAATTCATGAGAAGATTGTCCGTAAATATAACTAGGGTATTCCACAGGAGTATATTGATTAATAGATAAATTAGAAGGCTTAGATGCTAATTTAATTGGTATATTATTATTTGGAATTTCATTTTTTCCTGCTATAAATAAACTGGTAGCTACTGAAGCAAGTCCTTCATCCAACCATGCATCTTTATACGGATCATTACTTATGACTCCATAAAACCATTGGTGAGCTATTTCATGAACAATTAAATATCTCAAAACGTTTCTTGTCGCACTTGTATCTACAGTAACTATCCCTGGATACTCCATGCCCGAATGGCCGGTATTACTAGAAATAATATCTAATTGTCTTAGTGGATAAGGTCCGATGATTGATTGAAAATATTTTAGTGATTTTGCTGCAGCATCTAATGAATCTTCTTGTATGTTTTCATTAAAGTTAATTAATCTAATCTCGACCTTTCCGACTTTTTTAGTAATGACATTTGGATTTTTTAGAATCCCAACAAAGACTTCTTTTTCATTTCGGACATTAAGTTGGTTCGAAGGTTTACTTGGAAACTCATCCTGGTCACTAGTTGTGAAAACGGTGTATTCATTTGGCACTTCATAACTTAGGTTAAAATTACTGAACGTCGTATGATATGATTCGCCCTTAAACTGGTAAGGATGTTTATTCCAACCCTTCCCTTCTATATATGTTGGAACCATTGGATACCACTGTGCTAAGAAAAAATTTTCATTTTGTTTTGTAAATCGAAAACCCTGGTCAGGTAAGGTAAATGAATAAGAAATTGATAAGCTAACTGTTTGATTGTTCTCTAAATTGACTTTGGATGGAATTGTTAATGTATCTTGATTAAGATTGTACTGTGTTTGAATGTCATTCACACGAATACTTTTAATGTGGATTTTTGACGGGTGCTGAAGTGTGGGCGAGTTTTCTTTTGTAAACATATTCGGGATAAAATATAGTTTAATATTATTCAATTTATCTTTAGTTATATTTGTAACAGTTATGTAAGCTTGTACTTCAAACTTTTCATCCTTTTTCATTTTTAAAGAAAGTTTATAATCTGTTTTTATGCCAGTTAACTTACCGATTGGATTGAAATTTTTCTTTATAACTTTACCTACTTGCCTTGTGTTACCCCTATTTTCCATTTGGCAACTAGCCAAATTCAGAGTAATGACTAATATTAAAAAGATTAAACTAGTCTTTTTAATCATTACTTTCTCCTCTCTATTCTCCATATTCTATTTCTATAAAATAATTATTACTAAATTTTACCATAAAATCTATATTTTTTTAATTGTCTATAATTCATCCAATTCTGTTCTACTAGTTAGATTTCTAATCAAAAGAAAGGATCGACACAAATGTCGAACCTTTCAATTTATTACTTTTTAATTAAAGGGATTTTTATATCATTTCCAACTTCAAGCGCACAGTCCCGGCGATCCTTAACTGGAGCAAAAATCATAATATATTCATCATCTTCACCAGCCACCTCACCTTTACTAAAAATCGGAACAACTTTTTCCCCAGCCGATTTTAAGAAAATTCCCGATTTTTTATTATTTACTGTATACCCTAGTTCTTTATCGATTTTTCTAGAATTAAGGAATTGTTCTTCCAATTTACTCATTACTGTGTATCGCATTCCACTTTCATCAGTAAATACTTTCGTATCTGAGCCGGCAACGACTACCCTTGTTTCCAGTGTCGAAAACTCAACCTTTTTAATTTTGTATTCTATGTTTTTGTAGGTAAAATTTTTGTTTATTTCAATTGTTTCTCGATTAGAAATGGCAGAATTAGCTAGTTTGAAATCAAGATTCCAAATTGCTGGTACCATACTGTCCTTTTTATCACCATATATTGTTAAATTTTCAATTTCTAAATGAATGTTTTGTCCTTTGTACTTTTTGATTGACTCAAATGACAATGCTTCCACTACTTTATTTTCTTTACGGTCGTAATATCTACTACCCCATCCTACGTTATGTAATTTCAGCTTTTTATTGTTACCAACCGTTAAATTGATCGAACTATCACCTTCAAAAATATCAATATAATAATTTTTTAAATCCTTCGTTTTACTATGGTAAGTCAATAAAAGTTTTGTCTCTTTATCATCAGTCATAATTCCTTCAAAGTGTACACTTATATCATTTGTAGCATCAAAATAAGTTTGATTAATCGCTTGATGTTGACCTAATTTAATTGCAGCTCTAACACCTGAATCATCAATATGATCACTTGAAAAAATTTTATCATACATTTGTTGAATCGATGCCAACACTGGTGTAAATCTTATCGATAGTAGACAAATCACACAAACCGCTGCAACTACAAGTAATCTTCTGTATAATCCTCTACTTTTGTATAAAACTCTTTCATTTATCAGCGATGATTCTTCATTTATATGTACTTGTTCATCTGTTACAATCTTATCCTTAATTTTATCCCATACATCAGGAACCTGTTTTTCAATTGCACTATGCAAGTGCATTAACGTTTTATCTTTCTCCATCGTATCCCTCCTTACTTTAAACATTTTTTCAACATTTTTAATGCCTTGCTGTACTTCCAAAGAACCGTACCAAGCGGCATTTCAAGGATAATGGCAATTTCTTTGTGTTTCATACCTGAAAAATCTTTCATAATAACAATCTGTCTTTCTTCAAAATCAAGCATTTCTATGTATTTGGTTAATACTATTTTGTCTAGTGGATCTTCAGAAAGAATTTGTGCTCGCTCGAAAAAAACATCATCAAATCCTGTTATTTCTCGTTTCTTTTTTCGATAAAGATCTAAAGCAGTATTTCGAGAAACACTAATCAGCCAAGCTTTAATATTTGAAATCTTATTTTGATTAAGCTGGTGAAATAATTTTATAAAAACTTCTTGCAACACATCTTCTGACAATTCAAAGTCTCTCAATATAGAAAGCGCCATTGCAAATACATGCTTCTTATGTTCATTAAATAATTGTTTAAATTCATCTAATTCATCAATTAGAATTTCTCTTTGTTGCGAACTCGTTTGCCCCATTTTATACCTCCTTTTACTTATTAGACGGTTCAAATATCCAGTTTATTGGTAATAAATTTATTTTTTATTAAATTATTTCATACTGCTATACTAAATAAAGCTAAATACATAAAAAAAAGAGCCATCAATAGGACTCTTAGGCACAATTTTAATAAAGCTATTACTAAAATTCTATTTTATTAATGGATACTCCTTCCTTTACACTAAACCACTAAATATAAAAAGGTGTTGCATTTAAACTTCTAAACGTCATAAAACCAATACCTTTAATGGTATCTAAACCAAACAAACCATCCTTTTTTCTTATCTTTTGCTAAAAAAATTTGCCCCTGTCCTATACTTGCTCCGGGAGCTTTTGGAAAATCTAAGCGTACTAGCCAAGATTTTTCAGCAATTTCTTTACCACAAAAATACTTTGCCATTCCATAATAATCTTCTTCCTCTTTAACGCCAACAGTTTTTGGGAATGGTTTAGCGGTTAAAACATTCCACTTTGTATAGATGTCAGGATCATCTGAACTAGCAACATAAGTTTTTGGAATGATTGAATTTAATGCTTTTATCACTTCATTCTGATCTTTCATCGATGTTTTTTCTAAATTACTTAAAACAGGACACTCTTTAGGTTGTGCATATCCTATATTTGTTCCAAAAGACAACATCAATATGAAAATTAAAAACATAAATTTCATTTTCAATAAAATCACCTCTGATGTTATCTTCCCTTATGATCTCTATTGTTATGAACTTTTTATCAACTTTAAAACAAGAACTACATCCATGTTACTTGGTATTCCAATTCGCTTTCTAATTGAACTTATTTGACTGATTTAATGGACCCAAGAAAGGATTTTTTTCTGTTGAATTATACGGAATAAATTCAATCTTATTCGCTTGATACATTTTATCTCGATATCCATAAGTAATAAGTATATCCCCAATAAACATAGCAGGCGTTACTTGTGCACTTACTCTAACCATTAATTTTTTATCAATTACTTCATAATCAACAATGCTTCCAAAACCAATATCTTCACCTAAATGAGATTGTTCTATCGATTTCGTATCGATCGTGTATATTTTGTTACCACCTATAATTAATTCAGCATTTTCGCTAGTTAACTTTGTTTTAACATTTTTATGAATAATAGCTAAAGGATTATCTACAATTTCATCTATCAATCCATTAGTATACTTGTAAACATAAACCTCTTCATCTAATACACCAGTACCATACCCTTTGTTCAAGACAATTATTAAATCTTTATTTTCATCTTTGTTAATATCCTCGTAAAAAATCTGTGGGGCAAAAGTAGGGTTTGTTACATTCATCCAGAACAGTCTAAAATAAGTCTCTCCTTTAAACTCAATTTTAAAATCTCTATACATATCTCCAATCTTCTTAGCAAACAAGGTGATATTATCCTTTTCAGATTTCGAAACCAATATATAATCTTCATCTGCTGCTTTTATATTTTTCGGAAATAACAAAAAAAGTATTAATACTAAAATCATGTATTTTTTCATAAAACACCTCATTATAGTTTTCCAAATGAGAAGTTTCTTATTAAATCATAGTGAAAAATGAAAAAAATCGACCAAATAGTCGATTAAACCGTTCAAAATATGAGTAAAAAGGCCTAAAGGAAAAATTTACTTATCAAAAAAGCAATGACAGCAAGAATAACGTATTTTAAAATTCTACGCATCTTCCATTTTTCTAGATAATAGTAGGCAACAACCATATAAAGAGTAACTGCTATAAAAAAGAAATTGTATGACAGATGAAAATATTCACGGATAAAGACAATAGCAAACATCGCTAGTAAGTGTACACCATCATATTTTTCTTTAGGTTTATTTTCATCTTTGTCATGTTTCTTTGACATCACAATTCTCCTGTTTTACATATTTTCTTATTAATTATTCTGAGCTGAAAATTTAACTATTTATTGATAACTTGTCAATCTATGTATACTTTCAATAATTATGTCAGGACGATCAAGAAATATAGAATGCCCTGAATTGCTCGCAAAATACAATTTCCCTTTTGAAGATAGTTTGGCTTGTTCTGCGATTAGTTCTGACCATTTCTCTTCAAAAGTTCTTAGCTCCCATAAAGGAATTCCTGTTTTCAATTGAGACTTAATGGTGAATTCTTTATCACGACCAATTACAATTAATGGAACGGATGGAAAATCACCTAATTTTTTGATAAAGTCAGCATCTTTTTTCCATTCTTTAATCTCGGATGCCATTGCTTTATATAATGAAGGATTTACTTGAAAGTCCAATAACCTCTGTTGAGCTTTAATTGGCAAATTTCGAAGTTTGTTATTCAATGTAGGACTAATTATTCTTTTTAATTCTTTAGGTTCCTTAGTTGCATAATTTAAACATTTTTCAATCCAAGCTTCATCAGTATCTTCATCTAAGATTGGTAAATCTAAGCTATCTAATTCTTTTAAATCTACAGAAGTAGAGTCTACTAGAATCATTCCAGCCACAATTTTAGGATAAATTTTAACAAAATGTTGTGCACACAGACCACCATAAGAATGTCCGATTAAATAAATGGGTTCTTTAATGTTAAAGTGATTCATTATTGCAACTAGATCGCGTACGGTTGATTCAGTATTATTGCTTTCTTCTCCAATTTCGCTTTCACCAAGTCCACGGCGATGAAATGATAGTACTCTATTATTTTGACTTAAAATTTCTATTACTTCATACCACTCATCAAAAGAACATGCCATCCCTGTTAGGATTATAATTAGTGGTCCTTTATTTCCTTTATATAAAACTTCAATTTTATTTTTATTTATTAGTATAGATTCATGAATATCCAATGTAACTAATTTCTCCTTTAATCTATTTATTTCAGTTACAAGATTTTTATATTAATAATGAGAAACAATAGCAATCCTTTTATTCTAAAGATAACCAAATGCTTTAAACTGCTTATACCTTTTTACCGCAAGAATCCCCATCCATTGTTGTCTGGCGATTTCAAAATATTTAGGGTAACTACCCCAACGCCATGAAATGTCCCAAACCCCATCCTCATTAATTTGTTGTATATAAAAATCTATATTTTTATCAATTAAATGACCTAATCTTTCGCACAGTTGATGATTAGGATGTTCAACAAAGTCTAACGGAAGAGCTTTATACCCTGTTCCCCAATTTGAAACATCTTTATCTACGCATTCTTCAGCTAGATCAAGTATTTTAGTTGTAACGCTTTCTAATGTGTACTGGTTTCTTAATTCAAATAGCTCTTTATAAGGTTCGATTATTTTTATGAATTGAAGATAATTATTGATTTCATGTCTATCCATTTCATTTTTTATCATTAAATGATTTACTGCCTTTTCGATCGAATTCCATCCAGTTATTGAAGCCTGACTATTATGCGCGGACCAATGCACTATGAAAGCGGCTAGTTCCACACCAGGATTATACATCCAATTTTCTTGCACACCTTCTGTCCAATGCCACCAAGGCGCATGTGGGTAATCATTTGTCTCTGGTAGCACAGAATCCCACATACCTGTTTTGAGTTTATATGTTTTCAAAAGATATTCAATCATACTCTTTACCATTGGATGATCTGCATCCGCATCTATTTCCTTCAAGATTTGTCCAGCAGCCCATGTTGCCATGGGAGATGATTTTGGTAACCGAAAGTCTGGTTCTAAGGCTTTTCCAAAACCTCCATCCTCATTCTGATATTCCATTAACTCGTTCAATACAGTTTTCTTATCTCCATTCTCAAACTCAAAATCAAACCTTGCGTCTTCTATATTTCGTCCATTAGTCTTAATAAACACTTTACCTTTATTAAAATGATTTCTCAGAAATTTATTGTACAATCAATATCCCTCCTTAATTTGAAATCATGTCATAATTCTTTAAAACTAGTAAAACTTCCATTGTAACAATACTTTTCCATTCTTTTTCTCCTGAACCGGCTTCCCAGTTTAATATAAAATTTCCCTGGTCTGATTGTGTAAGTATTTCATTCTCAAGACAAGTAATAACATGTTCCTTAAGGAGAGAATATAGTGGACTTTGTAGTGAAGGAGCATACCAGAAAGGTTTTGCACAATATTCATTTGACCAAATCTCTTTCCTAGTTTCGATTATGTCAAATATATTCGTTTTAACTTTATCTATTATTTTTTCACGTAATGAATCTTCTAATCGATCAGCTAGTCGAAGAAAACAAAGTGAAGCAAACCATCCATCCTTATTTAGCAATGATAGTTTTTTCATTGCCCCCTCTGTCACTTCAGCTAGAAAATTGCTTGGTACAAGTTCCTTATAATCATGTAAATAAGCAATTAACTCTGCACATGGATTCGCCCATTTATCGGTAATCATATAATATTCAACAGGTGAATCTTTTGGATTTTGATACCAATATTTGAGATCTTTATCATAGGATTTCATTATATAATTAACACCGCTTTGAACAATTTCCTCATTTCTACTAGCGTTAATAGCATGTAGAATTTGAAAGGCCATATTTGTATCCATAGCATTTTCAAAAAGTCTTTCACCTTCACCTAAATTTTTAAAACCTCCATTTTCTCCCTGATACCTTTCAAGTTCATGGATTACTGATTTTTTACTCCCATTTTCAAAATGAAATTTATATATCTCTTGTTCTAAATTTCTACCTTTTGTCATTATATATTCTCTTGCTAATCTCAATTTGTCTTTAGTTAGTTTTATTGTCACTTAGTTACCTCCACGGCAATCTTACTGCAAAAATCCAGTTAACTTTATAAAACAAAACGTCTATTTAGTTAAATTACTATTTTCTTTTCTATATGATTTCTATTTTCATATATCCATAAAAACATTTCTTTGTTACTATCGAAAAGATTTGGATAATCGATGAAATAGGCCATAAAAATAGTTTGGATACAGAGCATTGTGTGCCATATCGAATTAGCCTCAACATCGGATAATTGATTAATTGAACTGTAACGATTAAATAACTCTCCAACAAACGCAATCCAATCTTGTCTTAACGTATGATCTGAAAAAACTTCATTTAAAATACTTGTTGCACAGTAACACACATCAAAAATCCTAATACTTTCTTCAGCAATCTCAAAATCTATGATTCCAACTAATTCATTATGTTTCATAATAAAATTCGATGTGTGTGGATCTCTATGAATTAATTGTTTTGGTAAAACTTCGGAAATATTTTTAACGTCAGCTTCGATCTCTTCGAAAATCAAATTTAATTCATTAATTTTCTTATTAGAATTAATCACATTAACTGCCCAACCAAACACGTTATTATAGAGATTTCTTTTAGTGAAATCATGCTCATCTTTGAACGTCTCCATTGCCTTATGTAGTTTCGCGATTGCTTCACCAAACAACTTAGGAAAATGACCACCTTCTAAGCATTCCTTAGGTGTAATTATATCTCCTTCAAAATACTCATAAATTGCGAAAAATTCTTCTTTATATTCGCAAAAATCTTCCCCATTTTTATTTATTAACGGAATCTGAACACTAATATTTTTAGAATTTAGATAATTTAAAAGTTCATGTTCTTTAATGATTTCTTTTAGACCTGCTTCTTTTTGCTTAAGTACATATTTCTTGCCGTCTACATTAGTAAATATGGATACTTTATTAGAGATTACGTGAATGTAAATAACAGCAAGGTCCCAATTGCTTACTATTTCAGAAACTTTCAGATTCATATTTTGTCCTCCCTACTAATTAACTATTATTGCCATTAATTCCTTCTAGTTCAGAAAAGACGTTAGTTCAAAACTAACAGGCCTTAGCGTAAAACATTGCCCCAACTACTTTATTAAATAACGAACATTTTTTTCAGAAAATAAGACTCTCTTATAACTTAATTACCTTATTTCCTAATCCTCAATTTTTTCAGAATATTTCGTTGTTAACTATGTCGCACCGTGATATAGTCATATCATGACATATTTAGTTGTGATATAAATTCATTTGTACAATCTTTGAGAGTTAACCTAAAGAGGTGGTTATATTGGATATCGAAAAAGTGTTAAAGAAATACCTACCAATGACTGAAACCGCATTTTACATTCTACTATCTCTAACAAGACCACGTCATGGTTACGGTATTATTAAACATGTGGAAGAAATTTCAGCATCACGAATTCAATTGGGATCGGGTACAGTTTACGGTACACTTACAAAAATGCAAAAAGATGGACTCATTACTGTTTTTGCTGATGAAGAAAGAAAAACCGTTTATGAAGTTACTGAAAATGGAAAAAAAATAATTGCTGCAGAGATAAAAAGACTAAAAGAACTTCACCAAAATGCTATAAAATATGAGGAGGCTTTTTTATGATAAGAGTATTTAGACCATTTTGGAGCTATGACGTAAAAAAGACAGAAGAATGGCTTTCAGAAATGGCGGAAAATGGATACATCTTAGTAAAAGTAAATAGATGGTTACGTTACTTTTACTTTCAAAATAGCGAATCCCAAACAAAAACATATCGCGTAGTATATGATAAAATTAGAGCCTCTTCAATGTCTAAATCATTATCTGATGAAGGCTGGATAAAAAGTAATCAGTGTGGAAAATGGCAATTTATTTCTAATGATAAACCAATTGAACAATTAAAAACTGCCTCCGTACGTGATGGCATTATAAAGCGTAATAAAACGATTATGTATACATATAGTGGATTCTTAATTTATTTCTTATTTGTTGCATTAATGAATATATCTATATTTGGTATGGCGTTTTTTCAGGATGAGCCTATTGTAGTAGTAAAAAGCCCTTTATGGATTATTACATATACATGTCTAGGAATTGCAATTGCGCTTTTTATAATTGCTATTTATTCAGTATTTAAGATTAGAAAAACGAATAAATTATAGCTCTCGGAAAAACAAGAAAAACTTCCAAATGAAGTATATAGTGAAAACAGACTAACTAAAAAAGAAGAAAAACAGTTAAAACTTTCGGGATCAATGATTGTAAAAAGAAAGTTTGGATGGATGTATGCTCCTGATCAACTTGAAAGATGGCTAGTTAATATGGAAGAACTCGGGTTTAATCTTTATCGAGTTGGAAAAACAGAAACCGCTTTCTATTTTATTAAAGGTGAGCCACGTAAGGTGAGTTATTGTGCTGATTATCAAAACATATCAAATGAAGGCTATTTTGACATTCACAAGGAAGCTGGCTGGAAAAATATTTTTACTTCCTATTCATCTATACAAAAGTGGACTATTTGGTCCCGAGAATATCAAAAAGGTGAAGTAAGTCCGCGAATTTACAGTGATAAAACCCACCTTTTAAAACACGCCAAAAAGGTAGCAGTCTCATATACTAGTTGGACTATCCCGTTAATTATTATGTATATCTACATATTTATTCAAGATCTAAATACTCTTAATTATTTTCATCCAAAAGGAATAATTTTAAATATGGTACTATTTTTAGTTGTTGCACTACTTTTTGGTATTAATACTGTTAGAACATGGTTTTATTTTCTTCGACTTAGGAATCAATAATTTTCATGTTTGTTTTTGAACTAAAAAACTGATTAATTAATATTATCCCCTTATAGTAGACATGCGATCAAGCTTATCTGATTAAATAGATTAGCAGTCTACTTTGGGGATTTTATAATTTCCGTTCATTTTGATTAACTAAAGCATGCGTTCAATAACTAGGTCATTTGTATTGCCACTCTAATGCTCTTCCTACTAGCTCTTAAATAAATTTTTCTTTACTTAATTGATCCTCTTTCGTGTTTGATATAAATAATAAATCATTAAAAGAACTCGTATATTCCAACAAAATATTGATATTTCTCATCACTAATCAATCTATTTCCATAACCTTCAAAGAAGATTGTGACTTCAGCTTTATTCTCAAAAATATTTGGTTTAGGCCGTATTGCCAATGAAACATCATACCTCGGGTCTCCGTAGGCTACTCCACTCCAATCAATAATACCCGTGATTTCTCCATTCTTGACTAATACATTATCAATCGTAAAATCTCCATGAATTAACGTCTGATTAACTGTCCTTGGCTTATTTTCTTTTAATCTATTTAACACCTTTAAAGTGCCATCTACTTTGAAATTTTTAAAATTATAATCGGCTTGAATCAACTGATCATCCAGCCACAATTTATTATTTATTAATGAATCCGGGCAAATTGTGGAATGGAGCTTTGATAAAGTTTTACCAAAATTATAGATCGCTTCGTATTTTTTTTCTTTTGTATTCTCGATAGATAAATAGCTTCTTAATGTTTCACCTTCAATATTCTCCATTAATGACCAAAAGGAATCTTCATTTTTATCCTCTATATAATTGTAAACTTTTGGAATCGACAACTCAGTTTGAGATAACTCATTTAGTACATGTACTTCTTTTGTCAGTAAAGAGGAATACTGTTCGCCTTTTGTTCTTTTTAGTACGTAGTATCCATTCGTTGTTTTTAGAATACCTACGTTTGATGTGTGACCTTGTCGTGGAAATGCTATTTCAATAATATCTCCAACAATACTTCTAATGCCGTTTGGAATTTCTTTTAATCTAATTGGTTCCACAAGGGCTCTGTTAAATTTAATTGTTGATTTTTTAACTAAAAAAAGGTTGTTTAATTAGACAACCTTTAGAACTCTTATGGTTGAACAACACCAAGAGCAATTAACACCTGCCAAATAACAATAAATATAAACACAGATAAACCAATCAATGTAATCCAAGAATTAATTGTCTTTTTTCCTCTTATAATTTTATAAGAAAAGTAGATAAAAAATGTTACTAATAGGATTATAACAATCGCTAAAAACAGATTTAAATATACAAACATGATGAATACTCCTTTTACGTACTACTCTAGGTTCATTTTAACTAACGCATTAGTTAGTTTAATAAGCAAAGTTACTATAAAGCAGCTTTTGACATATAGGAATATTACTTTTGTTTGAAGAATTCTACATATTTCTTATCTTCATTAATAAAACATCTTCCCTCAGATTTTTCATTTGCTAAATCAAAATAGCTTCTTGCAGCGCTTATATCTCCCATTTCATAAGCTACTTTTCCTGATAGAAATTCTCTTTCCCCTGAGTCGATTCTATCAAGACCACAGCTATAAATTACATCAGCCCATTTCTTAGCTTCAATAAAATTATTAATCAGGAGATTGGTCTCACTTAGATATAAAGCAAAATGATAACTATCTTTGTAAATACCTTTAGGCTCGGGTATAGCATTCCAGGCTTCTAGGAGGTAATTTATTGAGTCTTCGTAGTTTCCTAAATCGAACTCCTCGTTACTCTTGTCAAAAAGTGAAGATATTCTCTGTTCAAGATTTGATATTTTCAACCTTAATTCCCCCTATATTAGTTCTTGAATTAGCTTTATATACTTTGGGTCTTCCTCTTCAAATATGTCCTGACCTTCCAACATATAAGCTTTCAACAAATATTCCTTTGCCTTTTCTTCTTCATAGGTTTCATATAAGTTTTGACCCAATCTCAGTAGTATGAAAGGATTTGCCATTCCTTCAGGACAATTAAAAGCATCATAAAAATAATTCTTTGCTTTGTGATAATCCTCAAGATGAAAATACACATCCCCAAGTGCGGTAAGTACCCAAGTGCTAGCTTCCCATAAATATTTAGGGTCAGGTATTAGTTCTAATGCATTTTTGTATTTCTTAATGGCGCCAACATAATCCTGAACTTCAAATAAAGCATCACCTTCCTCAGAAAGTTCAACTATTTTATCATAGATTTCATCACTAATTTCCATAAGTCCTCCTCTTAAACACTAGCTTTATTTTATTAATATAGGTAATTTTCAAAAAAATCTTATACAACTAAACTGCCATTTTGTTGAATAAAAAAAGAGCCGATCACAGCTCCAAAATGTTATGTAACTAACGCATTAGTTCGTATTATAAGGTCAA